>CAYJGK010000017.1:0-38375 GCA_964370065.1 uncultured Erysipelotrichaceae bacterium
CTTCCCACGTTCCATTCACAACTACATGATTCACTGTTGTTTGATAAATATCTGGAATTCCATCTCCTGGTGTTGTTGGATCAAGATCTCTATCTTCATCAATTAATACATCAGGACTAAATCTTGGGTATAAATTTTCATTTGCATTTAATAACGTTGGTATAAGACTAAAAGATATATCTGTACCATCTGCTAATTCCCAACCTACGAATACATATCCACTTGGTGCATTAAGAACTGGTACTTGGCTTTCTAATAGACTTCCTGATTCAAACTCCAATTCTGCAGCATTTAATTGCACATCCTTCGTTGTTAATGCAGTTCCATCATCCCATTTTCCTAGAACTGCAGGAGTTTCGCGAGTATAAGTATGGAATGTTACTTTTGGTGGAACGTAAACTAAATATTGAGATGTTACATCAATTTCATCACCAAAGTAGTTTACTAATGTTGTAATTGCATCTTTGTAAACATATTTGTTTGTAGTATCATCAAATGTAATTTCTACTCCTGTTAAATCAATAGTAGCACTTCGTTTATCATCTGCTAATACACTAGTAACTGTACCATAAGTAGTTCCATCAACCGGTATATATTCACTATTCTCTTTGATGTATCCTTGTCCACTTAATATTGCTTCAATTTTCTTAGTAGTTCCCTTTTCTAATTCTGTAATAGTTGGGTCTAGTGATAATACTGGGTTTGCATAAATTGCAAAGTCAATATTTCCATTATCTACTTCAGATTGTTCAACAAATTTTGTAAGACCATCGCCATCACGTACTGAGTTCAAGCCTGTTGTATCAGCATATAAAGTAATTCCGACACTTTGATCTCTAGGAGCATTGTTATTATTGGATAGGGATATTCCACTTGTGTTTAAAGACATCACATGCGTATCCTGTTTTCCTATGCTTTCTAAATCAAGCACTAGTTCATAAGCTGGTTGTCCGTCAACTGATTCTCTAGGTTGAATTCTCATTGAATAAGTTTCATCGTGCACTACATAGTTTGCCGAAATAATTTCAGGTGTTCCCTCTGGTAGTATATTTCGTAAATTTTTAAAATATAAAATATTAGTAGGATTAGTAGGGATACTATCATCAGTCGAACTTTCGTTTATTCCGTCAGGTATATACTCGGATAACTCTTCATAAGCTAATCCACTCACTTCATACCATCTAAATACATATTGAGCTGGTGCAACATTTTTCGAAGCATCAACATTATAAAGTGTCGAACCGATGATGTCACCTTCTTGATATTGGTACTTAGTATTTACAAATGCAAAGGAATTAATATTGTCATCGATAATATACATTTCTTCATCATTGGCATGTAATTTTAACTCTACTTCACCAAATGAGTGTTGAGGTATCTTATTCACAGTAATCACTACATATTGCGCATCTTCAATTGATGTTGCTTCTACAAAAGTAACATCCGTTGCATCTCCTTCGTTAAATGATGCCGAAGAAGCAAAAGCAATGTTATAACCATTCTCTTTTAGTGAATCTGATAGTATAACAGATTCTTCACTTAATGAATCTAGATATAAAGATAACTTAGTTGTTGTAGCTTCTTCCTCTTCTGGAATTTCTGTATCCACAGCACGTGGTAGAGTAATAATAATGTTGTAGTTTTCATATACACGTGTATTAGACCCTAAGTCAAACTGTAAATTTAAGTCATCATTTTGATGCGCTACATACTCTGCAACCGTTAACTTTTCACCGACACCATCAATACCTGGATATAATAAAATATCGTGGTTGGTTGCAACATTCAATGGCATAGTCTCATTTACATTCAATTGTATATAACGTTTTCCTGCATAAGAATCATTATTTAAAGCTGCAATTTCTGGTAAATCTGCGTTAGTTAGTCCGTTTGTTTCAAATGTTGTATTTGGAATAAAAGTAAAGTATGGATTAAAGTCACCATCTACTTGGAACAGTGACGCAGCATCAGCATATCCATCCAAGAATAATTGATAATTCGTATTTGGCGTAATATCATTAGTAACAATGAAGTCATCACCAGATAAACTAAATTCTTTTCCTTGATGATAAACGGACATGTTAAAGCCTTCTAAATCGTAAATCAACCATGTTTTTCCATCTTTTTCAACTTTAGTAATTCTTTCATTATCTCCTACATATCTAAACTGGCTTGTATTCAGCTGTAAATATACATTAGTATTAGGAGGGTAAACTAATCCATTCCAATAATAAGTTGATGCAGATGTATTGGGTTTTACTGGTGAGTCGATTGTAGTAGAACCACTCAAGTGAGATCCCATAGTCCCATCAAAAGGCAATGTAATAGAATCAAAATTCGTTGCATAACCTTCTACAGTAACAGTTTTTCCATATTGAAGAGCTGCGTCAGAAATATTTGTGCTGTTTGAACCTAAGTTAGAAGAATAATTTTTATTTAAATTATATTCACTTGGTTCTCCGGCAGTTGGAGTCCACGAAGGAGTTAAATTAACTGCTTCAGCATACGCATTAATTGCAATTCTCTTACCTGGCTCTACTTTCGGAACATCATCATAACGTGTCCATTCAAAATCAAAATTTTCGAATAATGGAATAACGTCCATACCTGTACTTAAATATTCTACATCTGCACCTAACAAACGTAAATAATCAGCACGGAATACAAAACTTGTATAATACTCATTTTCCTGTTTTGGAATTGTATAGGTAGCATTTATACCAGGCTCAATATAAAACTTTTTAGTTGTGGTATTTAAATTTGTAGTGTATTCAATCCAAATTTTATGTTCACTATTTGTTGAAAATATTACATTTTTATTATCCTCACCTAAGAATGTGAATGTTTCTCCCAGTTGTGCTAAAACAGCATTTATCTCTGTTGTTTCTAGAAGTATTTCTTCAGGTGTTCCTTCTAATTGTGTAGTATCAAACAAGTTAATTTCCACATCACTATAGACTACAGATGATTGTACCATTTCCATAGGAATTGCAAATCCGAAATTTAATTTTGCTCGTGAGTTAGTATTATAACTAGAAAATTTATCATTGTTAAGTGTTAAAGTTGAATTTCCTGTAATATCTTGATAAGTATGCAAATAATCTACTCCAGGAGCGTACTCCCATGTAATTGCTTTTGAAACAACAACATCTGTACTAGCAGGATCAGCTTTTGTTTTAGCATTTCCTGTACTTTCAAAGGTAACATCTACTTTAATTGAATTGGTTCCATCTGTTGGCTCCTTAAAAATACCAGTAAAATGTCCACCAGTTGAATACCCTGAGGCCTTTCCTGTTTCTACTAATCCGTTACTAGAAATATTAAATGTAACACTCGCTACTTCTGAACTATCAGCATGAGGTGTAAATTCAATATAAATTTCACCTGGTGTTGAAATAACATCACTTTTTTCTCCATTCGTATATGTAATTTGATAAGAAATAAATTCTGTATATTCATTAGGTAATGTTAGTGTTGTTGGATTAAAATTTTCATCTGCAAAATTCATCGTCATTGTTCCATCATTATGGAAATAGTGTGCAATATTATTTTCAATATATTCATTAGTATATCGTCTATTTCCATCTGCACCAATATATGAATCTACTAAATTAAAAATAGAAAAATTATATTCCATATCTACAGGATCATCTGTATTTACTTTTTCAGGAACACTTGCTTCCATAGTAATTAAATCTTGGTAAGTATATTCAGGAATGTTTACAGTAATTTGACCTAACTCTTGTTCCTGTGCTTTTGTTATATATTTATCACTCGATGTTGTGTCAGGATTAGTAATTACTTGATTGTACTGTGCAATAATTGGGTCCCCTTGATAGGATGGTTGATCATATCTAAACAATGGGTTATATGCCGCGATCGCATTCTCATGATTTCCACCAAAAACAACAACAAGGTTATCTTCTTGAATTGTTCGTACACCTGTTAACATTTGTGAATAAAACGGCCCATTAGAATCGTTTTGTTGTATTGTTGATAAAATTAGCGCAGCATCACTTAAATTTGACGTATTAGAGGACGTATTATATACTCCTCCAACCTTTTTATCAGATAATAGTGATTGTTCAGATAAACTTTGTCTCGTATCAATATACCAATCCGCTGCTTTTACAAATTGTACAGTGTTGCTATTAAAAAGTGTTCTTTTAGCTTGGAATCCGTCTGGATATGGTGATTTAAAATAGAAATCACCAATCGGTGTATGATTGCCAGTGATTAAGTCATATGCATTACCATAAACTGGAGCTTCTACTAAGCTAAGTCCATCATTATATTCACTATTTTCAACAATCATCTTTCCTGTTGCATCATCTTTAAGATACAAGTATCCATCACTACCTAAGTAGAATGAACTAATATTTTTATCAGCGATTGCTTCTTGTAATTCATTTACTAAAGTTCCCATATCACTGAAAAGAGGTGCATCTGATTGATTATCTCTTAGCAACGGGTGTTCTAACAATACAGTACTTTCTTCTACTCCTTCTTCTCTTAGTTCAATCCCTAGTTTTCCATTTGGATTTAATAGTAACATAACTCCTATGTTAGAAGCTAAAGTTCCTTCAGTTTTAGAAATTTTTTTATAATAAGTTGTTTCGTATCCAGGGTTTCTATGACCAAAATAACCTGATGGTTGCAATGTAAACGTAATTGTTCCAGCAGTGTTTTTTAGGACATCATTAAGGATTTCATAAGTCACAGTTAATTTGTCACTTGAAACTAACGTTGACTGAATAAATGTCGCAGTATTAGGCACCGTTCCAAATTTTAATGGAGATGATACTCCATTGCTAAATGGATCAAGATTAACTGTTATTGTTCGTATCGATCCGGCTGGTAAAGAATCATCGTGCACTACTTGAATCTCATAATTGTATGCACGCATTGTGTCATCCTCAATGTCTGGTTCCGTTAAACCTTCAGGATAATCCCATTTAAAATCAGGATTTTCAGCTGTTGCATACGGAAGAGTAGATAACATAATTCTTAGATTTCCGTTTGCACTTTCTCCAATTGCTGGAGTTGGATCAGCGATTCCTTCTGGGTCGCTACCAGCCCCTCCAAGAGGATCATTTAATACAGCAGGTTTCTGCGTATTTTGTAAAGCTAAAACATCAACTGAAATAGTCGGTAATGTGACTCCTTCTGATAAAACATAAGTTTCATCTTGCAGTTGAGCTTCGTATAAAAAAGTTTGAACCGATGAGGAAGTGAATGTTTTATCGTGGACTTCTTGCCAAATAACAGACACTTCTCTGTCTAATAATTCATCTCCTTCTACTTCTGGCTTAACTTTCACTGCAATAGACTCTGGTAATACAATTGCAGTTTCACTCCCTACATCCATTTGTTGTTGAGTAATTTCCTCTCCAATTATAAATGCTGTGATTTCTTCTTTTATTTCTGTTTCATTGATAAGGTTTTCATTTGCGCTTACGCCCAATATATTTATTGGAATCATTTGTAGAGTTAAGGCAAATGCAACAAATACAGAAAAAAGACGGCCTTTTAATTTCATGTTTTTATTTTATGATACTAATTTACCTCGCATGCCGTAATATCATATGCTCCTTTCTTTGTTAAAACTGTAAATAGAGCAATTTTATACATATTCTAAGTTCTTTTTTTAAAGAGCCAACATGCTCTATTCATTTGATTATGGTTAATCGTATTCATGCTTTTGTTTCACATTACTTTATAAGATCAATATGTTGACTAGGCAAGGTACTAGAACTCTAATCTTTAGGACTATATTCGTAGATGTTGAAATGTAAAGCAAACGTTGTATACTACCATAATCCCTCCCATAGTCAAATAGCTAAGGAAGGAAAACAATAATAATCTAGGGTTCATTTATTATTGTCTATATAAAGATTCAGATTCTAATTTCTTAATAAATGGTCAATTAATCACTACACATTTAACTTGTGAACTTGGATCATTTGAAACATAATGAAATGTAAGTATTTCTTTTCTTTTTTTACAAATCAAATTAGTTTTCAACTGAATTGACTAATTAACCAAATGCAATTCTTATTTGATAATTACTCTAAAATATTGTATATAAAATAACTTAATCAAGTATAGGTTTTTTTATCGTTTACCTCCATAGACAATTTAAATGTATAAATAAACTAATATTTTAAATAATGATTTAGCTTATAAAAATAATCAATAGTCCACTCATATCATTAAAACTAAACTTTATTCAGTCACACTTAATTTTTGTGCAAATATCATTTTATAAATAGTTAATAATTGAAATTAATATTGACTCATACTTAAAATAAAGTCAATTCCTTATAACACTTTAAATTAAACGATGAAAATACTAATTACAGTTATGTATCTAAAATTGCCTTTTTATAAATATATAGATTTTTAATATAGTAATTAGTAAAATCATAGATATTCATAACAGTAAACAATTGTAAAGAATATAAGAGTATGGTCTTCAGTCAATTGTATAATATGCTTATCATTACTTAATAATAAATAGGTAGATAAAACACTTTCAAGTTTATCGTTCGTATACTATTATATTTAAAGAAAGAAGCATATTAAAGAAAGTTCCATATTTCTTATACCTCTATTTTAGTCATTTTGTACTCCTAGTAAAATTTATTGAATTTTAAAATGGCAAAATAACTAATTTTAGAATAATTTTCAAAGAACTACATTCATATTAAAACTAATGAACCATTAGTTTTATTCGTTTTAAAATGCTATACAGAATTTAATTCAAAACATGTTTTGGCAAATTTTAGGGCTTTTTGCATCAATAACATTTTCGATTAGTATTAGTAAAAATCAAATATTAGTTAATTTATATCAACCTTTACTTATCATAATCCAATTTACTACAATAAAAATGCAATTTAATTTTAGGACATTTGCTGAATAGTATACAGTTATATATAACATTAAAAGGTTTTTAAATATAAATCAAATTATTGACTAATGTAAGAGTTATACTAGGCTAAACAATGTTCATCAGATGTATGTAATACATGACCATCTAATTATTTATTGGTTTATATAACCAATTAACAAACATTATTCTTATTCATTTATATTATACCTTAGTTTCAAATTTTATCAAACAAAATAGTTGTAATCGTTTACATATAAATAAAATTGAATCATTTGTATGTAAAATGTATTAAACATGATAAATAATAGTCAAATCATGTTTTATCAATTTAATAATAGGATCTCTACTTCATCTTTTCTATGTTACTGCAGTAGGATGAATGATGAAACTTTAATGATTTGCTTTAAATTGCATAGTAAAAGACATAAACTCTATATACTATAGAATTTATGTCTCTAACTTATGTCCTTAATAATTTTTGAATGCTCATCCTCATAATCGTTAGTAATATAAACAAGATTATTTTAATTATTATGTGAATGCAATATTTTCTTCTGTGCATCTAACATTTTCTGTTTTTGGTATAAATCATAATACGATCCCTTTAAACTTAACAAATGTTTATGACTTCCTTGTTCTACAATTTTTCCATGATCCATAACCAATATTATATCAGCTTTTTCAATGGTTGATAATCTATGTGCGACTACAAAACTAGTTCGATTTTGAAGTAAAACTTGCATTGCCTCTTGAATTAATTGTTCTTTTTGCGTATCAATTGATGAGGTAGCTTCATCTAAAATGATAATTTTAGGATCACAAAGCAATGCTCTTGCAAAAGAAATTAATTGTTTTTCACCAGTTGATAAGAGGTCTCCTCCTTCTCCAATTGAAGTTTCATATCCTTTTTGCAATTCCATAATGAAACCATGTGCATTAACAAGTTTAGCTACTTCCATAATTTTTTCATCACTTGCATTTTTCATTCCATATGCAATATTTTCTTTAATCGTACCACTAAACAAAGTAGGTGTTTGCAATACATACCCTAATTGAGAATGTAACCACCCTAAACTACGTTTACGATAATCTATATCGTCAATTAAAATTTCACCACTTTTAGGTTCATAAAAACGACTTAATAAATTAACAAGCGTACTCTTCCCACTTCCTGTATGACCAACTAAAGCAATCATTTCACCTGCTTTGGCTTTAAAATTAAAATTTTCTAAAATGATTTCATCTTTTTTATAATAGAAATCTATATTTTTAAATTCAATATTACCCATAATCGATACATAATTATGTTTTTTAGGTTGCATCAGCGTACCATATTGTTCAATCACATCGTCTGTGTCCACAATTTCTACTTCCTCTTCTAGCAAACCAAGAATACGCTCCGCATTAGCTTGTGCCATTTGAAATTCAGCTAACAATCGTGCAATCATTTTTAATGGATCAAAAAACATTTGTGCATAATTAATAAAAAGTGCTAAAGTACCGAAGGTAATCGTATTGTTTTGTAAATCTATACCTCCTATTTGAAGTAAGGCTGCGATCACAATTGCTGAAAACAGATAAATCATAGGCTGAAATAATGCATTAATTTTTGCTGCTCTTAAAGAATAACTTTTCATTTCAGATGATGTTTCAAAAAAATCATTTGCATTACGTCTTTCTAAATGTAATGTTTTAGTTGTTTTCGCTCCATTTATACCTTCTGCAAAAGAGGCTGTAATTTTAGAGTTTATCGTTCTTGACTTTCGTTGTGCTAATAAAATTTTCTTTTGAAAATAACGCGATACAATAAATACAAAAGGCATTAATACTAATAGTACACATGCCATCTTAGCATTTATTACAAACATGGTAATCAAAATTCCTGTCATTAAGAAAATTCCCCATCCAAAATCGAAAATCCCCCAAGCTAAGATTTCAGCTAATCGATTAACATCACCCGTTAATCGAGCAACTAACCAACCGTTTGCTGTACGATCATAGTAAGAAAAAGATAAATTTTGTAATTTATGAAATGCCATTTTACGTAATCGTTTTCCGAAGTTTGATTCTAAAATCGCCATTCTTTTAAAAGATAAATATACGTTAATAGATTGCAAAATAATGCATGTTAAATAAACAATAATAAAATACCCAATGTAGTTATAACCATTCTGACTAGTAATGTAATAATCAATTGCAAATTTATTTAAATAAGGCAAAAATATATCAATACATGACATAAATAATATAATAGCTATCGATTGAACAACTATTTTTTTATCGACTAATAAAATGCGGATTAACTTCATCCAAATGGTTTTATCAAGTGATTTTAAATCAGACTCTTCTTCTTTTAATATGGATTTACTCATCTTACTTCCTCCCCCATTTGTAATGTATAAATATCTTGATAAAACCCTTTTTCATTTACTAGTTGCTCATGACTTCCTTGTTGAACAATTTTACCTCCCTCTAAAATAATAATTTTATCTGCTTGTATTGCGCTGTTTACACGGTGTGTAACAATAAACATTGTTGCTTTATGCTTCATGTTTTTTAATGCGTTTTGAATGGCTGCATCGGTTTTAGAATCTAGTGCACTCAAAGAATCGTCAAAAATTAATATTGGGCATTCATTAACCAATGTTCTAGCAATTGCAATTCGTTGTTTTTGTCCGCCTGATAAGGTAACTCCTTTTTCTCCAACTTCTGTTTTATAACCTAAACTAAATTCTTGAATAACGTCATGAATAGATGCTGTTCTTGCCGCATCATATACTTTCTCTTCTGCAATTTCTTTTGCACTCAATGCTAAATTATCATAAATTGTTTTAGAGAATAAAAAAGGTTCTTGTAAAACGATTCCCACTTGTTGGCGCACGCAACCTTTTGCAATATCACGTAATTCTACTCCATCAAATTGGATATTTCCTTCATACTCATATAACCTACTCATTAAGTTGACTAAACTACTTTTACCTGAGCCTGTTGGACCCATCACTGCGATAGTTTGTTTAGGCGAAACACTAAGATTAATGTTAGTAAGAGTATGTGAACTATCATCTTGGTATCGGAAGGATACATGTTTAAAATCAATTTGACCTTTTAAAGACATATGTATACCTTTATCTAAATCCTCTGGTTCCACTTTTAATATTTCATCAATACGTTTAATAGAGACGCTTAATTTTCCTAAATCTGCTAAAATACGACCTAGTTGTCTAAGTGGCCATATAACAAAGCTAACATACGATAAGAAAACAAAATATTGTCCACCACCAATAGCACCACTTTGCACAAATTCAATCCCTGCAACTAGCATAATTAATATTTGTACCAATCCAAAAATATCAGTTACACTCCAAAAAATAGACATCGCATGTATCAAACGATATAGTTTTTCACGATAATCATCATTTGCTCTTTCAAATTTTTCAATTTCTTCTAATTCTGCATTAAAAGCTTTTACAACTCGTACGCCTGCTAAATTTTCTTGTACAACACTTGTTAACATAGATTCTGACTCATCACACTCTAAGAAAATTTTCTTGCTACGTTTAAAGAAAATGTAACTAGATATAAATAAAATTGGCAATACAAAAAATGACAATAATGTTAACGTTGGATTTATTGATACTAAAATAATAATCGCTGTAACACTTGTAAAAATAGAAAAAAACATTTCTGCAAATTGTGTGGCTAAAGTTCTTCGTATTTGATCGATATCCGATGTACTTCTTTGTATTAAATCACCACTTTCTTTACTTTTGTGATAGGAGTAATCTAATTTTTGAAGATGGTCGTATACGTGATCACGAATGTTTTTTGCGAAAGTTTCAGATAGCACTCCACAAATCACACCTTTTAAATACACAGCTAAAGCAACCACACTGAATACAACTATGATACTTAATGTAGCCACCCACAAATGATTTGACACATAATGACTACCTCCTAATAATTGATTAATCAAATGTGTCATAGGATCATGTATTGCTAATCCATTAATAACATTATCCAATACATAACTAACAATTAATGGACTTATTAATAAACCTATTGAATAAATTAACACACATAATAGAAGTAGCAAAAATAAATATTTTACTTTTTTTGTATACTTCAATATAAATAATATATCTTTCATATCCCTATTTCTCCCCATAAAAAAAGTAACTACAATAGTAGTTACTAAATATACTTAAACAAATTTTATAAACTTGATTTGTATTGTATTAAAGCCTGAGCAATTTGATCAGGACAAGATGTTTTTCTAACTCCGCAAGGAACACCTTTAAATGATAAAATCACTTCATCTATTGTTTTATTAACTAATATATTTGAAATACCTAATAAATTTCCTGCACATCCTCCATCAATTGAAACAGACTGAATCGTTTCTTGTTCTATTTCAAATGTCATCATACGTGAACAAACACCTTTTGTTTTATATGTAAATGTTGTCATACTAACACTCCTTTTACTATTATTAATACTAATTTTATCGCATTTAAACTATTTTGTAAATGAAAAATTATTGCCTAGTTACTAATCACTTTATTTCCTAAACTTATATAAGCAAATCCCTGCAGCCACACCTACATTTAATGACTCAAATGCTGTCATCTCTATAAATACATTAGCATCGCTTTGCTTTAATAATGAGTGCGATACACCATTGCCTTCGTTTCCAAATATAAAAGCAACAGAAGGAATATGATTATCAAACTCCTGTAAACCAGATGCTTCATGCAATGATGTCGCTAATACAAAACAATTTTGTGCTTGTAGTAATTTCACTTTTTCAAATAAATCAACACATTCAACACGAATATGAAACATGGCTCCTTGTGTAGAACGAATTGTTTTTTCATTATACAAGTCCGCACTTGTTTTAGATAAATACACACTATCAAAGCCAAAAGAATAAGCTGTACGAATAATCGTTCCTACATTACCAGGATCTTGTACACCATCTAATAAAACAATACGCGTTTCTTTCTTTTGAGTATATGCTATTTTTTTACAAATTGCCATAAAATTAACTTGGGATACATTTTTTGATAGTTTATCCATGACTTGATCACTAACAAAGATAATTTGTTCATGGTCAAAAGGACAAGCAATTTCCATACGCACAAGAATAGTCACTACACACCCTGATTTCAATGCTTCTTGTATTAAGTGCTCTCCTTCTACAAAAAACATTTTTTCTTGATCACGATACTTTTTTTGGTGTAACTTCATCCATGCTTTTATTTTAGCATTTTGACTTGATTTGATTTCCATCATAGTAAATTACGACATTTTTACTGGTAGATCAAATTCAAATAACTCGTCGTCTTCACTATATGACTTGCTTGCATCTGTTTGACTTTGAATGTATTTGTTTTTAATATTTGTGAATGTTAATTTTACATTTAAGAAAAATAAACCAAGACTAAAGAACACTGCTAAATAAACATCATATCCTAAGATAAAGTGAATCAATACAAAGAACATGGCAACTAAGAACACTTGCATCATTAAAAATTGATTACGTACTTTCGCTAATGTTGTAACCATAAATTCTGTTTCTTCATATACTTTAGTAATCACTTCAGTTGGCAGTGTGGTGTCAATAAATGTTAACGCTTTTTGTTTCTTGCGTTTTCCTATTGTTGCCTCTAATACATCTTTCATACGAATATAGCAATATCGTGCTGCATTCGTGTTTTCTTCTGCTAGGTAACGTAAAGAATATGCATACATTACCCATAAATAAGTATCATTGTCTAAATAATCTTTTGAATTAATTGCCATTTTTTTCGCCAACTCATTCATTCTTAGATTATCTTTTTCTTGAATGGCGCATTTTAATGTCACAAGCATAGCATCTATTTCTTCATCACTATATTCTACTTCTTCCATAGGAATCGTCTCTACGACTTCTTCTACTACTTCTGCATCAATAATTTCGTTATTCATAAATTCCTCCTATAATTCGAAATGTAGTTCTTCGACTTTTTCATTTGTTTCAGTTTCAATTACTTCTTGTTTTTCTCGTATTGCAATAGTTTCTAGTTGTTGTAACAAGTAGAATGATGCATTAAATTTTACAACATTTGAAAATGTGGCTTCCTTTTTCATAATAGGAACTTCTTTCGCAGTTAATTCAATTTTCTCATCACTCATAAAAGTAATTATATCATTTGCTAAAACTAATCGAGTATATTGTAACACAGATGGGTTACTTTTTACTTTTTTATGTATTAAGTTTCCTTTTACTGGTCTTCCAAGAATAGGAACATCCTCTAATTTTAAACGTTTCATCATTCCACTTTCGCAAATAATTAACAAATTAGATTGTGGGTATAAAACAACATTACATCCAATAAGCACATCCTCTACCATATTCATTGCTTTTACCCCTTTTGCTTTACTAGCACTTGTAGGGATTAAATCTACATTGTAACGTGTTGCATATCCATTTCTTGTTGTTAGAACGATATCATCATGGTCATATGCAATAAAAGTACTTAATAAAGTGTCCTCTTCTGCTAAGTTCATACAACTCATTGTTTTATTATTTCTAGAAACTGAAAAATCTGATATATAACTTTTTTTAATCATTCCTTTTCGACTAACACTCACAAAGTATCCATCTGTATCAAAAGTTGGTAAAATAAAGGCATTTACTATTTTTTCATTAGCGCTTATTTTTATTTTTGCACTACAATGCATACCTACATCCTTCCATTTACTTTCCTCTACTTCATACATTGGCAAGTAGCCATATGTACCTTGATCAGTAAAGAAAATAATGTGGTCTAAAGTATTCACTTCTTGGATACCGATTAACTCGTCACCCTCTTTTATTCCTGGATTATTTCTTTCACTAGCCGTATAAGAACGTAAAGAGACTCGTTTGATATATCCATCTCTTGAAATAGTAGCCATAACACGATCATTTGCAATCATCGCTACTTTATCAATTTTGATTTCTTCAATCTCATTTTCAATTACGCTTAAACGTGCATTACAATATATTTTTTTTACTTGTTTTAGTTCGTTGATAACGACTTTTTTTAACATAGAAGGATTCGAAATAATTTCATTTAAATCTTCAATTTCATTGACTAAGTGAGCAAATTCATCTTTTAAAGCATATACATCTGTATTAGATAAGCGATATAACCGTAATGTAACAATCGCTTCTGCTTGTAGATCGCTGAATTGATACGCTTCAATAATACTACGTTTAGCATCTGCCTTATCTTTACTTGAACGAATGATTGCAATAATTTCATCTAAAACAGAAATGCATTTAATTAATCCTTCTAATATATGACAACGTTTTTCTTTTTTATTCAACTCGAATCGACTTCTTCTTAAGACTACATCCTTACGGTGTGTAATAAAAGCATCTAACATATCACATAAACCTAATTGCATTGGTCTTTTATCAACAATAGCAACAACATTGTAATTAAATGCTACTTGTAAATCTGTATGTTTATATAAATAATTTAATACTAAATTTGTATCCACATCTTTTTTTACATCTATTACTATTCGTAAACCGTTACGGTCGCTTTCATCACGTACATCAATTAAACCATCTATATCTTTGTTAATACGAATTTCATCCATCTTTTTAACCATATTACTTTTAATAACTTCATAAGGTATTTCAGTAATAATAATTTGTTGGATTGTCTTTGTTTTTTCAACAGTACATTTACCACGTATAATGACTTTACCTTTACCAGTTGTTAAAGCATCTTTAATGCCTTGCAACCCTTGTACGATTCCCCCAGTCGGAAAATCAGGGCCTTTCACAAACTCCATTAAGTCATCAATAGTACAGGTTGCGTGAGCAATACGATAAATAGTTGCATCAATTACTTCATTTAAGTTGTGAGGAGGAATATTAGTGGCATATCCACTTGCAATACCACTAATTCCATTTACTAATAAATTGGGATAGCGAGCAGGTAATACTGTCGGTTCCATTTCTGTATCATCAAAGTTATAAGCAAAGTTAACTGTATCCTTTTCGATATCATTCAACATCATTTGTGCAATAGGAGATAGCCTTGCTTCTGTATAACGCATAGCAGCAGCCGGATCATCATCAATACTCCCATTATTTCCCTGCATATCAATTAAAGGAATTCGACTTTTCCAATCCTGAGACAAGCGTACCATTGCATCATAAATAGAACTATCTCCATGAGGATGGTAATTACCCATAATAATCCCTACTGCTTTTGCACTTTTACGATACTTATGTTCATGCGTATTACCTTCTACTTGCATACCATATAAAATTCTTCTTTGCACTGGTTTTAACCCATCTCGTACATCAGGTAACGCTCTTTCTTGAATGATATATTTTGAATAGCGTCCAAAACGATCACCCATAATTTCTTCTAGCGGGGATACAATAATGCGTGAAGTATCTTGTACTTTACTTTTATTCTTTGCCATTATCTTTTCTCCTTTTGATTAAAAGCATCTTCCATTGTGAAGGATACATTTTCTTCAATCCATTCTCTACGTACATCTGCTTTATCACCCATTAGAATAGATACCCTTTTTTCAGCAATCATTGCATCTTCAATAGTGACTTGAATTAACGTGCGAGTTAACGGATCCATTGTGGTTTCCCATAATTGCTCTGCATTCATTTCCCCTAACCCTTTATAACGTTGTAAACTATACCCTTTATTTGTTTCTCTAAGAGTAGCTAATTCTGCTTCTGTCCATGCATAACTTGATTCTTTGCCTTTCGATAATTTATATAAAGGCGGTAATGCAATATAGACAAACCCTTGCTCGATTAATGGTCGCATATACCGATAAAAGAAGGTTAGTAACAGTACTTGTATGTGTGCACCATCTGTATCTGCATCTGTCATAATGACAACTTTATGATAGTTACAGTCACCAACATTAAAAGTTGCCCCTACTCCTGCACCTAGTGCATGAATAATAGTATTCAATTCCTCATTTTTTTCAACATTAGCAATACTTGCTTTTTCGGTATTTAATACTTTACCTCTAAGTGGTAATATTGCTTGGTATTTTGAATCACGACCTTGCTTTGCACTACCTCCTGCTGAATCACCCTCAACTAAATACAATTCTTTCTTCCTTGCATCTTTACTTTGTGCATTCGCTAATTTCCCTGATAATATTTTTTCTTTTCCTTTTGATTTTCCATTACGAGCATCGTTTCTAGCTTTTCTTGCCGCTTCTCTAGCTAAAGATGCTTTTTGCATTTTTTTCACTAAAGTAGTTGCTGTTTCTTTATTTTCTTCTAAGAAATAAGTTAATTTTTCACTAACAATTGATTCTACTACATTACGTGCTTCACTAGTTCCAAGTTTCGCTTTTGTTTGCCCTTCAAATTGCAACAACGTTTCAGGTATTCCTAATGATATAATAATTGATAAACCTTCTCGTACATCATTACCTTCAAAATTTTTATCTTTATCTTTTAATAATCCATATTTTCTTGCATATTCATTGAATATTTTTGTAAATGCTGTTCTGGCTCCAACTTCATGGGTTCCTCCATCTTTTGTACGTACCATATTAACAAATGAGAATATGTTTTCTTGATATTCATCAATGTATTGGAATGCACAGTCTAAAGTTATTCCATTATTTTCACCTGAAAAAGCGATTGGAGCATGAAATGTTTGTTTATCTTCATGCAAGTACTCCATGAAAGCATACAATCCTTTCTCATAATGATATTCTTCGATTTTAATATCGTTTTTTCTTTCATCAACACAAATCATTTTTATATTGCTTAATAAAAATGCACTCTCTTTTGCTCGTTCACAAATTTGTGTAAATGAGTAATGTGTCGTTGAAAAAATCGTTGGATCTGCTTTAAACGTAACTTTACTTCCTGTCGTATTGCTTTTTCCAACTTCAACTAATTTTCCAATGTTTTTTCCACCATTAGAAAAATCCATTGTATATTTTTTACCATTACGGCAAACTTCTACATGACACCAACTACTTAATGCATTCACGACACTGGCTCCTACACCATGTAGTCCTCCACTTGTTTTATATCCACCATCTTCAGAGAATTTTCCACCTGCATGAAGCACTGTGAAAATTACCTCAAGGGCACTATTTCCATTTTTTGTTTGATCTACAGGCATTCCACGTCCTGCATCTTCAACACTAATTGATTCATCTTTATGGATGGTAATTTTAATTGTATTCCCATGTCCATTTAATGCCTCATCTATTGAATTATCGACGATTTCCCATACTAAGTGATGTAATCCTCTGCTATCTGTAGAACCTATATACATCCCTGGTCTTTTACGCACTGCTTCTAATCCTTCAAGGATTTGTATCGAACTACCATCATATGTTTTATTTGCCATTCAGTTCACTTCCTTTAACTAGATTATATTAACAAATTCGTTCACTCATTACAATAATTATTATCGATTCCATACATTTGTCATTCATAGATACATGCTTCGCTAATAATGTAATCTAATGCTCTATCAAATTCATTAGTAGTTACCTGTTTTACTTTTTGACACTCGTAAGCTACACCTATACACAATCCAGTATAATGTGCTAAATAGCGATCATAGTATCCTTTTCCATACCCTATTCGATGTTTATTTTTATCAAATCCTACGATAGGTACAATGATAACATCTAAATCATCTATTTGTTTTTGACTGACAGGTTCTAAAATTTGAAATGATCCTATTGATACTTCCTTTAAACTTAAAACTTCATAAAAAATCATTTCATTTGAAGATATGACTTTAGGTAATGCAATACAATCAAAATAGCTGTGTATTTCTCTAATATCTACTTCATTTTTAATAGGCATGTATAATCCAATTTTAGTCCACTTATGCAATACCTGCTTATCTTGCAATAAAGTGATTAACCTATTGTTAATCACTTTATTTTTTTGATTCATTTCTTGTTTGCTTAATTGGTTACGATTGGCTATACACGATTTACGCGCACTTGATTTCATTACCCTATTGAACCTTCCATATTTAAATTTAATAGTTGATTCAACTCAACCGCATATTCCATTGGTAATTCTTTAGTGAATGGCTCTAAAAATCCCATTACAATCATTTGCGTTGCTTGTTGTTCATTTAAACCTCTACTCATTAAATAGAATAACTGTTCTTCACTAATTTTAGAAACTGTTGCTTCATGTTCAATAGTGGAAGAATGTGTTTGACTAACATTTACAGGTATCGTATCACTTCTTGATATATTATCTAAAATTAAAGTATCGCATTCTACCTTGCTTTTTGCATGTAAAGCATTCTTGTGATGTTTAGTAATACCTCGATAATTTACTTCTCCACCATTTCTAGCAATAGATTTAGAAATGATAGAACTGGATGTATAAGGTGCTAGATGAATCATTTTTGCTCCTGCATCCTGTACTTGATTTTTCGATGCGACAGCAATACTAATGCAAGTTCCTTTAGCAAAGGGTTCCGCTAAAATACAGGCTGGATATTTCATATTAGTTTTAGAACCTATGTTTCCATCGATCCATTCCATATGCCCATTTTCAAATACTTTAGTTCGCTTTGTAACTAAGTTTACTATGTTATCACTCCAATTTTGAATGGTAGAGTATCGACAATGCGCATCTTTATGTACAAAAATTTCGACTACGGCTGCATGTAAACTTTCTTTTGAATAGGTAGGAGCCGTACAACCTTCAACATAGTGAATATCTGCCCCCTCATCCACAATAATTAAGGTACGTTCAAATTGCCCCATACGCTCTGTATTAATACGGAAATAGGATTGTAAGGGTTTATCTAACTTAACTCCTTTTGGGACATAGATAAAACTACCACCACTCCACACAGCACTATTTAATGCTGCAAATTTATTATCTGTGACTGGTACTAGTGATGCGAAATACTTTTTAAATAAGTCAGGGTGTTTTTTTAAAGCCGTATCAGTATCTAAGAAGATAACCCCCTTTTCTTCTACTTCTGCTAACATATTATGATATACCGCTTCACTATCATATTGAGTTGTTACACCTGCTAAAAATTCACGTTCTGCTTCTGGAATTCCTAATTTATCAAAGGTATCTTTGATTTCATCAGGCACATCCTCCCAACTTTCTTCGGTACGTTCACTCGGTTTAATATAATAAATGTAGTCATCAAAATCTAAATCGTCTAAATTAGGACCCCATTTTTGTAAAGGTGTTTTCATAAAAGTATCAAAAGCTTGTAAACGAAATTCTCTCATCCAATCTGGTTCTTGTTTAATTGTTGAAATTTCTTCAACAATTTCTCTTGTTAATCCTTTTCCAGTGTTGTATAAACTTATATCTTTATCAGAAAATCCATACTTATACTCTGTATCAGGAAGATTTTTATGTTCCATGCTATTTCTCACTTTCTTCCATTAATTGTTCCATTGCATCCCAACCAATTGTGGCACAATGAATACGATTGGCTTGTTTTCCAACATTTTGAAAAGCTACAGCTTCTTCTAAGACATCTTCATCATATGGTTTTTCAGCAATCATATTGCGATATTCTTGAATAATTTCTCGTGCTTCTTTGATCGTTTTTCCTTTTAGTAAACTAGTCATAATTGAAGTAGAACTAGTAGCTATAGTACAAGCTACACCATCAAAACAAATGTCTTTTATGATTTTATTTTCAATTAATGCCTGTACACGAATATCATCTATACAAGATTCGCTAGCCATATGTTTTTCTAAATAATTTTTGTCTTGTGTTAAATGGTGGTTTTTCGGGTATTTATAATGATCCATAATGATACTTCTCAATACCATTGGATCTTTCATCATATCATTCATTTCATTTCCTCCTAAAAAAATACATCTAGCATTGTTTCACTGTTAATTTGACTGCAAATCTCAATAAATCGATCAACTTCTTCTTTTGTGTTGTAAAAATATACACTAGCTCTTAATGTAGAACTAGTATTTAATTTATCCATTAATAATTTAGCACAGTGTTGTCCACTGCGCACAGCGATACCATGATCACTAAAGTAAGTCGCTGCATCTTGTGAAAAGACGTCTTTGATGTTGAATGTGACAATCCCACTATCATTATCTGCATTGTATATTTCTACATTATCTAACTGTTTCATTTTATGAATCAAGTAGCCATGTAATTCCAATTCATAGTCATGAATTTGCTTCATACCAATTTTAGTTAAGTATTCAATTGCAGCTTTCATTCCAAACACGGCTTCAATAGCTGGTGTTCCGCTTTCAAATTTATAAGGAGCATCCTTTAATAAAATGTTTCCACATAAGTCAAAACGGGCATTACTCCCGCCACCAAACATGAATGGATCACAGCTTTGTAGTAATTCAAATTTACCATAAAGTGCTCCAATTCCAGTTGGCCCACATAGTTTATGAGCAGAAAATGCAAAGAAATCACAATCTAAATCTTTAACATTAACTTCCATATGTGGCAAGGATTGTGCCCCATCTACTACTACAATGGCTCCCTGCTCATGAGCTATTCTACACACTTCTTTGATATCAACCACAAATCCTAATACATTTGTTACTTGTGCTAATGTAACTACTTTAACATTAGGATTCATTTTCTTTTTAAATGCATCCATGTCAATCCTACCGCTATCTAATAATGGAATAAAATCTAAAGTTGCTTGTGTGACTTCACAAGCTTTCATCCAAGGTAATATATTAGATGCATGTTCAGCTTCACTGCTCAACACAATATCGTTTGGTTGTAAATATTTTTGTCCGTATCCATAAGCTACCAAGTTCAATGCTTCACTTGCTCCTGATGTAAATACAACTTCTTTCGCTTCTGCATGTAAGAAAGAAGCCACACATTGTCTTGCTTGATTAAATTCTTGATCAACTAAATAGCTCAATTCATAATCGCCACGGTGTGCATTGACTCCAAACTCAGTATAATAACGAGTAACTGCATCGATGACACTTTGTGGTTTAAATGTAGTGGCCGCATTATCAAAATAAATCAAATCATATCCTTTTTTTGATTTTCTTGAAAGCATTGGAAAATCACTTCTGATCTCTTCAATGTTTAGCACGCTAACCCCACCTTTTTTTCAATTTCACTTTCAATTACTTGTTTTACTTCTTCCACTTCTTCTACCACACGTAATATTGGGTACACATAAGACAATGTCAATAATGCTAAAGCTTCATCTTTAGATAATCCTCTTGTTTGTAAGTAATATAAATGATCTTCATTCATTTGACCAAGTGTAGCAGCATGAGAAGCTTGGACATCATTTTCATCAATAAATAATAATGGCGTGACTTCACTTTTTTGTTTATCACTACTTGTTAACACACGCGTAGCTTGATGAGAAGCACTTTCTTTAGCACCTTTCAATATTCTTCCGTTTGCTTGCATGCCATAGTTTCCATTCTCATGGACAATAGCATAATTTTCCATTTTACTTGTAGTGTGTCCCACATGATGAATACACTCAATATTAAAGTGATTAACGCCACTTGTTACTACACTAGTAATAACTTCTACACTTGCACCGCTCTCCATTAAATCATAGCGTAATATGTTTTCCATCAGATTTGTATGTAATTGATAGTGTCCTACTATTAATTGTGCATCTTTTTTTATACTCGCTTCTTCATTTAAATGACATTTTTGTCTATATCGATATAATATATTTAATTTAGCTTGTTCTTCAACAACTACTTTTACTTCAATTGTCTCACTTTCAATATCTAACACTAATAAAGATGTTTGCATAGAGGCAAGTGTAATATGCATTTGTTTTACATCTTTCACATTAACATTATACGTCTGTGAATCTAGGATAGTAAGATTTACAACATCCTCATTATACATTAATTGTTTCATTATTTTTTAGCTCCACAACTTTCAAGCATCAATACTTTTTTTGTTTCTTTAGTTGTTGTAATACCATGCTTTTCAATTAACCATTCATATCCTTCTTGATCAATTTTTTCAACTAATTCATATCCTCCACGTTCTACAATTTTACCATCCATTAAGACATGAGCATGTGTTGGTTTTAATAAATCATAAAAACGTTCATAATGAGAGACCACTAATAGAGATAACTTAGTTTTTTCTTGTAACTCTAAAATTGCATTCGCTACAATTTTCAATGCATCTACATCTAATCCTGAATCAATTTCATCTAGCATTGCTAAGTTTGGTTCTAACAGCATCATTTGAATGATTTCATTTCGTTTTTTTTCTCCACCAGAAAATCCTTCATTTAAATAACGATGCGCTAAATCAGATTTCATTTCTAATTTTTTAATAGCCCCATCCATTTGTTTAATAAATTTAAATAAAGAGATAGGTTCCTCTCTTCTAGCATTAATTGCTGCACGCATAAAATCTGAGTTATTTACTCCACTAATTTCTTGTGGGTATTGCATACCTAAAAACATACCTGCTTTACTTCTTTGGTCTACACTCATTTCTAATACATTTTGTCCATCTAAGTAAACGCTACCTTTTGTAATAGTATACTTTGGATTCCCCATAATCGCCGCTAAAAGTGTTGATTTACCATTCCCATTAGGGCCCATTAAAGCATGAATTTCATTTTCATTTATTTCTAAATCTAGCCCTTTTAAAATTTCTTTATCTTCAACTTGTACATGTAAGTTTTTAATTACTATTTTTGACATAATATGCTCCTTTTTCATTCTTTATATATGATAACAAATTTACAATAAGATAACAATTAAAACGATATAGTTTTAATTATAATTTCACAAAACTTTCATATTTGGCAAGCAAATTTAACTAGTAATTCAAATTAAAATACTTTATAATTATAAGAGCGAAATAGGAGGTTTTTATGAAACAACAAGCAATGAACATACTAAAAGAGTTTTGGTTTGTCCTTTTAGTAGGATGTATTTTTATTAGTTTTGCTATTTATTTTGCATGGGATACAAATAAAGATAAAATTCCTGCAAAATCAGCCGATGGAAAAGATGTTATTTTCTCAACAGATGGATATAATTACTTTGCCGATGACTATTATACAGATACTTTTAACAGTACTGTAGATGGAACAAAACAAGGAGTTAGTTCTCTTTATACGATTTTCCAAAACACTGTATTAGAGCAAGCCATTAAAACAACAGATGAAATGAAGGATAATGCAGAAGCAACAGCTGAACAGTATAGAGCATACTACACAGAAACATACGGGGATTCTGCTGATCAAATTATTGAGAGTCAGTTAATTCAATCTGGATACTCCGGTTTAGAAGATTTTGAATTATTATTTATTAATCAAGCAAAATATATGCAACTAGTATATGATTACGTAATGAATGATGAAGAATTAAGTAAGCAATTTACTGAAACAGAACAACCAAGATTTGTTTCTCAAATTTTTGTAAGTGCTGCAGATGTAAATGAATTAACGGATGCTGAAATTCAAAAAATGAATGATGTAGACCAAGCAATTGCTGAAAAAAGTGAATTTGCTAAAATTGCACAATTATATTCAGATGATGAAACAGCATCAGTTGGTGGTTCTTTAGGGTTAGTTTTACGTTCTACAGGATTGCATGAAGCTGTATTAACAGAAGCATACGCATTAAGCAAAGGTGACATCAGTAGTGAATGGATTAAAACTGACACTGGATTTTATAAATTATATGTAGAAGAAACGGATTTAGATAAAATTTTAGAAGGTGAAACGGTTGTAAATGATATCGCACAAGCGGCTGTATCAATGAACGAAAATATTTTTAATGAAGCATTATGGGATGCTGCTAAAAAGCTTGATGTAAATATTGAAGATGCTCAGCTACAAGAAGAATTATTAACATTCATGAATATTACAGAAGAGGAGGACACTGAATAATGAAAAAGTTATTTCCTATAGTTGCCCTATCTGGACTATTAGTCTTAGGTGGATGTAGTGACGCAAGTACTACTATTACTAACAATAAAGATGTGTTGATAAGTGTGGGTGATCAAACCATTACAACTGGTGATGTATACAATGTATTACAAATTAGCGGTAATATTACCCCTGTCGTAACGGCATTAAACAAACAAATTATCGAGGTAGCTGTACCAATTAGTGAGGAATTAGAAACGGCTGCAAAAGCTGAATTAGAAGATGTTAAAGCTGAGGTGGGGTCCGATAATTGGGATGCATTTTTAGAAGATAGTGGGTATGCTGATGAAGAAGACTTTTACCAAAATGCAATTCTTTATACATTAAGAGAGCCGTTGATTACCTCTGCTTATGTAAAAGAAAAACAAGACGAATTATTTGAACAACTGAAACCTTTGCAATTACAAGTAATTGCAATCAATAACCAAGAACAAGCTAATGAAGCTTATCAAAAATTGAAAGATGGAACAGCGTTTGAAGATTTATTATCGTATGCCAATGCAGAAGGGTACGTAACAGATACAAGCATCTATACTAATGAAATGTTACCAAGTTCATTATGGACTAAAATTGAAGAAACAGAAGATGGTACATATGTAGATGCAATCGGAAACGATGACACAATGACTACTTACTTCTTAGTCAATAAAATATCGAGTGAAGTAGCAAACTACGAAGATGAGGCTATTACTACTATTGCTAATTCTACAAATACTAATGATGAAGGATTGACAATGGAACAAACAGCACTTAAATATTACTTAGATGAAATTTCATATGGTATTTATGACGCTACTATTTATTCTGCATTATTAGGAACAAATCCTGCTTACACTAGAGATTAATTTATGTGTATCTTTTGTGATATTGTTGAAGGTAAAATCCCTTCTTATAAATTATACGAAGATGAATATGTAATTGTCATTTTAGATATTTCACAGGTAACAAAAGGTCACAGCCTAGTTATTGTGAAACAACATGCAAACAATATTTTTGATTGTGAAGATGCCGCATTAAGCGATGCGATACTTGTTACAAAACAAGTTGGTAAGCATCTAATGGACTCTTTACAGTGCAAGGGCATGAATGTATTAACAAATATAAATGAAGCAGCCGGTCAAACGATTGAACATTTGCACTTTCATTTAATTCCCCGTTATAATAATAAAGATTCTTGTATCATTACTTTTAATAAAAGTGATGCACAAGACCTACAATTATTGCATACGCAATTACAAATACAATAATAAAATAGAGTCGAATTTTCTTAATTGAAAATCGACTCTATTTTTGTTTCTTTTTATAGACCTGAAATTTATCATTCTTACATCCCTCTTTAAGTGGGCAATCTAAACACTCAGGGTGCCGTGCTTTACAATGATATCGACCAAAAAAAATAAAACTATGATGGGCGTCATTCCAAAGTTCACGCTTGATTTTACGCTTTAATTTACGTTCAATAACCTCTACATCATCTGCAAATTTAGCAAGCCCTAATCGCTTTGAAACACGTTCTACATGTGTATCTACTGCAAAAGCTGGAATTCCAAACCATACAGATTGAACAACATTCGCTGTTTTTCTACCAACGCCATCTAAACTCATTAAATCTTTTTTAGAAGATGGTACATCACCATTATATACATCTATTAAACGAGTAGCTAGCCCTTTAAGCATTTTTGCTTTATTATGATATAATCCAATGTTTTTAATATGTTTTGCTATATCCTGTATCGAAGCATCCTTCATTAATTGAGGTGTAGGAAATGACTCAAACAATGAAGGCGTCACTTTATTCACTGCTTCATCTGTTGTTTGTGCACTTAGCACAACGGCAACAATTAATTCAAATGCGTTATTATGGTTCAGTGCACAATGTGCATCAGGATACATCCTTTGCATCTCTTTTAAAATTTGATCAATATTCATAAACTTACTTTATTCCGTTAACTGTATTAACAATGATTCGATCAATATAAGCAAAGCTTAAAGAATCATTTACTGATGCTTGCTTCAATCCATGTATGATGACATTATTAGGGTATATACTAATCCATTGAGAAAGTTGTTGTGTTTCTTTTTGTGATAATGGACGTTTAAATTCAGATTCAAATACATCAAACATAGATTTTAATAATGTTTGATCTACAGGTTGTGCTTTATCTGTCGTAATAAACAAACCTTCTAAGCTATATACCATTTTTTGATTCATGAATTGAATACTCAGATAATTTTTATGTATTAACCGTTCTAACATTTCATCCAATTCGTAATCCTCTTTTTTTAATTTGGCTGCTAGCGTATGAATGTTACACTCTAAATTAAATTCATTGAAAAAATCAATAAACAACACACATAATAGTTCTTCATGCGTTAAATCTAATCGATCAAAATTTTCTAATACCCAATTTCTTTGATTAAAAAATGTTTTTCCATATAATTGCATTATAACCCTTCTTTCATATAAAATAATTCTTCTAAACTATCGTAATCAATAACTAAAACCTCTAAATCATGTTCAATGTAATAGGCAATACTATCGTATCCATAAGCTACTTGAATAGGCGCATCAATTAAAGTGGGATAATTCGCTTCTACATATTCTTTGACTTTTTCTTCTTGCAAAGTATCTATATCTCTACTCAGCAAATACTCCCCATTTTCATCATAAATTGTAATTTCGTCATCATCGAAAACTGTGAACGATACAAATTGAAAAGCATTACGTTTAATAGACTTGGGTTGTTCGTGGTTTTCTTCAATTTTTTGAATTATTACTTGCTGTTGCGCCGCATTTTCATAATAGGGACCTCCAACAAACACCCCCATTGCTGTAACAATGAAAACAAATAAACAAGCAACCAATCCAATTGTCATCCATTTTGAGTGATATTCATTATTTTGTCTATACATCCTACGCCCCCTTTACTTTAATAAAGTTAATACTTGTTGCATCATATTCCCGGCGTTTATGCTTGCTGCTTGTGCAAATTTAGGAAAATCCAAATTTGATTGTTCATGATGCGCAACATCCGATAATGCACGAATAATTAAGCAGGGAACATTAAATGAATTTGCTATTTGAGCGATTGCCCCAGCTTCCATTTCAGCACATACACAAGTTGGAAATAATGATTCAATACGATTTAAACCATTATCTTTTGTAACAAATTGATCACCACTAGCTACATCTCCAATATGATAGGTTAATTGTAATGTTTGACAAGCTTGTTGACAAAGATTATTTAAATGCTCATCTGTTATAGAATAAATACCATATCCAGAGGGCCCATCTATTGGACTTGTATCAAAATCATGTTGAATGACTTGATTGGCAATTACAACATCTAATGGTTGCTGATGTCCGACTAGTCCCCCCGCTACTCCTACATTCAATATAGCTCTACATTTATATTGGCTACAAATTAAAGTAGTTGCTTTTGCTGCATTCACTTTTCCCACTCCAGCAAGCACTGCTACACATTCATGATTTTCGATATTTCCTTCATACACAGTTAGACCAAAGCACTTAAGCTGCTTTATTTCTTTCATGTGTTTAATAATTGCTTCTACTTCACATTCCATTGCTGCTACAATACCAATCATATTATTTCTCCTTCTTACAAATGTAGAAGTACTTCTCCCCTTCTACTAGTCCATCGTTTATAAAATCCGTTTTCACTTCAAAAGTAAAATAGGGACTTAGTATTTCTGTTATGATTTCAGGTGTATAGACTCGTTGTACGTGTTGCTCTTGTTGCACTCGAGCTTGGCTATCATAAAAGCAGAAATTATGATATAAATTTTCATCTTCACTCATAATACTCCATGAATATTGGTACTCGCCTATCGATCCTTCTTCATAAAATTCTTCTCTAAATTCTTCTAACCGATCTTGGCTATGCATATCAAAAATAAATACACCATGTGGATGTAAATGTTCATATACATCTTTTATCATTGTCTGTAATGCCTCTATTTGTGTGATATAGTTAATGCTATCACATAAACACAAAATCGTATCATACTTTTTATCTAATTGAAAAGTACTCATATTTAATTGAAAAAAATTAACTAATTGCTTTACATCCTTTTCCTTTGCTTCCTTTAACATCTCGTCACTTAAATCTGTAGCATCAATTTGATACCCTAACTTAGCTAATGCCAACGTTATTTCAGCACTTCCACAAGCTAATTCTAATAATGATGTTTGGTTGGTATAGTTAGTGATCAAGTCAACCCAATCTTGTGTTGCCTTATCATCTTTTACTAAATCATCATAAAATTTAGCTAAAACACTATACATCATACTCTTGTTCTAGTCTTGGTAAATCAGAATATAAACGCTCTAATTTATAAACTTCTCTTTCTTCATCTAAAAAGATGTGTACAATGACTTCATCTAAATCGACTAATACCCATTTTGAATTTGAATTTCCTTCAACGCGTACATCTAAACCATTTTTTCTACATTCATCTTTAATATTTTGAGCGATGGCATTTACTTGACGTAAGTTGCTAGCACTACACAATACAGCACGATCAATAAATGGGTTTACGCTTGTAAAGTCATAAACAATTACGTCTTCCCCCTTTGTTCCTCTAATTGCTGTAGCTACACTACTCATAATTGCATCTAATTTTGTCATTTTAATTCTCCTTGTTACTGTAATAAGCATTTTGTTGTTCATGGACTGCTTGGAATCCTAAATATATATTCTTTTTACATAAATTAATTAATGTTTGTGTTTCATATTTGCGCTGTGGATCTAATTTATCTGCGACATACACAACCATCGCATATTTATTTCTACATTTACCTAATACATGATGCTCAATGGCATACAATATATCTTTATCCTTTATATATAAACTATGGGCACATATGTATGACGATATGTATCCATGCCAAATACTTGGGTGCATTTCTAGCAAAGCAGGTCTTTTATGTTCTAAAATAATTTCACTTTCTTCTTTAGTAATAAAACTAAACTCTTTTCCTATATCGTGAAGCAATCCAGCTACATAAGCTTTATGCCCATCTAATCCATTAGCAATAGCAATTGATTTACATAATTGAGCAACACGCACACTATGGTGATAACGATATTCACTCATATATTCTTTCACAAATTCATAGTAGAGTAAATGTGAGTGAATAACACTATGACAAGGTTTTGGAACATGTAATAAGTGACCCTTGCGAATTTGTGTGCTACTACTATCATAATCTGGCATTTCTAATGTTTGTACCATGTAAGTACTTGTTACTTGTTTGCCGTTGCGATTAAACGCACAAAGCTGTACTTGCTCTTGTAAAATATCTATATCTTTCCATAAATGCAATTGCGAAACCTGATCTTCACCCATAATAAAATAAAATGAATAATTAGGAAATTGTTTTTTCAATATAGAAATTGTATGAATCGTATAAGATTTCTCTTCTAAGTGTTCTTCAACATCACATACTTTAAAGTGACGATAAGCTGTTATACTTTTCTCTACCATGGCTTTGCGTAAAGCGTATGGAGCAGGTATTGTTGCTTTAATAGGTGCATGCTTCGCAACTACAAACCATACTTCATCAACCTGTAATTGTTTTTTGGCATACACAGCCATTTGGATATGTCCTTTGTGAATAGGATCAAAACTGCCTCCAAGTAGTGCAACTTTCATTATAATTCCATTAAATTCTTCTTGCTTCTGCGATATAATACGAATACTTTTCCAATTGTTTGTATTAATTGAGCATTTGTTAATGCTGCTAAATCAAATGCAACTTCTTTAATATCTTCATCACAGTTTTTAAGCATACTACACTTTACTAATTCATGCGCCTCTAGCGCTTTTTCTAAACTATCTACAAGATTAGGACTCAACCCCTCTTTTCCAATTTGAATAATTGCTCTTTGTGTACTTGCTTTTGCTCTTAAAAGTCTTTTTTCTTTTCCTGATAACATTATATAATTGCTCCTCTAAACGTAACGTCTATTTCTTTATTTACTAATACTCTTACTTGATCTACATCTCCACTTAAGCAGAAAAAACCTAACCCATGAATGACTACATCCATCTTATTTGCTATCATTTTACTTTCATATACTTTCATATGTTTATAATTTGTATCTAAAGTAATAGATAATAAATCTTTCCCTAAATGTTCATTCCATAATTCATCTGCACGTTCTAACTTACTGCGATGAATATTTAATCCAGGTGCAAAGTAACAAACACAAGTTACCTTTTCACAATTTTTTAAATCTAATCGAACTAATCCAGATAATGACAAGCATTGGTCCTTTGTTAATTGAAATTTAACTGGATTGATTTCTTTAGTGGGTATAATCTGTTTTAATTTTTTATCATCAATATGTGTTAATAATGAATCATAACGTGTTAATCCAGGTGTATCATATATTTTATAATCACCGACACTCATAGCATTAAAATCAACTGTAGTTCCTGGATGATTACTAACCGTTAACTGTTGTCTTTTCAAAAATGCATTTAATAAGGTAGATTTTCCTGCATTAGCCATTCCTATTACAACAACGTCTCGATTTCCACGATATAAACGAATTGCTTTTTTAAGTTCCTCAATTGAGTAATTATCTTCATGATGTGCATGTTTAACTAAATCTGTGCAAATAACAACTCCTTTTACTTCAATTCCCTTTTCTTTCAATCGAGCTAAAACAAATTTCCCTATTTTGTCATTCCCTAAAGTTCTCGGTAATAAGTCTCTTTTTGTAACGACTAACACAATATCTTTACCTAATAAATGGCGGTTCATTCCTTTAATTATATTGGCTTCAAAGTCAAAAATATCTACCACCCATAAAACAAGTGCATTCATCTTTGCAACCTTGCTTAAAACTTCATCACTATCGATTCCTTTTTGTAAAGAAATCATAACGTCATCATAATGTGTAATTCTAAAACATCTTTGGCAATATAAAGCATCTTCCTTTGGGGCATACCCAACATTATTTTTTTCTGTATACTGGAGCGGTGCACCACATCCTTTACATTTTTTACTCATTAAAATCTCCTTTTTTTAATAATCCTTGTTTTTCTAACTTTTTGAATACTTGCTGTTCAATAAAACGATTGAACTTTGTCCAAACTAAATCTTTTGTATAGAGTGGATGAGTTAAAATCGTATACATATTCATACGATTTCCTCCCCAGACATCGGTTAATAACTGATCGCCAACAGCACTAATAAAACAAGGGTCTATCCCATAGTCATTTATTATTTTTTGATAAGTCGCAGAAAGTGGTTTCTTTGCATTAGGATAGTAATCAACTTGTAATTCCTTTGCAAAAATGGATACTCTTTCATTCACATTATTACTAATTAAACAAAATAGAAATCCTCGTTTTAACACTTCTTCTTTAAACGCATGAACAGCAGCACTTGGTACTTTTTCATCGTGCGCAACTAGTGTGTTATCTACATCGCAAATAATCATTTTAATCCCTTTTTTTTGTAATTGGGCTAAATCAATACAAGTAAAATCTTTCACGTATTCATTAGGGGTAAATAACTTCATTGTATCACTATCTCTCTTTCTTTTTCGTTTATATTATATCATATCTAAGCTTATTATCGAGGTGTATTTAAGACTCTTTACAATCGATAAATCAACAGTTATACAAAGCCTTTATTAATTAATAAAGGCTTTGTATAACTATGTTGCGAATCACAACATAGTTCGCTCTTATAGATTAAAAGCTTGATAATGAAGCGGTATGCTTAACTTCGCATTAATTAACGGTAATACTTTTAAAAATTCTTCTTTATCAAAAATAGCTAAATCAATATATGCATAAGTAGTCCCCATTGCGCCACCAATACTCATAGCAGTATGATGTGTGTTTAAGATTTCATTTAATTTTTTTTCTAATGTTTGTCGAATCATATGATCATGTTTATCGTTTTTTGAATGTTTGTAATAAACAAATCCATACTCTCCCCCTACATCATAAAATTGATTAGCAATTAACGTTTGGTTTTCTAATGTTTCCGATATCAGTAGAGGATGTAAAGTAGAAATCAATTTCATATCTTTACGCACTTCATTTTGTATCGCATCATCATCTGTTATATTAAAAGCACGATAAATTGAAGTAGCATCTTCATACATTGTCCATTTTTGTTCGACAACAATATCCATCATCATCTCATAGAAATAAGATAGAGTACTTGAACTCCCTGTTTTTTTATGATCAATGACATCGACTTGATTAATGTACGCTTCTAAAGCTGTCTCACCTATGAATAACTGGAGCATGTAAACAGCAATTTCAGTCGCTTTACTAGGCTCCATCATTTGAAAGGCGTCGCAGAAAATTTCAATATTTAAACAACGATTATTAAGATCTACTTCATAAAATACATAAAAGTCGTCTGCCGTATAATCCTGATCTTGTAAACGCAATACTGTGTGTAGTGCTTTTTGTGATAAAGGTGGTAATTGTGAATGGACAATCCAATTATCACTTAAGCTACTCGGTGCTGTGCTTTTTAATAAAGCACAAACGATTTGCGCATTTTTTTCCTGTTCTGGTAAGAACGTTAATTCAAAAATTCCATCTTCTTCCTCTATATCCAAAGTGCAATTACTCATTTCTTCAAAATAAGTATTTAATATTTTTTTTATTTCGTCTACTTCTTTTACATCTTTATTAAGAATCGCTTTTTCTAAATTTTGTTTTTCTTCTAAAAACACACGCCAAAAACGTAATGCTAATTTTTTTAATGACATAACTAATCTCCTTTTTTTCTGGTTACTAAATAACCTATCATGGCTCCTAATACATTAAAAATAATATCATCAATATCTGATATACCACTATATAAAATGTATTGTAAAATTTCAATAATTAATGAAACACTAAAAGCGATAGCAAATAATTGAGTTAAAGAAAGGTCATTTTTACGTTTAATTAACATCCCTAGCGGAAAAAACCAAACGATATTTCCAAGCACGTTGTATAACAGTGTAATCATAGCAGTGGAATATCCTAATATTGACTCTTGTAACTGGTATACTTCAAATAATTGTACAAAAGGGATGTAATTAATACTATGTGTTTTATCCTGAATAAAATCTGCTCTAAATACAGTGACATAAAACAGCATATTGAAATATAAGGAAACAAAGAAAATATGTCGATTACTATATTTTTTAGTTTCCTGTTTTGTACTAATAAATGCATAGCAAGAAGTAATCACACTACTGATAACTAATGCGCAAACAAGTGCATCAAATACCATATCTGCAATATAAAAATACGTCATTTATGCCTCCTTATTTATTAATGTAAAAGCGATTTTCTTACAAATCGCTTTTTTTATTCATCTCAAATAATATTCTCTCTATTTTATTTCCACGATCTAAAGCATCATCAATAACAAAAATTAATGTAGGAACTTTTCGTGTACTCATTTTTTTACTTAACTCTGATCTTAAAAATCCTTTTGATTTATTTAGAATGCGTAATCCCGCTTCAGTTCTTGCATCTTGTCCAAGAAAAGAAACGTAGATTTTCGCAAATGACAAATCACTAGTTACTTCGCAATCTGTAATTGTCACAAATCCTAATTTAGGGTTTTTTAATTCAAACTGAATAATTTCAGAGATGTTACGTTGAATAAGTTGAGCTATTTTTTCATTTTTAGTACTCATAATTTCACCTATTTAACTTCTACTTCTTGGCTTTCAAATCCTTCAATAATATCTCCTTCTTTAATATCATTAAAGTTTTCAATTGTTACACCACATTCATATCCAGAAGTCACTTCTTTAGCGTCGTTTTCAAAGCGTTTTAGAGAACCTAACTTACCTTCATATACAACAATGCCATCACGCACTAAACGTACACCACAGTTACGTCTTAAGCATCCATCACTAATAATTACACCAGCAATCGTACCAATTTTTGTAACTTTATATGTTTGACGAACTTCAGCTTGACCAATGATTACTTCTTCATAAACAGGTGCAAGCATTCCTTTCATCGCAGCTTCCATTTCTTCTAACACTTTATAAATAATATTATGAAGACGGATATCTACACCTTCTTCTTCTGCTTTCTTTCTTACTGCTGCACTAGGACGTACATTGAATCCATATACAACTGCATTACTTGCTGCAGCCAACATAACATCTGATTCCGTAATAGCACCAGCTGTTGAACGAATGACATTTACTTTAACACTTGCTACATCAATTTTTTCTAAACTTGCACGCACGGCTTCTGCACTCCCTTGCACATCTGCTTTAACAATTGCATTAATCGTTTGGATTTCACCTTCTTCAATTTGACGAGCTAAATCATCTAATGATAAAGCGCTTGATACATTACGTTCTTCTAAAACTTTAGCTTGGTTTCTTGCATCAGCAATTTGACGAGCTTTTTTACTAGAAGTAAATACTTTAAACACATCACCAGCAGTTGGTACATCTGATAATCCAATAATTTCAACCGGAGTTGATGGTAATGCAGTTTTGATTTCACGACCTAAGTCATCTACCATTTTACGAACTCTACCTAAAACACTACCTACTACGACAATGTCGGAAGAGTTTAATGTACCTTTTTCTACTAATAATGTAGCGACTGGTCCTCTACTTTTATCTAATTTTGCCTCAATTACAGTACCCATCGCCGCACGATGTGGATTAGCTTTTAAATCAGAAACCTCAGAAACAACTAAAATGTTTTCTAATAATTCATCTACTCCTTCACCTGCTAATGCAGATACAGGGACAAAGATTGTATCCCCACCCCATTCTTCAGGCATACATCCAGCTTCACTCATTTCACCCATAACACGTTCCGGGTTAGCACCCTCTTTATCCATTTTATTCACAGCAACAATAATTGGTACACCTGCTGCTTTAGCATGATCAATTGCTTCTTTTGTTTGTGGCATTACTCCATCGTCAGCTGCCACAACAATAATACAAATATCAGTAACTTTTGCTCCACGAGCACGCATTGCCGTAAATGCTTCATGACCTGGAGTATCTAAAAATGTTACTTTTCTATCTTGCACCTCTACTTGATACGCTCCAATATGCTGTGTAATTCCACCGAACTCACCTGCTGTTACTTTTGATTTACGAATTGTATCTAATAATGTTGTTTTCCCATGATCAACATGTCCCATAATTGTAACAACTGGCGGACGTGATTCACACTTTGATTCATCATCATCTTCTTCTAAATCTTCAAAATTAAATTCCTCAACAAAGATTTCTTTATTCACTTCAACATTATATTCCATACATACTAATTCAATTGTTTCGTCATCTAAAACTGTATTAATTGTTGCCATCTTTCCTAACATAAATAAAAATTTAATAATTTCAGATGCATTTTTGTGTAATAACTCAGCTAACTCTTTAACAGTAATTTGATTCACATAAGTAATCTCAGTGATGACTACTTGTTCCTCTTTTACTTGCGGAGCACTGTTATAGTTATTTCTTTTTTTATTTTTACCTTTTTGTGGTCTTGCCATATATTCACCTAGCCTTTCAAGCTTTTTCTTAATGATTTTGCAAATCCTTCATCCACTACAGAGACTGCTTTACAGTTATGTTTTCCAATAGCACGAGTTAACTCATCACCACTTTCCACAAAGTAATATTCAACGTTATAGAAATGACATTTATCTGTAATTTTTTTCTTTGTATTTTCACTAGCATCTTTTGCAATAATCACTACTCTTGCTTTTTTATTTCTTATATCTTCAATGACTGCATCACCCGTATTTAATTTACGAGCACGCATTGCCATACCAAGCATTCCTAATGCTTTATTCATTTACTAAACCTCTTAATTCTTCAAAAATTTTATCTTCAACCTCTACATTTAATGCACGGTTTAAAATTTTCTTTTTTTGTGCGATTTCGATTGCTTCTAAACTTCGTTTTAAATATGCACCACGACCATTCGCTTTTCCAGTATGATCGATAATTACTGATTTCTCAGGTGTACGTACCACTCGAATCAACTCATTTTTTTCTAATTGAATTTGTGTCGCAACACACTTTCTAATGACAGCTTTACGCATAATTAATCTTCGTCGTAGTACTCATCGTACTCATCGAAATCAATTTCATCATTGATCCAAGCTTTTTCTTGTTCAATTTGTTCCGCTTGTTCAATCTCTTCTAACTCTTCTGCAGTATAGATTGGTTTCATACCATATTCTTTTTGATTTACTTCATAAGTAGGTTTACTAATTACTAACTCTTCTTCCTCATCTTTATAACGTTTTTTAGGTTTTGCTTTAAACACAGACTTTGTTTCTTTTTCATCTGTTAATGTTTCAAATTTAGACACATATGAACGCTTTTCTTCAATGTTGATACCTTGTGCTTTTTTTGCTTTTACAAGTTTAGCAACCTCTTCTAAGTCACTCACTTCTTTTAACACGATATCTTCAGCTGTTTTTGCTTCCTCAACTTCTTCTTGTACTACTTCTTCTGTCGATACTGGTGCAATGAAATCAACTTCTACTACTTCATTATCAAACAATTCATCACTTACTTCCATAGCCGCTTCTTGATGTTTCAGCTCTTCAAAAATTTCTTGTTGTTTTAAAGCTCGTTCTTGTGCGCGTTTTTCTTCTAATTCTTCTTTTTGTTTTGCTGCTACTGCTAAGTAATCAATATTCATTTTTGCAACATCACTTACTGATTTTATATCAATTGTTGAATTAGTTAGTTTAACAGCTAATCTTGCATTCTTTCCTTTTTTCCCAATTGCTAAAGATAACTGATCATCGTTTACGACAACCATTAATCCATGTTTATTGGGATTGGGAATTACGGCTAGTACATCAGCAGGTGCTAATGCATTTTTAATTAACTCAGTGACATCATCATTCCATTCAAAGATATCAATTTTTTCATTTGCTAATTCATCAATAATGACTTGCACTCTTTGTCCTTTAGGCCCAATACATGCTCCAATTGGGTCTACATTTTCATTTTTTGAATAAACAGCCATTTTACAACGCTCACCTGCTTCACGAGCAATTGCTTTGATCTCAATAACACCTTGATAAATTTCTGGTACTTCTTTTTCAAATAGACGTTTGACTAACGCTGGATCAGCACGTGATACCAATACTTGTGCACCTTTAGTTTCTTTATTTACATCTGAAATTACAACACGAATACGTTGTCCTTCTTTGTATGTTTCAGTAGGAATTTGAGCAATTTTCGGCATTAATGCTAACGTTTTTCCAATGTTCACTAAACAGAATTTCTCTTCTACTGACTCCACTACTCCAATAACCAATTCTTCTAATTTATCACAATACTCATCATACACAGCTTGTTTTTCAGCTTCTCTAATTTTTTGTTTCATTACATTTTTAGCTAAAATAACAGCGGCTCTACCGAAGTCAGCAATATCCACTTCTTCATCTACTAAATCATCTAATTCGAAACTATCTTTAATTGATTTAGCATCCTTTAGTGAGATTTCTAACTCATCATCTTCTACACTTTCAACAACTAATCGTTGGTGATATACTTCGATATCACTCGTTTTTTCATTAATATCTACTCTTACTAAACAATCAGGAATTTCAATATGTTTACGATATGCTTTTGCTAATGCTTCTTTTAAAGCATCCACAACGATTTCTTTTGTAATACTACGATCATTTTCAATCGATTGCATTGCTTTTACGACATCTTTTAACTTCATTTTATTTCTCCTTTAAATCTTTACTGATAAACGAATCAATTTGATGTTTTCTTTTTCAACTTCTTTTTTTCTTTTTACTGCTTTATCCATGTATTCCATTAATACGCTGTCGTTATTTACTTCTTTTAAATAACCTTTGATTTCATCCATTCCATCTTTTGGGTTTACAAATTTAATGTATACATATTCCCCAATAGCACCAACTATTTCTTCTTCATTACGAAGTTCTCTTTCTGCACCTGGAGAACAAACTTCTAAATAATACTCAAATGAAATGCAATCTTCAACATCTAACATTTCTGAGATGCTCGCTGAAACACTAGCACAAACATCAATATCAATTGTTCCGTCTTCTTTCATTACAGAAACTTGTAACACTTTCATCGGTCCATCTTGAACCCATTTAACATCGTATAAACGCACTTCACTTTCGACTGTTAAACACTTCGAGATTTTTTCTTTTAAATGATTAATTTGATCCATAAACCCTCCTTGTACAAAATGAAGAGTGGGCGAACTCGCCCACTCTGTTTTCTGATCACCTGTATAGTAACATAGATATCATCGAATTGCAATTAAAAATAGATAAATCGCAATTAAAAAGCAGATACAAAAAAAGACAAAGTATTACGCTTTGTCTTAATTATTACACATGGTGGAGCTTAGCGGGATCGAACCGCTGACCTCCTGCGTGCAAGGCAGGCGCTCTCCCAGCTGAGCTAAAACCCCATAATTAGTGCTTATTCATAATACAATAATTGATATAATATGTCAACTAAAAATAGACAGTAAAAATAGA
>CAYJGK010000018.1:0-35986 GCA_964370065.1 uncultured Erysipelotrichaceae bacterium
GCTTTCCTTAAAAAAACAAAAAAACAATAAAAGAATTGTTTGAATACCAAATATTCTTTAAAATTTGGTGAATAACCAGCAATGAATAAGAAGAGAAAAAGGTATGCAATGAACCGCACCCCAATAATTGGAGACAATTAGAAAGGGTGTGGTTTTTTTATGGCAAAACTAACAAGAGGGCAACAAATGGAAGTGTATGAGTTAAGAAAAAAGGGGAAACCATAGCAAATTTCAGTAATAATATTGGAAAGATAAATACAATATACATTTAGATTGATTGTGGTGCGTGATCTGATATTTTAAGAAAATATAAAAATAATTACTATTCACCAACATTGAAACAGGGAGTAATTGATAGAGTACTAATACAAATGAATGTATTGTCTCAGTTTCTATAGAATATGGTTTGCTCGCACAGGAATCCTATTTAATTGGATACGCAAATATAAAAAATGGGATATAATGTCGTAGAACAAAAAGGAAGATCTCCAACTATGAAAAAACAATAAAAAATTATGCGGAAATGACTGTAGAAGATAAAGTAAAATTTCTTGCAGATAAAACACTGTATTGAGAGACAAAAAAAGCATATCTAAAAAGTTAAAATCCTCAATACCGATAGAGGGGCAAAAACGAAAGAAACTAAAGTCGTTGCGATTGAAGAATTTAGGAGTAATTTTCCTCTCTATATATTATTTCTTATAGTGTTTCTAAAAGTCTCAATTTATTATAAATTAATGATATGTTAGATTATTCATAGTAATCAAGGTTGGCCATACCAACATTAAAGATATCAAAGAAGATTAAAAGAACTAAGTATTAAACAAAATATGACTAGAGAAGGGAATAGTATAGATAATGGTTTAAAGGAGAACTTCTTTGGTATTTTAAAGGCATAGATGTTTTATGTATTTGAAAGTGATTATAGAAATACAGATGAATCAATAAGGGCTATTGATGAATATATAGATTATTAAAATAATGGAATCACAAATAAGATTTATGGGTTTAACTCCATCAGAGGTTAGGAGAAACGCAATTCAACCAAACCCTAAAATAGTTAAGTTTTGAATTGGTTCAAACAATATGAAATAAAAAACCAAGCCTGAAATAATCAGCTTGGTTTAATATAACGTTTTATTTATTTACCATGTCTACTTGACAAGGGTTAGTTTACAATACAGGAATCAATCCTTACGTTTAGCCTAATTCAACTTCTCCAATAATCGGGGTTCAGTTCATTATGATTTTATAACTTTTTTATGTTTGTTAACTACTAGAATTAATTATTTGCCCCTTCTTTGATTGTAATGAGTGTTACTTTTAGAAGTTTTTTTCACTTTTTTTACACCAGCTTGGTTTTTATTTAATTTAGGGGATTTACTTTTTGTAGTTTTTTCCCTTTTTATTTTAGTCTTATCTCTATTTTTTGAAAAATTTTCTTGGGTGCGATTGGATGATTTAATAGTGGGTATTAATTGTTGCATTGGATAATCATGCTCTTGTACAACAGGGATTTCTTTACCGATTACCTTTTCTATATTTTTAATATATGCCTTTTCATTAATGTCACATAAGGAAATGGCTTTCCCCGATAATCCAGCCCTTGCCGTACGTCCAATTCGATGGACATAGGATTCGGATTCGTTAGGTATCTCATAGTTAAAAACAAACTCTAACTCACTCACATCAATGCCTCTAGCAGCGATATCAGTTGCAACTAATACTTGAATTTTAGAACTTTTAAATGCGGATAAAGCACGTTGTCTAGCATTTTGTGTTTTATCACCATGAATGGCATCGCTTAATACACCATTTGCATTTAAATACTTAGCTAAGCGATTGGCATTTACTTTTGTACGTGTAAATACTAACGCACTGAATACATTTTGCGTGTGGATAAGGTCAAGTAATAACTTTTTCTTATTTGATTTATCTACATGATATAAAGATTGCTCAATTTTATCCACGGTAGAAGAAACTGGGGATACTTCAATATAAGCAGGATTTTTTAATAAACTTTTCGCTAATTTTCCAATATCATTTGGCATTGTGGCACTAAACAATAAAGACTGCTTTTTATTAGGTGTTTTAGAAGTGATTCTCTTCACATCATTTAAAAACCCCATATCTAGCATTCGATCCGCTTCATCCAAGATTAGAATTTTTAATTTAGATAAATCGACAAGTCCTTGTTGAATGAAATCATTTAATCTACCAGGTGTTGCTACGATGATATCCATCCCGCTTTTTAAAGCACGTTCTTGCGCGCTTTGCTTTACACCTCCAAAAATGCAAGTGCTTTTTAAGTGCATATCTTTTCCGTATTCTTGAAAGCTCTGTTGGATTTGTACAGCAAGCTCCCGTGTCGGCGTTAAAACTAATGCACGCACATAGTTTTTGTTATGTTCTTTTAATAACTGTAAGGTAGGGATGGCAAAAGCGGCTGTTTTCCCAGTACCAGTTTGTGCACATCCTAAAATATCTTTACCCTGTAAAGCTATAGGAATTGCTTTTTCTTGGATAGGAGAAGCTTCTTTATATCCTTTTTTTATTAATACATTTACAATTTCTTGTTGTATTTTTAATTCATTAAATTTCATAATATATCTCATTTCTATAAAAGTAATTTTGCTTACGAAATGAGCACTATTTCTTTTAAATGAAAATAATTATAACACTATATTCAATTATGTATATATTTTTTTATAATTTTATTATGATTCAATCAAAGGGAGGTATTGTTTTATCCTTTCTTTTTTTGATTGAACAAGCTTTATTGCATCTTTAGGTATAAATGGAGTCACTAAAATTGTGTTATAATTTTAATAAGAAAATAAGTAATATAGTTATTTATTATTTAATAGCTATATTACTTAAATAAGGAGGTGTGTTTATGAAGAAACTTAAATTATTGCATCAAATACTGGTTCGTACTAAGACGAATCACATACTAGTCAGTTTTTTGATTTTCGTATTTATTTGTGCTTATCTATTTACACTAGTCGAACCAACGTTTGAAACATATTCAGATTCACTATGGTATTGCTACGCTGTGATTTCTACTACAGGATTTGGACATTTATCAGCTGAAACAGCGATAGGACAATTATTAAGTGTCACACTTAGTTTATATGCAATTGGTGTCATTGCAATGGTAACAGGGGTGTTAGTTAACTATTATATGGAAGTTATTAAATTGCAGGAAAAAAACGCAATAGGAGAAATTTTGGATAATTTAGAAAATTTACCACATTTGACGAAAGAAGAATTAAAAGTAATATCAAAAAGAATCACGCACTTACGCAAAAAGTAGCAAACGGATAGGAAGTAGGCTAAACAGGTGGCTAATGTGTAGAAGTAAGTTAGCACATTTATTTTTCTATATAGTTACGCATGACGAAAATGAAAGGCAATGAATATTGGTAACCACAAGGTAGATTATTGAGAACTTGTGATAATTAGGCCTTTTAATAGTGCTATTTTGTAACCATGTAATAATGCTAATACTAGGGAAATATCTAATCCTTTTAAAAAATGAAAAAAACATTGTAAACATATTGACTTTTTTTGATATGACAGTTACAATGAACATATCAAAAAATATTGATATGATGATTTTCGTATCAAAAGATTGAATTAATCTTAGAAAGGATATATTATGAAGACATTAGAAAGTGCATGGTTATTCATTCAAAACCAAATATTAGGTATGCATTGGTTGAATGACTTAGTAGGAAATATTTTAGAAGCAGTGGGAATAGATTTAAATACACCGTTTGGCGGAGGATTGCAATTCTTCTTTTATGACATAATTAAGATTACAATATTACTTTGCGTATTAATTTTCTTTATTTCTTATATTCAAAGTTATTTCCCACCAGAGCGAAGTAAAAAAATATTAAGTCGATTTAAAGGAATCTGGGCAAACATTATCTCTGCCTTGTTAGGTACGGTAACGCCTTTTTGTTCTTGTTCCTCTATTCCATTGTTTATGGGGTTTACAAGTGCAGGATTACCAGTAGGAGTAACATTCTCCTTCTTAATTTCTTCCCCAATGGTGGATTTAGGAAGTTTAATACTATTGATGAGTATATTCGGTGCTAAAGTGGCGATTGCATATGTTATAGTAGGATTAATAATTGCTGTTGTTGGAGGATTGTTAATCGAAAAAATGGGAATGCAAAAACACGTCGAAGATTTTATCTTAACAGCAAGTAATGTAGATATTGAATCAGATGAATTAACGAAAGCCGAGCGTATTGTATTTGCGAAAGAGCAGGTAACTTCTACATTTAAGAAAGTGTTTCCTTATATTGTGGTGGGGGTAGGAATTGGTGCTTTAATTCATAACTGGATTCCAGAAGAATGGATTACATCCGTACTAGGAAGTGAAAATCCATTTGGTGTTATATTAGCAACGTTATTAGGAATTCCTATGTATGCCGATATCTTTGGTACCATCCCAGTAGCAGAAGCATTGCTCGCTAAGGGTGCACAATTAGGAACAGTATTAGCGTTTATGATGGCAGTAACAGCTTTAAGTTTACCTTCTATGATTATGTTAAGAAAAGCGGTAAAACCTAAGTTATTAGCTGTATTTATATTGATATGCTCATCCGGAATTATTTTAGTTGGATACTTATTCAACATATTCCATTATTTATTCGTATAACATTCATTTTTAAAATATAGAGGAGGACATTAAAATGAACATTTTTGGATTTGGAAAAAAAGAGAAAAAGGTAACTGCGCCTTGTGCTTGTGGAAACGAGTGTGAAATCAGTGATATTGAAAAAGCTAGAGTGATTGTATTAGGAGCATGCTGTAAAAAGAGTAGTGAAAGTTTCGCAAATGTAAAAACGGCGGTAGAAGAATTAGGAATCAAGGAAGCGGTAATTAATATTGGAGACAATGCACAAATTGCAAAATACGGTGTGATGTCTACTCCTGCTTTAGTAATTGACAGCAAAGTAGTTTGTTTAGGAAAATTAATTACAGTAGAAGCAGCAAAAGGATATTTAAAAGAATCTGCATTATGTACGGATACAGGATGCTGTAACAGTGGATGTGGATGTCAATAATACAATAGAAAATTGAGGAAACAAATATGAAAATCATAGTTATCGGAGCCGTGGCAGCGGGAACAAGTGCTGCTGCAAAAGCAAGAAGAAAAGACGACCATGCCCAGATTACCATTTATGAAAAAGATACCTTTATTTCTTATTCGGGATGTGGAATGCCATACTTTATTGGTGGGGAAGTGGAGAGTGTTGATTCCTTAACACCAAGGACGCCAAGTTTTTTTAAAAAGAAATATAATATTGATGTGAAAATTGGACACGAAGTAGTTGCTGTAGATGTTCATACAAAAACAGTGCAAGTGAAAAAATTAGAAACAGAAGAACTGTTTGAAGATCGCTATGATAAATTAGTGTTTGCAACAGGAGCACGAGCGTTTGTGCCACCTATTGTAGGAAGAGATAAAAGCCACGTATTCACATTAAGAAACATCAATGATGCGATGGCCATTAAGAACTATATTGTAAGTGAGCAACCAAAATCGGTAGTCATTGCGGGGACTGGGTTTATTGGATTAGAGCTATTAGATAACTTAAAAGATATGCAAGTCAACATAGTAGAAGTAGCGGATCAAATTACACCTACTTTAGATAGTGATATGGCAAAATATTTACAGAATAAAATGCAATCTAAAGGCGTGGCTATCCATACCGGTGTAGCGATTATGGCTATTCAAAAAGAGATGGTTTCTTTATCGAATGATGTAAACCTAGCTGCTGATATGGTTATTTTATCAACGGGAGTACGTCCTAATGTAGAGTTGGCAAAGCAAGCAGGAATTACATTAGGAATTACAGGAGCCATTAAAGTAGATCCTACGATGAAGACAAATATAGAAGATGTCTATGCTTGTGGGGATTGTATTGAAACTTTTGCCTTGTTAACAGGGAAACCAACTTATCGACCATTAGGAAGCACAGCTAATAAAACAGGGCGTATTGCAGGAGATAACTTAATTGATGGAGTGATGACATATAAAGGGAATCTAGGAACTGGTATTTTTAAAGTATTTGACTTAACAGTTGCTCATACTGGATTAACTGAAAAAGAAGCACTTGAATTAGGGTATGATGTGCAAGTTTGCCATAACATTAAACCGGACAAGCCTGAATATATGGGTGGTAAAGAAATGTTGATTAAAGCGATTGCGTGTAAAGGTAGTGGACGTTTATTAGGAGCGCAAATTGTTGGGTTTGCGGGAGTTGATAAACGAATTGATGTCATTGCTACGCTAGTGACCTATAGAGCAAATGTGGAAGATTTATTTGACTTAGATTTGGCATACGCGCCTCCATTCTCAACAACTAAAGATCCGATTCATTACACGGGAATGATTCTAAGTAATGCAATTCATACAAACCGTATGATGATAACGACCACACAACTAAAAAACTTTAGTGGTAAAATTCAAATCATCGATAGTAGAAGTGCGCTTGATTTTGAGAAAAAAGGAACAGTTGCTGGGGCAATCAATATGCCGCATGCTTCGATTCGTAGCACATTAGATGATTTAGATAAAGAAGTAGCGACTGTTACATTCTGTAACAAAGGGGTAACGGGTAATGCTGCACAAAATATATTAATTAGTCATGGATTTAAGAAAGTATATAATTTATCTGGTGGACATAGATTTTATAAAGAAAGCAAATAAGAGCGCGAAAGCGTTCTTATTTTTATGTTATACTAATGAAGAGGTGTATTATGAAAGATTACGAGTGGAATAAACAATATGAAAATGCAACATTACGACTTATTCAAAAAAAAGATGCTTGCGCTTACTTTGAACAAAATTTTGTACAACCAGATGATGAAGTTTGTTATTATACAGGTGATGATACAAAGTATGAAAAATCACAAATTATTAAATTTGTTGAAAATTCGATAAGTAATAAACATCATTACTTATTTATATTGGTAAAGGAGAATCAAATAATAGGAGAATGTGTACTGAATGATTTTGATTGGCAACAGCAAAGTGCCAACATTCGTATCGCTATATTCGTAAAAAAATATAGAGGATTAGGCTATGGTAGTTGGATGATGAAACAAGTATGCCAATATGCTTTTAATAATTTATCCTTGCAGATGCTCACCTTAGGTGTGTTTACAATGAATAGAAGAGCCATTCATATATATGAAAAAATTGGCTTTCAAAAAACAAAACAACCGGAGGAAGTAATAGTATACAAAGGAGAACAGTTCATAGAAATACAAATGAGTTATCATAAACAATAAAAGGAGAACGAATATGGGAAATAGAAAAAGAGGAGTTGCAACAACTGCAATTCATGCAGGAAAATTTAAAGATGTAATGTTTGGTTCATTAACTACACCGATCTATCAAACATCAACCTTTATTTTTGAAAATTGTGCACAAGGCGGAGCTCGTTTTGCATTAGAGGAGGATGGATTTATTTACTCACGTATTGGGAATCCTTCAGGAATGGTAATAGAAGAAAAAGTAGCACAATTAGAAGGTGGGGAAGCTGCCATTGTAACAGGTTCAGGAATGGGAGCAATTACTTCTTTAATCTGGACAATAGCAAGTGCAGGAAAGCATATCATTGCAGATAATACATTATATGGTTGTACATATGCTTTTCTAAGTAAAGATTTAGTCCGTTTTGGGGTAGAAGTATCATTCATTGATTTAAATGATACGGAGTTATTAAAAGCAACATTAAAAGAAAATACTATTGCAATTTTTATAGAGACACCAGCTAATCCTAATCTAAAAATTACAGATATTGAAAAAGTATCAACTATTACACATGCGTACAATGCATCGATTCAAGTAATTTGTGATAATACGTTTGCTTCTCCTTTTAATCAAAAGCCATTAGCACTAGGAGTAGATGTAGTGGTGCATTCTGCTACGAAGTACTTAAATGGACATGGCGATTTAATTGCTGGATTTATTGTAGGAAAAAAGGAGTTAATGAAAGAAATTCTATTTGTGGGGATTAAAAATATGACAGGTGCAGTTTTAGCAGCCAATGAATGTTTTTTAATTGAAAGAGGGTTAAAGACATTTGAAGTTAGAATGCAGCGTCATAATGAATCAGGAATGAAAATTGCACATTTTTTACAGCAACATCCTAAAGTAGAAAAAGTATACTACCCTGGATTAGAGACACATGAGAACTATGCTATTGCTTGTAAACAAATGAGTGGATTTGGTGGCGTATTGGCCTTTGAAGTACAAGGGGGAAGAAAAGCAGGAGAGTTAATGTTGAATAGTATGGAAATGAGTGCGCTAGCAGTCAGTGTGGGAAGTGATGAATGTTTAATTGAACACCCTGCCAGTATGACCCATTCGACTTATACAGAAGAAGAATTACGAGAAGTAGGAATTCCAGCAGGATTGGTTCGTTTTTCAGTTGGATTAGAAAATGTAGAAGATATCATTGCGGATTTAGAATTAGGGTTATCAAAAATTTAGGAGAAATATATGAAAATTTATCAAGTAGAAAGTTATGAAGCCCTGTCACAAGCGGCTTGTACACATTTAATAGAAGAAATTAAAAGGAATCCACAAGCAACTATTTGTTTGGCTACAGGATCCTCGCCAAAGCGCTTGTATGAATTATTTGTAGAAGCAGTGAATAATAAAAATATTGATATTTCGCAAACGACTTTTGTAAAGTTAGATGAGTGGCATGGTCCACTTCCTACACACATTTGTACTTGTGAATATTTTATACAAACCAATTTGTTAGAGAAATTGAAGTATCAACCTAAAGCGTATCTAAGTTTTTTGTCCAATACAGAAAATGTAGAAGAAGAAGTAAAAAGAATACAAAATTTCATTAATGAGCAAGGCATTGATATTATGATATTAGGATTAGGAATGAATGGTCATTTAGGACTAAATGAACCAAGTGACTCTTTAACACTAGATTGCCATTATGCACCATTAGATGCAAAAACCAAAACCCATTCTATGATTGAATCATTTTCAATTGAAGGCGGTTTAACAATTGGGTTAGATGGTGTATTTAAAGCAAAACAAATTATTATGTTAGCTTGTGGAGAAAATAAAGAAAGTGCGTATGAGGCATTGTTGTCAAAACAAATTACAACACAAACACCAGCTACATTATTATGGTTACATCAAAACTGTGATTGTTTTATAGATGAAAGCCAATTTAAATAGAAAGTTGAGGGCTTCTTTATGTGTACAGCACTAGCATTACATGCGAATGGTTTATATTTTGGAAGGAATATGGATATTTCTTATTCATTTAATGAAGCAGTTGTTTGCATGCCAAGAAATTATCCGCTAACATTTAAAAAAGAAAGTATAGATTCCCATTATGCTATGATTGGAACAGCTTATGTGAGTGATAACTATGCACTTTATGCGGATGCGATGAATGAATATGGTTTGTGTATGGCAGGATTAAACTTTAAAGGGTTTGCACATTATGAGCCTTATAGAGAAGGACACTTAAATATTGCACCGTATGAAATGATTCCTTATTTTTTAGGAGTGTGTAGAAGTGTATCTCAAGCAAAAAAATTAATGAAAGATCTAGTCATTATGGATATTCCTTTTTCTAATCGTTTACCGTTAGCTCCCTTACACTGGATGTTAAGCGATGCAAAAGAAAGCGTTGTGATTGAGCAAACTAAAGAGGGGTTAAAAGTACATGATAATCCAGTTGGAGTGTTAACGAACAATCCAACCTTTGACTTTCATTTACACAATCTAAGCAATTATATGCAATGCCGTACAAGTGAACATGAAAATACTATTACACAAGCGATAGTGGTGCCTTCACTTGGTCATGGGTCAGGAGGGCTTGGTTTACCGGGAGATACTTCATCGCCATCTCGATTCATTAAAACTGTTTTTTTAAGCAGTCATGCTACTTTGAAAGAAGAAACGTTTAATTTGCAACAATTCTTCCATATACTAGATGGAGTGAAAGTGGTGCATGGGAGTGCATTGACTAACGAAGGGGTAGCTGATTATACAACTTATAGTTGTTGTATGGATACAATTAATGATATTTATTATTATCGTACATATGCATATCCGCAATTAAATGCAGTACGTTTTCATAAGGATTCATTGAGTGAAAATTTATTAATCTATGAAGTTGAGCAAAAACAACATATCCATTTTGTGAATGAATAAAGAAATATCTTTATTCATTTTTTTATTAATATTATCTATGTTTTAGTAATTGATAATGCTATAATGGTACAGTAAAATTATATTAAAAAATAAAAGGAGAGATACCAATGGCAGGATATGTAGTAGTAGGAACCCAGTGGGGAGATGAAGGTAAAGGAAAAATAGTTGACGTTTTAGGTAGTCAAGTTGATTATGTTGTCCGCTTTCAAGGTGGGAACAATGCAGGACATACTGTAATTGTAGAAGGAAAGAAACACATCCTTCACTTATTACCATCAGGTGTTTTGCACACGCAATCAAAATGTATTATTGGCCCAGGTGTAGTAGTGGATCCATTTGTATTCCTAGAAGAAATAGCGTTAATTGAAGAGGGTGGAGTAACTACCGATCATGTATTCATTAGTGATCGCGCACACTTAATTATGCCTTATCATGTGGCAATAGATGGGTACCAAGAGGAGTTAAAAGGTGATAAAAAAGTAGGAACCACAAAACGCGGTATCGGCCCATGCTATGCTGATAAATACCAACGCATAGGATTACGTATGTCAGATTTAGAAGATTTTGAATCATTTAAAGACAAGTTAGCATTTACTTTAAAAATGAAAAATGATGAGATTGTTAAACTATACGGTGGGGAAGCGTTTGACTATGATAAACTGTTAAATCAATTCAAAACGATACGTGAAAAATTATTACCTCGCATGATGGATTCAGTTGCTGAAGTAGACCAAGCATTACGTGATGATAAATTTGTTTTATTTGAGGGCGCACAAGCAGCGATGCTAGATATTAACTATGGAACGTACCCATATGTAACTAGTTCTTCACCTACAAGTGCAGGGGTTTGTGCAGGAGTAGGTGTCTCACCTAAAAAATTAGATACAATTGTAGGAGTGGTAAAAGCGTACTCGACAAGAGTAGGAGAAGGGCCGTTTGTAACAGAATTATTAGATGAAAAAGGTGACTTCTTAAGAAATAACGGATTCGAATTTGGTTCGACTACAGGACGTCCAAGACGATGTGGTTGGTTGGACTTGCTAGTTGTAAAACATGCAGCTTTAATTAATGGATTAACTGATATCGTCGTGACTAAAGTAGATATTTTATCAGGATTGCAAGAAATTAATGTATGTATGGGATATGAAATTGATGGTGTATTCTTTGATTACTTACCAGCTAGTGTAGAAAAAATCGCACGTGCTAAACCAGTGTATGAAGTGTTACCTGGTTGGGATGAAGACATTACAGCAATCCGTAATTTTGATGAGTTACCAGAAAACTGTAAAGCGTATTTACGTAAAATAGAAGAAATTTCTAATACTAGAATTTCAATGGTTTCGGTTGGACCGGGTCGTGAACACAATATTTATCTACACGACATTATTGCCAAATAGAAATGTGAATAAAATATGTGAAATGCCCATAAATTTGATTTTCACATAAATGTATGTTACTATAAGTGGGTAGTCAAAGGAGGAATCCAATGAAGAAAATAGATTTTGACAAAACAAAAGCTGCAGATACCACGAAGCAAGTGGTAACACTTGCGAAGCAAAAAAGTAGTGTCGTAAAAGCAAAAACAATTGAATATGCAAAACGTACAAAAACGTTTGCAGCAAACAAAATGAGAAAAATGAAAGAGGTTTCTAAGAAACATTTAGGTATGGTAGACTTAAGTGGATTTAAGAAAGTAAACTTTAATTTTCACCATTTTACAAGTGCATTAGTAATCGGAGTAATCGCGTTCTTCGTTACGTTCTACACAACGGGGCATAATACCTCAACGGTAGATGCATCAATCGAAGCGAAACAAGTTGAAGTATTTAACCAAGAACAAATTACGGTTGAATATGGAGATTCAGCATCAATTGCTGCAGTAGCTAAAACCATTTTAAAAGATAAAGTAAGTAGTGCAACGGAATTAACTGAACTTTATTCTACAGGAATGCAAAGTTACTACACACTTGGTGATTATGTTGTAGGAGTGGAATTAAAAGGTTCATCAGTATTAGGTGAAATGCCAGCTGATTTAACAATTCAAACAAAAACAACATATGCAATGAAAAACACAGTGAAAATGGATATTGCTATTGATACAATTAGTGATGTTTATTTAGATGGAAGTGTTTATACTTATGGATTAAACGTAACAATTGCTGATACAACAGCTCCTGTGATTGAATTATCTACTACTGATACAACAATCGAGGATACAGATGAATGGTTAATCCAAGATTATGCAAGAGCAATTGATAATGTTGATGGAAGTGTAACAGTAAGTTTAGTTGAGGAAATGACTCGTAATTCAGAAGATAGTGAAAGACTAGCTCCTGGAAACCATTACCTTACAGTTGTAGCAACGGATTCTTTAGGAAATCAAAGCTCGGCTGATTTAATCGTTCGTGTTAAAGAAACTTATGATGCACCAGAATCAACAGGTTCAACTAGTTCTGACTCACAATCATTTGGAACAGTTGGTAGTTACTCAGGAGCAAGTTCAATTTATGCCGCTGCGATGGCACAAGTTGGTGTATACCAAGATTGTACAATGTTAGTAACAAATTCGTTAGCTGCTGTAGGAATTTACTTCCACGGTTGGCCAAGTGAATACTACTCTTTAGGTACGGTTGTACCAGCGAGCCAAGCACAGCCTGGAGATATCGCTATCTACCCAGGACACGTTGCCATTTATATTGGAAACGGTCAAGCTGTACATGGTGGATGGAATGGAAACCAAACAATTGTTTATTCTGCATATACTAACAGTGGAGCTCCAACTTACGTACGCGTAGGTGGATAATAACTAAAAATAAAAGTGGATAACAGGTGTTATCTACTTTTTTTGTACTACAATCTAATAAAAATACGAATGTGAAAAAATAAAATATTATTTTCATAAAGTAGTTGATATATATTTTTAACATTGTATAATATATACAATATTAGTCGAAAGGAGCATTATTATGGCATTTTATTTTAAAGAACCATCACGCACATTTAGCGAATATTTATTAGTACCAGGGTATTCATCAAGCAGTGATGTACCTGGAAACGTTTCACTAAAAACACCTTTAGTAAAGTTTAAACGAGGAGAAAAACCAGCGATTACCATGAACATACCAATGGTATCTGCAATTATGCAATCTGTATCTGGAGAAAAGATGGCAGTGGCATTAGCAAGAGAGGGAGGAGTTTCGTTTATTTATGGATCCCAATCGATTGAAGCTGAAGCGGATATGGTAAGAAGAGTGAAAGCGACTAAAGCGGGATTTGTACGTAGTGATTCAAACTTGAAAGCAACTGCTACTTTAAAAGATGTAATTGCTTTAAAAGAAAAAACAGGACATGCTACTATTGCGATTACAGAGGATGGAACAAGTGAAGGTAAACTTGTTGGAATTGTAACAAGTAGAGATTACAGAGTATCAAGAATGGATGTATCTACACCAGTTACTACTTTTATGACTCCATTTGAAAAATTAATATACGGACAAGAAGGAATTACATTATCGGAAGCAAATGATATAATTTGGGATAATAAATTAAACGCATTACCAATTATTGATGCACACCAAAAATTAACTTGCTTTGTATTTAGAAAAGATTATGATTCGCATAAAGAAAATCCTAATGAATTATTAGATAACCAAAAAAGATATATTGTAGGTGCGGGTATTAACACACGTGACTATGAAGAACGTATTCCGGCATTATTAGAAGCGGGAGCAGATGTACTATGTATTGATTCAAGTGAAGGATTCTCAGAATGGCAAAAAATAACAATTGAATGGGTTCGTAAAACGTATGGAGATACTGTTAAAATCGGTGCGGGGAACGTAGTGGATCGTGATGGGTTCCGCTTTTTAGCGCAAGCAGGTGCGGACTTCATTAAAATTGGTATTGGCGGTGGTAGTATTTGTATCACTCGTGAACAAAAAGGAATAGGACGTGGGCAAGCAACGGCTGTACAAGAGGTCGCATTAGCACGCGATGAATATTATGAAGAGACAGGGATTTATGTTCCTATTTGTAGTGATGGAGGAATTGTACACGATTATCACATGACATTAGCATTAGCTATGGGTAGTGACTTCATGATGTTAGGAAGATATTTTTCTCGTTTTGATGAATCACCAACCAATAAAGTGGCAATTAACGGTACTTACATGAAAGAGTACTGGGGTGAAGGTAGTGCACGAGCTAGAAACTGGCAACGTTATGATATGGGTGGCGATAACAAACTTTCATTTGAAGAAGGTGTTGACTCGTATGTACCCTATGCTGGGTCTTTAAAAGATAACTTAGGATTATCATTAAGCAAAGTCAAACACACAATGTGTAACTGTGGAGCAATGAGTATTTCTGAATTACAACAAAACGCAAAAATTACACTTGTATCAGCAACGAGTATTGTTGAAGGTGGAGCGCATGATGTCATTTTAAAAGATGGGAATGCAACACAAAAATAACCTTTAAAAACGTCTTACTCATTAAGACGTTTTTAATTTAAATAGGAAAGGAATAAGATGAAACAACTAATTAAGCAAATGGAAGAGTATGCAGTAGCATATAATGTACCAATTATTCAAAAAGAAGGGTTAGAAGTTGTACAAAAATGCATTGTTGAGAACGATGTGCAGACTATTTTAGAGGTGGGGACAGCAATAGGGTATTCCGCTATACAAATGTGTCAAATGAATGAAAACATTCAAGTGGTGAGTATTGAGCGAGATCCAATTCGTTATGCACAAGCGGTTCAAAATGTGAAAGAAGCAAATTTATCGCATCGTATTACTTTATATGAAGCGGATGCATTGGAAATTGAAATCGAAGGTGTATTTGATTTGATTTTTATTGATGCAGCTAAAGCACAGTATGTTAAATTTTTTGAGAAATATGAAAAAAATTTAACAGATAGTGGAATTATTTTAAGTGATAATTTAAGTTTTCATGGGTTTGTAGATACTAAAGATCGTATACAAAATAGAAATACTAGGCAATTAGTTCAAAAAATAAGAAAGTATATTACGTTTTTACAAGAACACCCAAATTATAAAACAACCTTTTATGAGCAAGGGGACGGGGTTGCAATCAGTAAAAAAATAAGTTCAAATTAGAACTTATTTTTTATATAGTAATTGAATTAAATTATGGATAAGAGCAAGTAAACGAAGTTGAAAGTCATCATCTACTGAACGGAATAAATGTATTAATTTAGCTTCTTTTTTGTTGAGTAGCAAGTCGTCGGTTGGTTTGGTGTTGTATACGCGATTTAAATCAATATGTAAATAGTGGCAAATTTTAATCGTTGTTTCGATATCGGGCAAACGCTTGTTGCATACGTAGTTATTGAATGTAGAATAGGAAATGTTTAATGCATCTGCAACATCTTTTTGCTTTAATCCTTTAACTTCGATTTGATTTGCAATTAAATCACCGATTTTGATTCTCATAACATCACCTCTTCTGTGAATATTATATAAAAAAATATGCAATACGTGGCTATAGTCCACAAAATGTAGATTTAACAATATGATACCCAATATAGATGTAAAAAAACAACTCACTTACTGAAAGTTATGGTATAATGAATGAAAGGAGGGTTTGTATGAAGAAAAGTAAAATAATTTTAACTACAGCAATTGCAACCCTTGCTGTAGGAACTGTCGCGTGCTTAGCTTTAAGAGCTAAGAGGAAAGGTAGTTGCCCGTTTTGTATCGAGGACGAATTAGATGAATTTGATACATCGTTAGAGTGTGATACAGCCGATTTTGATGCCGTAAGTGAAACCGCTTCTTACCCTAATCTAAGCGAGGAAGATATGGCACGTTTGAATGAATTAAGTGAAGAGCAATTTGTGAAAGTAGATGCGCTTGAAAATACGGAAGAAAGAGCGATTCAACACACGATTCATTTTACACAAAGTGAAGCGCTAGAACATTTCAAAAATGAAGTGATTAATGAAGGATATGTGGTAACTTCGGGAATGGAAGATAATGAGTTATTAGTATTAAATATTTCATTAATGGACAGTGATTTAATTTTAAGCAGAATTTTCCACTTAGCTAATTTAGCGAAGACGAATGGTGGAGAATACGTGAAATGGATTGTGAAGTAATTTAAAAACTAACTATTTAGTTAGTTTTTTTGCTATTAAAGTTGTTTTTGTGTATAATCTATATGTTTTGAGGTGAAAAAATGGGTGTTATAAAAGTAAAAAATTTAAATTTCTCTTATGATGAAAATCAAAAAGTATTACACGATTTATCTTTTGAAGTGAAAAAGGGAAGTTATACAACAATTGTTGGGCACAATGGAAGTGGAAAAAGTACACTAGCTAAATTACTGGTGGGACTTTTAAAAGCTGATGATGGCGAAATTTTGATTGCTGATAGGCAGTTAAATGAAGAAACGATATATAAAATTAGAGAACAAATAGGAGTCGTTTTTCAAAACCCAGATAATCAATTTATTGGTTCCACTGTAGCTGATGATATTGCCTTTGGATTAGAAAATCAATGCATTCCTAGCGATATGATGCAAAAGAAAATAGAGCAATTTTCTAGTTTAGTGGGTATGAGTGAATATTTATTAAGCGAACCCACTAAATTAAGTGGTGGACAAAAACAAAGAGTGGCGATTGCAGGGGTGCTAGCCATGAATTTAAATGTGATTATTTTGGATGAAGCAACAAGTATGCTTGATCCTAAAGGAAAAGAAGATATCAAGCAATTGATTAATGCTTTACATAAAGATCGCGAAATGACAATTATCTCTATTACTCATGATATGGAAGAAGTCACTAATAGTGATTATGTGATTGTTCTAAATGAGGGAAAAATTTTAAGTGAAGGAAAACCAGAAACTGTTTTATTTGAAGAAGAAACTTTACAAACTGCACAACTTGACTTGCCACATGCTATAAAATTCCAAAAAGCTCTAGTTGAGGCTGGACTTGATGTAAAACAACAAATTCAATTAGAAGGGGTGGTAGCTGATTTATGCCGATTATATTCGAAAAATTAACACATATCTATGATGTACAAATGACAACTTCGCAAGTTGCTTTACATGAAGTAGATTTAACAATTAAAGATAATAGTTTTACTGCTGTTATAGGAGAAACAGGAAGTGGTAAATCAACATTAGTGCAGCATATTAATGCATTGCTGTTACCCACTGAGGGACTGGTAAAGGTAGATGAATTCACCGTTACAAACAATAAAAAAAAGAATAAAAACTTAAAAGCGTTACGAAAAAAAGTAGGGGTTGTTTTTCAATTTCCTGAATATCAATTATTTGAAGAAACAATTTTGAAAGATATTATTTTTGGGCCTAAAAATTTTGGCATGAATGAAGCACAAGCCGTTGAAAAAGCAAAAGAAGTTATTAAAATGGTAGGATTAGATGAAAGTTTTTTAGAAAGAAATCCATTTAATTTAAGTGGTGGTCAAAAAAGAAGAGTTGCAATTGCAGGAATTTTAGCGGCTGATCCGGATGTCTTAGTGCTGGATGAACCCACAGCGGGATTAGATCCACAAGGGGCGAAAGAAATGATGTTGTTATTTAAAACGTTGCATAGCAAACATAATAAAACAATTATTATGGTAACTCACGATATGGAACATGTATTTAATTACTCCAAACATGTAATTGTTATGAAGGATGGAAGAGTGGATAAGACTTGTACGACAGCAACATTTTTCAAAGATATTAATTACTTGCAACAAATGTCAATAAAATTACCTTTTATTGTAGAAGTAAAACGATTGCTAAAAGAACAAGGTATCGTGATTGAAAAACAAACAACTTCTTTAAAAAGTTTAATTAAACAAATTAAAGAGGAGGTAAATACTCATGAATAATATTGTGTTTGGACGTTATATTGGCTTAGATTCCGTTATGCATCGTATGGATCCTAGAGCTAAAATTATGGCCATGTTATTTTTTATTATTGCTATCTTTATTCCATCAGGAGTATTGGGTTATGTATTAATAGGAGTTGTATTGCTAGATGGAATATTTTTATCTAAGCTACATTTATCATACATTGTAAAAGCAATGAAACCAATGTTAATAATGATGTTATTTTTATTAATTGTAAATGTATTTGTGATTCAAAATGGAGAAGTTTTAACTACTGTTGCAGGTGTTAAAATTTATGATAAAGCGATTTATCAAACTTTATATATTGTAATTCGTTTATTGTTTATGATTAGTATTACAACACTACTAACAGCAACTACAAAACCTTTAGAATTGACTTTAGCAATTGAAGATTTACTTGCACCATTTAAAAAAGTTGGAGTACCAGCTCATGTGATTGCAATGATGATTTCTATTGCATTGCGATACATTCCTACGTTAATAGAGGAAACACAGCGCATTATGAAAGCGCAAGTAAGTCGTGGTGTGGATTTAGAAGAAGGCTCATTTAAAGAGAAAATAGGAGCGATTTTGTCTTTAATTATTCCGTTGTTCATTTCTTCATTCCAGCGTGCGGAGGACTTAGCGAGTGCAATGGAAGCAAGAGGGTATGATCCAGATAAAAACAGAACTCGATATCATCAATTGAAAATGCGTTTATCAGATTACTTTTTTATTCTATTCTCTGCAGTGATTCTAGTTTTAGTCATTTTGATTAAACTGGTATTCTATGCGGTTTAAAGTGGTTGTAGCCTATCAAGGAAATGCTTATGCTGGTTGGCAGACGCAACACCTTGGTAACAGCGTGCAAGAAGAAATCGAAGGTGTACTCAAACAAATTCATAAATACGATGTGGAAATTGTAGCGAGTGGAAGAACGGATGCTAAAGTGCATGCACTAGGTCAAGTGTTTCATTTCGATACACAATTAGATATTGACGCATACGGTGTTAAATGTGCATTAAACGCGCTATTGAGTAAGCGAATACGGGTGCAAAGTGTGAGTGCTGTAGGGAATGATTTTCATGCTCGCTTTCATGCTACTAGTAAACGATATGACTACTATGTATCAAACGATATAGAAAATCCGTTCATTGATGATTTTATGGGTAAAGAAGAAAAAAAGTTACAACTTGATGCAATGCAACAAGCGGCTCGCATATTAATCGGTACACATGACTTTACCACTTTTACAAGTGCCCGAATTGATGAACGTAAAAGTAGAATCAAAACAATCTACAACATTGAGATTAAGCAAGAGGGACATACCACACACTTTATTTTTGAAGGAAATGGTTTTTTGCGCTACATGGTACGAATGCTAACGCAAACTTTAATTGAAGTAGGAAAAGGGAGAATTAGTGTTGACCACGTCAAAGTGATGTTAAAAGCAAAAGATAAACATGCATGTAAATTTAAAGCAAACCCTTGTGGATTGTATCTAGTAAATGTATGTTATGAATAAACATAAACAGTATCATTGTGTTATAATGATACTGTTTTTAGGAGGTTTTCAATATGAAAAGGAATTATCATACACACACAACAAGGTGTCATCATGCTAATGATTGTGATGAACAATATGTGCGAAGTGCCATTCGCGCAGGATTTAGCGAATTGGGATTTAGTGACCATAGCCCATGGAAATATAATAGTGCTTTTATACCTACGATTCGTATGGAACTTAGTGAATTTGATGAGTACTATCAAAGTATTGCCTCTTTAAAAGAAAAATATAAAAAACAAATTAATATAAAAATAGGGTTGGAATGTGAATACTATCCTCGTTACGAAAAATGGTTGCGACAATTTGTACAGGAAAAGCAACTAGACTATATTATCTTAGGTGTTCACTTCGATGGAAGTGATGAAGATGGGGTTTATTTTGGACATCATTGTAATAAGGATAGAAATTTAGATCGTTATATTGAATTGTGTAAGCAAGGAGTGGATACTGAAATGTATTCCTATTTAGCACATCCTGATTTATTTATGCGAGGTAGAAAAAAATTTGATGCGTATGCAGCGCAAAAGAGTCTTGAGTTATGCGAATACTGTAAACAACATAATATGCCATTAGAATATAATTTAGAAGGCATGCGAGTGGATGAAATATATGGAACGACATCTTATCCTCATGCAGGTTTTTGGAAAATTGCTGCACAGGTAGGGAATGATGTTATTATTGGGTTTGATGCACACGAAGCTCGTTCGTTAGAAGAGGGAAAATACTATAAAAAAGCAATTTATGATTTAGAGAAGTTAGGCATGCGAATCATTACGCAACTACCTTACCGTTTTTAAATTTCATTTCAAATGAATTGAAATTATATAGCTGAATTGTTATACTATAAAAAACTGATGATAAAGGAATAGAATCGATAGATAGAAGCATAGAGAATCTTTGTTTGGTGGAAAAAGATGATACTAGTATCGAAAATGCCCCTTTTAGGTAATCGTAAATCGGCGTTAACGATATAGAGTTGCAAGTAGAGTGGAACCGTGTTTATGACACCTCTATACCGAGGTGTTTTTATTTTGGAGGAAAGAAAATGATAAAGTTATATAATTCATTAACAAACAAATTAGAAATATTTAAACCGATTAAAGAAGGAGAAGTTAGTTTATATGTATGTGGACCTACAGTGTATAATTATCCACATATTGGAAATGCTAGACCAATGATTGTTTTTGATACGTTTAAGAAAATGTTTGAAGCAAGTGATTATCAAGTACGCTACATCTCTAATTTTACAGATGTAGATGACAAAATTATTAATAAGGCGATTGAAGAAAATGTAGAAGAGCGTGTTATTAGTGAAACATATATTGAGGCCTATAATGCAGATCGCCAATCATTACATGTGGATATGCCAGAGGCAACACCAAAAGTAACTGAAACAATGGATGACATTATTGCGTTTATCGATTCGTTAGTACAAGCTGGATTTGCATATGAAATAGATGGAGATGTATACTTTAGAGTAAGTAAAGTAGATTCGTATGGACAATTGAGCAAACAAAAAATTGATGACTTATTAGTGGGTGCACGTATTGATGAAAACAGTAAAAAAGAAAATCCTTTAGACTTTACTTTATGGAAACAAACGCAAGTAGGAATCAAATGGGATAGCCCTTGGTCAAAAGGAAGACCGGGATGGCATACGGAGTGTGTCGTTATGATTCAAAAAGAATTTAAAACTAACAAAATTGATATTCATGGTGGTGGACTGGATTTAAAATTTCCGCATCATGAAAATGAAATGGCTCAATCTTGTGCTTTGCAACAAGGGAGTATTGCAAATTATTGGTTGCATAATGGAATGATTAATATTGATGGTATGAAAATGTCTAAATCATTAGGAAATGTGATTTGGGCGAAAGATATCGTATCTAAACTAGGTGCGAACTTAGTGCGTTGGATTGTATTATCTACACATTACCGTAGTCCACTGAATTTTAATGATGATACAATTGAAAGTGGAAGAAAAGAATTAGAAAAAATTACTAACTCATTAAAGCAAAGTTATGTTAAAATGGAGTTGTCAAACAATCGTATACATAGCAGTGAAGATAAGGAATTATTTGGGTCATTCTTACTTGCCTTACAAGATGATTTAAATACTCCTAATGCATTTAAAGCGTTGTTCGATGCCAATAAATCATTAAATGCAGCTCTTCGAGTGAAAGAGATAAATTATGAGGAACTGGGCTCTATTGTTGCAGCAATAGAACATATGCTTACTATCCTAGGTATTCATGTGGATCGAATTGTTTTAAATGAAGATGACAAACAACTATATACAAGTTGGAAAGAAGCGGTAGCGAATAAAGATTATGTTTCTGCCGATGATTATCGTGCGAAGTTGATGGAAAGAGGAATTATCTAATGGAAATAGTGCCGTATAACGGAAATACTTTAGCCTATGTTGGAGATGCCGTCATGTCACTTCAAGTCAGAAATTATTTGGTAGGAGTTAAAAATATTCAAAGACCTAAACAACTTCAAGTGGAAAGTGTCGAATTTGTCAGTGCAAAAGCGCAGGCTAAATTTCTTCAGATGATGGTATCTGATGGAATATTAAGCGAAGATGAACTTTCTATGGTTAAGCGCGGAAGAAATGCTAAATCAGATAGTGTAGCGAAAAATGTTGATGTAACAACATATCGGATTGCCACAGGGTTAGAAGCGTTATGGGGATACTTGTATTTGAGCCATCGCCATGCGCGTTTAGAAGAATTATGGCAATACATTATTGAAAAGAATGGAGAATAACATGGGACAATTTGTTTATGGAAAAAATGTAGTCAAACAATTATTAGCCGATGATAAAAAAATATATGAAATTATTTTGATAGAAGGCTTTAAAGACCAAGCCTTAGAAAAGGCGATACAAGCAAAACATATCAAACGCACATATATGAATCGTAAAAAAATGGATCAAAAATTAGAGGGAAATCACCAAGGGATAGCTGCCTATATCGATGACTATAAAACATATAGTATTGATGAAATTGTAGAAGCTATACCAAGTGGAAAAACACCCCTACTTGTTATGTTAGATGGGATTGAAGATCCACACAACTTAGGAGCTATTTTAAGAACTTGTGATTGTATTGGAGTAGATGGAGTGATTATAGGAAAACATCGTAGTGTGTCTTTAACACCGACGGTTGCAAAAGTTTCCACTGGTGCGATTGATAGTGTGAAAGTGGCTACTGTTACGAACCTGTCCAAAACATTACAAGATTTAAAAAATAGAGGATATTGGGTTGCTGGAGCGGATATAGACAAAGCACAAGATTATCGTAGTGCTTCCTATGACATGCCATTTGTGCTAGTTATCGGTAGTGAGGGATTTGGAATCTCTACGTTAGTAAAAAAGAATTGTGATTTTTGTATTAAACTTCCTATGTTAGGGAAAGTAACATCTTTGAATGCATCTGTTGCTTGTGGTATTTTATTATATGAAATACATGCGCAAAGGCAAATGGACAACAAAGGTAATAAAGGTGGAAAAATCTAGTTATAGATATAGAGATGATTATGAGTTGATTTACTTGATTAATCAAAACGATGAGCAAGCATTAGAAGAAATGATTGCGAAATATAGAAGAATATTATTGATTTACATTAATCAATTTAGATATATACTCAAAAAAGAATTTGATGAAGATGAATTATTGCAAATCAGTTTTATTGCGTTGTATACAGCGGTGAAATCATTTAATGAAAGTTTAGGGTATAAGTTTACAACATATTTAAGAGTTGTTGTGGTAAGAGAGTTGAAGTTATATGTTCGATCGTTACATAGTTTGTGTCGTAAAGCGAATTTAGAAGCGTTGTCTTTACACCAAACAATTCAAGAAGAAGATGACCGCTACTTTATTGAATTGATAGAAAACAATCAAATTAGTTACGAGACAAAATATTCGTTTTATCGAAAAGAGTTTATCGAACATGTAGATGCTGTGGTTCGAATGTGTAAAGAGAAAGATCAAAAAATCTTTAGACTCTGGCAAATTGGAATGAGCTATCAAGAAATTGCGGAAATTTCAAGTTGTACAACTAAAGAAGTAGATAATTCAATTCAAAGAATCAAGAAGAAATTACGAAGTGTCATTGACTATAATAATGCTTTGTGATAAAGTAAGTTAATATATGTGAGGTGATAATATGAGCGAAAAAATAATACTGACTTGTAGTCAATGTTTATCGAGAAATTACACTACTCATAAGAATAAAGTGACACACACAAAACGTGTCGAATTGAAAAAATATTGTAAAAAGTGTGGAGCACACACGGTTCATAAAGAAACAAAATAGGAGGAATTAGAATGTTAAAGTGGTTTAGTATTTCGGGAATTTTAAGCGAAGTGAAACGTATTCGCTGGGCAAAACCAATGGATTTATTTAAAACAAGCAGTAGCGTTATAGCGTTTGTAGCATGTTTTGCTTTATTCTTTGTTCTTAGTACTTTATTTAATGCAGCGTTTTTATCATTATTAGGAGTGTAGAACATGAGCGAATTAAGAAAAGAATGGTATGTTGTTAATACATACGCAGGACACGAAAATAAAGTAAAAGAAAACTTAGAACGTCGTGTAGAAACAATGAAAATTCAAGATTCCTTATTCAATGTAATTGTTGCAGAGGAAAGTGAAATTGAATATAAAAACGGTAAAAAAACAGAGAAAGTTAAGAATTTATTCCCTGGTTATTTATTTGTAGAAATGATTATGACTGATGAAGCTTGGTATATCGTTCGTAACACGCCAGGTGTTACTGGGTTCATTGGATCAAGTGGTGGAGGGGTAAAACCGTTTCCTGTAGCAGATGAAGAAATAGACTCGATCTTAAGAAGGTTGGGAATGAGTGAGAAGAAAGTACAAATCGATTTTGAAATTGGAGATCGCGTAAAAATCTTAGCTGGGCCATTTACTAATGTTGAAGGGACAGTTGAAGAGTTACATGCGGATACGCAAATTGCGGTTGTACTAACAATTTTATTTGGTCGTGAAACACCAACTGAAATTGCCTTTGGAGACTTAGAAAAAATAGTTTAATGAAAAAGGGTGGATCGCCCTTTTTTTACGTAGTTAAAAAAATATAAAATTACTTGAATAATTACAAAGATATGGTATTATTATAAAGTCCGTAAACCGGATTGTTTAATGCGTGGTAGAACAATGCGAATGTTCATTAACCACTGCATAGGAACATAAATATATAGGAGGGTTCTTATGAGTAAGAAAATCGCAAAAATAGCTAAGTTACAATTCCCTGCTGGTGGAGCAAGACCGGGTCCTGCTTTAGCAAGTGCTGGAATTAATATGCCACAATTCTGTACGGCATTTAACGACGCTACAAAAGATCGCCAAGGAGATCTAGTGCCTGTAGTTATTACAGCATTCGAAGACAAAAGTTTTACTTTTGTTTTAAAAACAACTCCAGCTTCAATTTTAATTAAAAAAGCTGCAGGTGTTAACAAAGGAGCAAGTGATTCAAAAGAAACAGTTGGATCAATTACAAAAGCTCAATTACAAGAAATCGCAGAATATAAAATGCCAGATTTAAACGCAAATGATGTTGAGGCTGCAATGAATATTGTAGCAGGTACTGCCCGCAATATGGGTATTGCCGTAGTAGAATAGGAGGAATTGACAATGGCTAAAAAAGGAAGAAAATACGTTGAAGCTTGTAAGTTAGTTGATTCTACTAAATCATACGCACTTGAAGAAGCAATCAAATTAATGAAAGAAGCTAGTTTCGCAAAATTTGACGAATCAGTTGAAGTTTCATTCAGATTAAATGTTGACCCACGTCATGCGGATCAACAAATCCGTGGAGCAATGGTGTTACCAAACGGTACAGGACGTACACAAAAAGTATGTGTTATTGCACAAGGACCTAAAGAGCAAGAAGCGAAAGATGCTGGAGCGGACTTCGTAGGTGGAAAAGAATTATTAGAAGATATCAAAAAAGGTTGGTTAGATTTCGATGTAATTGTTGCCACTCCTAACATGATGGGTGAATTAGGTAAATTAGGTAAATTATTAGGACCTAAAGGATTAATGCCTAACCCTAAAACTGGAACTGTAACAATGGACGTTGCTAAAGCAATTTCAGATATCAAAAAAGGTAAAGTAGAATACCGTGTAGATAAAGATGGAAACATCAACTTAATGGTTGGAAAAATGTCTTTCGAAGACACTAAAATTGTTGAAAACTTCAATGCTGTTTTAGAAACAATCGTTAAAGCAAGACCTGCTGCAGTAAAAGGTGGATACATCTTAAATTTAACTGTAAGTAGCACAATGGGTCCTGGAATTAAAGTTGCAGTTTAAACTTGACAATTTAACCAGATTCAATTAGAATATCAATGTTAGTCAATATACCATAGACAGTAACGGCCGTTTAGGCTTAATCATGTTACCGAGGTGAAAAGATATAAAAAACTTTTTAACTCGTATGTCTATTTAGATATACGAGTTTTTATACTATTAGGTGTATTGTGACATATATAGGAGGTAATATAGTGAAACAAAACATACTTGACGCTAAAGTAGCGTTAGTTGAAGAAATCACTGGGAAATTCAATGCGGCAGCAAGTTCTGTAGTAGTAGAATACCGTGGTTTAACTGTTGCTGAAGTAACTGAATTACGTTGTTTATTAAGAGAAGAAAACATTGAGTTTAAAGTTTACAAAAATTCAATGGTTACGCGTGCTGCTGAAGCTGCAAACTTAAATGATTTAAGTGCATCTTTAACAGGACCTAACGCTATCGCTTTTGGTGATGACGCTGTCGCTCCTGCTCGTGTATTAGCAAAGTTCGCTAAAAAACATGAAGCATTAGTGATTAAATCAGGAGTTATTGAAGGAACAGTAGTAGATGCTGAAACTGTTAACAAATTTGCAAAACTACCGAACAAAGAAGGTCTTATTTCTATGTTCTTAGGATGTTTACAGTCACCAGTTATCAAATTTGCTTGTGCAATTAAAGCAGTTGCAGAAGCAAAAGAAGAAAATGCATAATTTAAATATTAATTTAGGAGGAAATTTAAAATGGCAAAATTAACACATGAAGATATTTTAGCTTTTATCGAAGAAGCTACAATTTTAGAATTAAACGATTTAGTAAGCGCAATCGAAGAAAAATTTGGAGTAACTGCTGCTGCACCTGTAGCTGCTGCTGCTGCTACTGAAGAAACTGCTGCTGCACCAACTGAAGTTACTGTTACATTAACTGATATCGGGGCTACAAAAGTTCAAGTTATTAAAGCGGTAAGAGAAATTACAGGATTAGGATTATTAGAAGCTAAACAAAAAGTTGAAGCTACACCTGCTGTAATTAAAGAAAATGTACCAGTTGCTGAAGCAGAAGAAATCAAAGAAAAATTAATGGCTGCTGGAGCAGTTGTTGAAGTTAAATAATTAGTTATTTAAAACAATAAACAAATGAAAAAGCATATGCTTTTTCTCACTAAAAAGGATGTGGAATGATGAATCATTATTTTGAGGATAATCGACATTTGAAAAGTAACCGGAAAGAAATCTCTTTCCGGTTTTGGTGTTTTACTTATACTTTTATTTTAGACAATGGCGTCTTTTCAAAAGAAGGGATTGATATTGGTAGTCAAGTTTTACTAGACTACGTAAGTAAGCAAAAACTTTCAAATAAGATTTTAGATTTAGGTTGTGGGTATGGAACGATTGGAATCATTTTAAAAAAAATATTTGAGGATAGTCAGTTTCAAATGGTAGATGTTGCACCGCGTGCGTTGGAATTAGCGAAAGAAAATGCGAAACTAAATAATGTCGATGTTTCCATTTATGAATCCAATATTTATGAACAAGTACAAGATGTTGATTTTGGGGATATTATTACGAATCCCCCGATTCGAGCAGGTAAGAGAGTTATTTATGAAATGTTTGAAAAAGCGAAAGATCATTTGTGTGAAGGCGGAAGTCTATGGGTTGTTATACGAAAATCGCATGGTGCTAACAGTGCAAAAAAGCATATTAAAGGCATTTTTGGAAACTGTGAAATAGTGTACAAGGATAAAGGATTTTATATATTAAATGCAAAAAAAGATTGACATATTGACAGTTTGTTGATAGTATATAAAATTGCATAATAATACAATAAATAAAATGGGTAATTTTACCCTTTTGTGTTGTTATTTACAAAAAAGAAAGGATGGCACTGATGGCGAAAAAAGACAGTTTTAAGATTGTTGCTGAAGGAAAAAAAGCAACAAGAAGAGATTATTCAAAGGTTAGTGGACAGTTAGATTTACCGAATTTAGTTGAGATTCAAACGAACTCTTATGAGTGGTTTCAAAGAGAAGGAATTAGAGAGGTTTTTGATGAAATTTATCCAATTCAAAACTATGCGGGAAATATTAAGTTAAACTTCTTAAATTACGAATTTGAAGAACCTAAATTTAATGCAGTAGAATCACAATATCGTGAAATTAACTATACTGCACCGTTAAAAGCAATTATGGAATTGGAAATTGAAGATAACACGACTGGAGAGTTGATTACAAAACAAGAGGAGGTATTCTTAGGAGACTTCCCATTGATGACGGAAAGTGGAACATTTATTGTTAACGGAGCTGAACGTGTTATTGTTTCGCAAATCGTGCGTTCTCCTGGATCGTATTTTTCTACTGGTTTTGAAGAAAAAACAGGAAGAGAAACATTCGCTTCAGAATTAATTCCTAGTAGAGGAACTTGGTTGGAATTCTTAACAGAGATGAAAAAACAAGCTACAGGACGTATTTTAAGCATGTCAATCGATAGAAAACGTAAAATTTTATCAACAATATTATTTAAAGCCATCGGAATGTCTGTCGATTTAGATAGAACTGATGACTCTTTTGATGCTACACAAATGCGTAAATTCTTAACTGCCTTAGGTAGAGAAGTAGATGAAGAAGTTGTTCATGATACAGATGATAAAGAATTCTTAGAATTATATTTAACGTTATATGGTTCTTACTTTGGAAAATACGATGAAATTGAGAATACGTTAATTCAAGATAAAGTGCATACGACACAAGAAGCTTTATTAAATATTTATGAAAATCAAAGAAGCGATGAGATTCCAACAATTGATGGTTCAATTACTTTAATGAATGCAAAATTCTTTGATTCGAAACGTTACGATTTAACAAAAGCTGGACGTTACAAATTAGGAAAAAAATTATTCGTTGTTGATCGTATGAGCAAAAAGCATTTAGCACATGATATTTTGGATTGCAATGGAGATGTTTTATACACAGCTGGTACCTATGTTGACCGTGAAATTAGAAATGATTTACGCATACAAATGAGCAAAGGTATGCATGTAAGTGCCTTCCCATACAATACTTTATTCCACCATAAGGATGTAGTGAGTATTCCTACTTCATATAATTTAGGGTTAGTAGGACGTATCTTAGTGGACGATGTGGAATTAGATTCTAAAACATTGTTTGCTGATTCTGTATTAACAGAACAAGATGTGGCATTACTAACAAAAGAAATTGAAGAAGTTAATGTTTATGGTGGTGTAGTAGCGAAAGAAGTTGCCTTAAACACGCAAAATTTCCATGCTATTATGAACTATGGACAACGTTTATATTCGTTAGGACGCCTTTGTGATGCGAATGGGAACGATATAGTTGATGCAGAGGGAGAAAAATACACACATGATTTCGTGTGTGTAGATAAGAACGCTCCTTTAGCGACTTCAAAATTAAATGAAATTAAAGCTATGGTAGAGAATGGAGACACAGTAAATGCATACTTAATTGGGGCAGCTGTGCAAGAAGTTAGTGCCACTATGGAAGATGGAAGTGTTGTTAAATTAGTAGGGAATGACCCATTCGCTAAGAAATTAACAATTACTGTATCGGATATGTATGCATTATTCTCTTACACATTAAATGTAATTGAAGGTGCTGGAGATACAGATGATATTGATATGTTAGGGAACCGTAGAATCCGTTCAGTAGGAGAATTAATTCAAAACCAATTCCGTATCGGTTTATCTCGTATGGAAAGAGTGGTTAAAGAAAGAATGTCAATTGCTGAAATTGAAACGTTAACACCTAAAAAATTAACAAACATACGACCTTTAACAGCATCAATTAAAGAGTTCTTCTCAAGTTCTCAATTATCACAGTTCATGGATCAACAAAATCCATTAGCAGAATTAACAAATAAACGCCGTATTAGTGCGTTAGGTCCTGGAGGATTAACACGTGATCGCGCAGGATTTGAAGTGCGTGATGTTCACTATAGTCACTATGGACGTATCTGTCCCATTGAAACACCGGAGGGTCCAAATATTGGATTAATCTCGAACCTAACGTCATATGGGAAAATTAATGAGTATGGATTTATCCAAACGCCATATCGACTAGTTAATGCGGATGGAACCGTTTCTGAGGAAGCGATATATTTATCGGCTGATGAGGAAGCAGATTACGTAATTGCACAAGCAAATGAGGTTGTTGGTGGCCGTTTAGTAAATGAGCAAGTCGTAGTACGTGCGAATGGAGAAACGGTTTTAGCGAAACGCGAAAACGTTGAGTTAGCCGATGTTAGTCCAAAACAGATTGTATCGGTTGCAACAGCTTGTATTCCATTCTTAGAAAATGATGACGCGTCTCGTGCTTTAATGGGTGCCAACATGCAGCGTCAGGCAGTGCCTTTAATCAAACCTCAATCGCCATTTGTTGGAACAGGTATTGAGCATGTAATCGCAAGAGACTCAGGTTCAAGCGTTGTTGCCAAAGCAGATGGAGTTGTTGAATATGTAGATTCAACACGTGTTGTGGTAAGTGAAGAAAACGGACAACGTGAATATAAATTAAGAAAATTCGAATGCTCAAATGCAGGAACAAGTATCAATCAAACACCAATTGTTTCGAAAGGTGAAAAAATTGAAAAAGGCGATGTCATTGTAGATGGGCCTTCTATGCAAAATGGTGAACTTGCTTTAGGGCAAAATGCTGTAATTGCATATATGACTTGGTATGGATATAACTACGAGGATGCTATTATTATGTCTGAACGTTTAGTTCGTGATGATGTATATACATCGATTCACATTGAAGATTACGATATTGACTGTCGTGATACCAAACTAGGACCAGAAGAAATAACAAGAGATATTCCTAACGTTAGTGAAGCTGCTTGTCGTAACTTGGACGCTCGCGGAATCGTTATGGTTGGAGCAGAAGTAAAAGAAGGGGATATTCTAGTAGGTAAAGTAACACCTAAAGGGCAAAGCGAAATTTCACCAGAAGAAAAACTATTGTTAGCAATTTTTGGAGAAAAATCACGTGAAGTTAGAGATAACTCATTAAAAGTGCCTCATGGAGGAAGTGGAATTGTGCACAGTGTACGTGTATTTAAACGTAGCGAAGGACATGACTTACCACCAGGTGTAAATGAAAAAGTAAAAGTATTTATTGTTCAAAAACGTAAAATCTCTGAAGGAGATAAAATGGCAGGACGTCATGGAAACAAAGGGGTAATTTCTAAAATATTACCAATTGAAGATATGCCTTATATGCCAGATGGAACTTCTGTAGATATTATGTTAAATCCATTCGGGGTGCCATCTCGTATGAATATTGGACAAGTATTAGAAATTCATTTAGGATTCGCAGCTAAAAAATTAGGTGTGAAATTCGCTACTCCAGTATTTGATGGAATTAGCAATGAGGAATTAGATGATATTATGACTGAAGCAGGGATGACTCAAGATGGTAAAACAGTTCTTTATGATGGAAGAACCGGGGAAGCATTTGATGAAAGAATCTCAGTAGGAGTAATGTACATGATTAAGTTAGCTCACATGGTTGACGATAAATTACATGCTCGTGCAACAGGACCTTATTCATTAGTAACGCAACAACCATTAGGGGGGAAAGCTCAAAATGGTGGACAAAGATTTGGAGAAATGGAAGTTTGGGCGCTGGAAGCATATGGAGCAGCTCATACATTACAAGAAATCTTAACAATTAAATCGGATGACATCCAAGGTCGTCAAGGAACGTATGAATCAATTATTAAAGGAAAAGATATTCCAGATGCAGGAATTCCAGAATCATTTAGAGTGTTAGTTCACGAATTGCAAGCGTTAGCGATTGATGTGAAAATGTTAGATGAAGAAGGAAACCAAGTTTCTTTAGAAAAAGAAATTGAAGAAATTACCCCAACAATGGAATTACATGCTCCTAATATTGACGAGCAAGCGCTTGAAGATTTAAAAGAAGAACTAAAAGATGTTGTGGAAGAAGAAAGTATCGATGAATTCGATGCAAATGATGATTTAAAAGACATGGATGCACTATTAAGTGCATTAGACTAATGGGAGGTAAAAATAATGAGTGTTAACAATTTTGCCTCAATCCAAATAAACTTAGCTTCACCTAAAAGAATTCTTGATTGGTCTTTTGGGGAAGTGACAAAACCGGAAACGATAAACTACCGTTCTCAAAAACCAGAACGCGACGGGTTATTTTGTGAGAAAATTTTCGGACCAAGCAAGGATTGGGAATGTTACTGTGGAAAGTATAAAAAAGTACGTTACAAAGGGATCAAATGTGACCGTTGTGGTGTAGAAATTACTAAATCAAGTGTACGTCGTGAGCGTATGGGACATATTGAATTAGCAGCCCCAGTAGCACATATTTGGTATTTACGTGGAATTCCTTCACGTGTAGGTCTGTTATTAGATGTAACACCTAAACAATTAGAAGAAGTTGTGTATTTCGTGTCTTGGATTGTTACGGATCCAAAAGATACGAAACTAGAATATAAAAAAGTATTATCGGAAAAAGAATATAGAGAAAATGTTGCGTTATATGGGCCTAACTCATTTGTTGCAAAATCAGGTGCAGAGGCGGTACAAACATTATTAGAGGATTGCAAGTTAGAAACAGAATTTAAAGAAATTCAAACTCAATTAGAAACAGCACAAGGAGAAAAACGTAAGAAATTAATCAAACGTTTAGATACTGTGCAAGCATTCAGGAATTCTGATAACAAACCAGAATGGATGATTTTATCTGTTTTACCAGTTATTCCACCGGATTTAAGACCAATGCTTCAATTAGATGGTGGACGATTTGCAACAAGTGATTTAAACGATTTATACCGTCGTGTGATTACGCGTAATAACCGTTTGAAAAAATTATTAGAATTAGGAACACCTGCAATTATTGTTCAGAATGAAAAACGTATGTTACAAGAAGCAGTAGATGCTTTAATTGACAATGGACGTAGAAGTAAACCAATTACTGGAGCTGGTGGAAGAGCATTGAAGTCTTTATCGCATTCATTAAAAGGTAAGCAAGGACGTTTCCGTCAAAACCTACTTGGAAAACGTGTTGACTTTTCTGGACGTTCAGTTATTGCGGTAGGACCAGATTTAAAGATGTATCAATGTGGAATTCCAAGAGAAATGGCAATTCAATTATTCAAACCTTATGTAATGAATGAAATTGTAAACCGTGAAATTGCGAGCAATTCCAAAACTGCTGAACGTTTAATTGATAAATTAGACCCGCGTGTATGGGATATCGTTGAAGATGTAATTGAAGGACATCCAGTTTTATTAAACCGTGCACCGACACTGCACCGTTTAGGAATTCAAGCATTTAAACCTAAGTTAGTAGAAGGGCGTGCAATCCGTCTTCACCCATTAGTGTGTACAGCGTTCAATGCCGATTTCGATGGAGATCAAATGGCTGTCCATGTACCATTAAGTGTGGAAGCAAGAGCGGAAGCATTAATTATGATGTTAGGAAGTAAAAATATTCTTGGTCCTAAAGATGGTAAGCCGATTGTTACACCTGGACAGGATATGGTTATGGGTAACTACTACTTAACAATGGAAGAATCAAAGCAAGAATTTTATGAAGAAGCCGAACGTTATGAGGCGGTCGATTGTTTCGAAGAAGCTAACTTATGGCGTAATTACGGGGATCATGAAGGACATGTTTACAGAAATGTGAATGAAGTATTAATGGCTTATGAAACTAAAGAAGTGCACTTGCACACAAGAGTTGCTCTATTAGCTAAAACTTTAAGAAAAACAGGATTTACTGAAGAACAAAACAACAGTTACCTGGTTACAACAGTAGGGAAAATTATTTTCAATAATATTTTCCCAAGTGATTTCCCATACATTAATGAGATTAGTGAAGCAAACTTTGTTGCAACACCAGATAAATATTTCTTAAGAATGGGAAGCGATATTAAGGCAGAAATTTCAAAAATGGAAATTATTCCTGCAATGAAGAAGAAAGATTTAGGATTAGTGATTGGGGAAGTCTTTAAACGTTATAGTACAGAAGAAACTAGTGAAATTCTAGATGAAATTAAAAATAACGGATTTAGATATTCAACAGTTGCTGGTATTACCGTTTCATTAGCTGATATTGAAGTTGCACCAAACAAAAAACAATATGTAGATGCAGGTAAAATTAAAGCGTTAGAATTAATGAAACTTCGTAATAAAGGGAAGTTAACTATGGCTGAGTGGGAACGTCACTTAAATAGACTTTGGGATGATGTAAAAAAAGATATTCTTGTTGAGTTTAAAAATGCAATTGCACGTAAAAACCCAATTAACATGATGGCGACTTCTGGAGCTCGTGGGAATGACTCGAACTTTACACAGTTAGCAGGTATGCGTGGGTTGATGGCGAAACCATCACAATCAAAATCTGCTAAAGGATACCAACCTTCGGTTATGGAGGTTCCAATCTATTCATGTTTCCGTGAGGGGTTAAATGTATCGGAATTCTTTATTTCCACACATGGTGTGCGTAAAGGATTAACAGATACAGCCTTAAAAACTGCAGAATCAGGATACTTAACTCGTCGTTTAGTAGACGTAGCACAAGATGTTGTAATTCGTGAAGATGATTGTGGTACAGATAAAGGTTATTGGGTAGAAGCTATTATTGATCGTAAGCAAGATTTAGTAATTGAAAAGTTATTTGATCGTTTAGTTGGTCGTTATAGTAAACAACCAGTTATCCATCCAGAAACAGGAGAACTGATTATTGATTCTGATGTATACATGAATGATGAAACAGCACAAGTAATTGTGGATGCTGGGGTCAGTGGAATGTACATTAGAAGTGCATTTACATGTAAATCTACCCAAGGTGTGTGTAAAAAATGTTATGGTCGTAACATGGCAACTGGTAAAATTGTTGAACAAGGTGAATCAGTTGGTATTATGGCAGCTCAATCAATTGGAGAGCCAGGAACGCAGTTAACGATGCGTACATTTCATACAGGTGGAGTTGCCACTGCAGGTGGAGGAGATATTACTCAAGGGTTACCTCGTGTTGAGGAGTTGTTTGAGGCTCGTACACCAAAAGGTTCAAGTGTTCTAGCCAAAATCTCAGGAACAATTACTGAAATAACGAAATTAGAAGGTGTGAACGGAACGGAAGTAATTTTAACAAACGAAACTGAAAGCATTGCCCATAAAATTGGACCAACTCAAATTATTCGATCTTGGTTAGATGTAGGTTCTACACTAACTGCAGGAGATAAAATTACAGAAGGAACAGTTGCACCTAAAGAATTACTAGAGGTCGCAGGTGTTCGCGAAGTTCAAAAATATATTTTAAAAGAAGTGAAAAAAGTATATGCCTCTCAAGGTATTGATATTTCAGATAAACACGTTGAAGTAATGGTTCGTCAAATGATGCGTAAAGTAATCGTATTGGAAGGAAATGACACTGGATTAAATGCAGGGGTTCAAATTTCATTGACTGAAATTACAAAAATTAATAGACAAGCTCTATTAACAGGTGGGAAGCCTGCTACATTCTCACCGGTGCTGTTAGGAATTACGAAAGCATCTGTTGAGACGGACTCTTGGTTATCTGCAGCAAGTTTCCAGGAAACTACAAAAGTATTAACGGAAGCTGCAATTAAAGGTAAAGAAGACCGCTTAGTTGGACTAAAAGAAAATGTTATTATCGGAAAACTAATTCCAGCAGGAACTGGTTTAGATGTAACTCGAAGAACGACAACTGAGGTGTTAGAATTAGCAGATGAATTGCGTGCTAAGCGTGATGCAGCAAACAAAAAAGATGAGGATGAAGACCTTTTAATGAGTTTTGTCCCGCAAGAAGAAAAATTCGAAGACTTAGATGAAATGATTGAAGAATCAGGATTGTCAATCGAAGAAGCAGAGTAAAAAAAAGACTAAATTCATTGTGAATTTAGTCTTTTTTTATGATTGCGAAAAAAAGTCAAAGAAAAGAAAAAAAGTAATTGACAATAAGAAGTAGTGATG
>CAYJGK010000019.1:0-35736 GCA_964370065.1 uncultured Erysipelotrichaceae bacterium
CGCAAGCTTTAATTCAGTACTATAAAAAATAGAAAGCTTTCGCTTTCTATTTTTTATGTCTATTTCATTTCACTATTTTTATACTTTAAAAATGCAACAATTGTTTTTCCATCTTTAATTTCTTGATTCATAATCATACCCATGATTTCTTGTTCTTCCAGTAAAACAACTTCTACATGTTCTCCTTCATCCAAACATTGTTTTTCATATACACAATCAAGCATTAGTGCCATATGAATAACTTCACTAGAGTATGCAACAGTTGGGTAAAAATATCCTAAATATTGAATGTTTTCACTCACATACCCCGTTTCTTCTCTCAATTCCCTTTGTGCAGCTTGCAGTAAAGTTTCATTTTCATCAACTTTACCACCTGCTAGTTCATATAAAGTTTCTTTAGAAGGATAGCGAAATTGTTTCACAAGTATATATTTATTTTCCTTTGTTTTTGCTAATACACAAATACCACCTGCATTGAACACTACTTCTCTAACACTTTTGTGGCCATTTTCTAATTGTACTTTATCCTTTTCTACGCGTATAATTTTCCCATCATAGATAATTTTTCTTTCTATACATTTTTCTTTCATGATTGCTCTCCTAAAAATACAAGTAATATTTCATGTAATTGAATCATAGCTGATGGCTTGACAACACAGTGATGATTCGTTATTTCTATATGATTTTGTTTCATTAATTGTTGTAGTTCTTGTTCAAACATTTTCATAAAATCCACATCATATCGACGATTAAATCGATTGATATCTAAACCTTCTACTAACCTTAAACTCATCATAATCTCTTCAAACATTTGATCATGTACATCTAATTGTTCTTCCACCCGTATTTTATTTTGTGTGATATATTCATTCATGGTCCCTTCTATGGTATAACGAACCATATCTTCTTTACCACTTGCACCTAATCCCACACCATAAAAATCATCATAATGCCAATAGTGTAAATTGTGTAAAGATTGCTTATTGGTTTTCGCAAAATTAGCAATTTCATATCGCTTAAATCCATTTGCTTCCAGCACTTCAATGCCTTTATGATACATTAGTGCTTCTAATTCATTATCTATTAATTGAACTCCCATTTTGTGAAATACCGAGTTCTCTTCAATTGTTAGTGAATACATAGAAATATGGCTAATTTGAGGGTATGTGCAAAGTTCATTTAAGTCTTTTAAAAAGATTTCTAAACTTTGATTTTGGAATCCATAAATCATATCTACTGAAATATTATGAATTCCATGTTCCTCAATCATTTGAAGTGTTTTTAATACATCTTCTTTCGTATGTTTGCGATTCATTTCTTTTAATAATGAATTATTTAGAGATTGCACTCCTAATGAAATTCGATTGACATTTGCCTGTTCAAACAATGTAATTTTTTCATCTGTCAGCGATTCTAAATTTGACTCAATACTGACCTCTTTTGCCTGATCAAGATACGGTCTTAATATGTCTAATAAATGTTTTAATTGTTCAATATTCAATGCACTGGGTGTTCCGCCACCAATATAAACAGTATCTATGTCTGTAGGTGCAATTTTTTTTATGTCTTCTTCTAATTGAATTAAGTATTGATCTACTATTTCACTTTGGTATATACTTCTTTTAAAATCACAATAAAAGCATATTGAAGTACAAAATGGAATATGTACATATAACCCTTTCATAAACAGTCATTCCTCTCTTGACTAAGCACAATAAATGGTCTTGAATGACTCAAGAACCTAATACCATTTATTTCTTATTAGAAAATTCCTATTTTTTCTAACGCTTGTATCACCTTAATACCTTATGAGTGTACCACTTAAAATATAAATAGCAAGTAAAAAACAAAAAAATAGCTAACCTGTTATCAGGTAGCTATTTCACTATTCTTCGTCCATTGATAAAACAGCCATGAACGCTTCTTGCGGAACTTCCACACTTCCTACTGACTTCATACGCTTTTTACCTTCTTTTTGCTTTTCTAGTAATTTTTTCTTACGTGAAATATCTCCACCGTAACATTTCGCTAATACATTTTTACGAACTGCTTTAATTGTTGTTCTAGCAATTATCTTACCACCAATAGCCGCTTGAATGGGTATTTCAAATTGATGTTTAGGAATTAAGCCTTTTAATTTTGTAGTCATAGCATTACCTCGTGAGTAAGCAAAGTCGCGATGTACAATAATGCTTAATGCATCCACTATTTCTCCATTTAATAAGATATCCATCTTCACTAGTTTACTCATCTGATAGCCGATTAGTTCATAATCAAAAGAAGCATATCCTTTTGAACTTGATTTTAGACGATCAAAGAAATCAAACACAATTTCACCTAATGGTAATTCATAAATTAAGTTCATACGAGTGGCATCAATGTATACCATATCTTTATAAATACCACGTTTCTTTTGACACAATTCCATAATAGGCCCCACATAATCATTAGGGACCATAATACTAGCTTTTACATACGGCTCTTCAATTCGGTCAATTTTTTGTACATCTGGTAACATCGCTGGGTTATCAACTCGTAGCATATTTCCATCAGTTAAATAGACATCGTAAATAACAGAAGGCGAAGTAGCAATCAAATCAATATTGTATTCTCTTTCAATACGTTCTTGAATGACATCCATATGTAGTAATCCTAAAAACCCACAGCGGAATCCAAAACCTAAAGCTTGTGATGTTTCAGGTTCAAAATTTAAACTTGCATCATTTAATTGTAATTTTTCAAGCGCTTCTCTTAAGTCATTATATTTTCCATTATCAATGGGGTATAATCCACAGTAAACCATTGAATTCATTTCACGATATCCTAATAAAGGAGTATTTGCTGGTTTGTTTTTTAAAGTAATAGTATCACCTACACTCACATCATGAATGGATTTTATCGCTGCACTAATCCAACCCACTTCACCACAAACTAATTTATCTTTTTTTACTTCTTTAGGATTTCTAATTCCCAGTTCGAGTACCTCATATTCTGCACCGGTAGCCATAAATCGAATGGTATCTCCTACTTTAACTTGCCCTTGTTTAATACTTACAAAAGCAATGATTCCTCGATAAGAATCGTATAAAGAATCAAATACCAAAGCTTGTAAAGGAGCATTTACATCTCCTAGCGGAGCCGGTACATACTTGACAACAGCTTCTAATACATCCCGAATATTTAACCCACTCTTTGCACTAATTAAAGGAGCATAAGAAGCATCTAAACCGATTACTTCTTCTATTTCTTTTTTGACTACATCTGGTTGGGCACTTGGTAAATCAATTTTATTAATAACTGGTAAAATTTCTAATTCATTATCTAATGCTAAATATACATTAGCTAATGTTTGTGCTTCAATTCCCTGTGCAGCATCTACAACTAAAACAGCCCCTTCACAAGCGGCTAAAGAACGAGATACCTCATATGTGAAATCGACATGACCTGGTGTGTCAATTAAATGAAAGATATAATCTTCTCCATCTAATGCAGTATATTTTAATTGTACTGCGTTTAGTTTAATAGTAATCCCTCTTTCTCTTTCTAAATCCATTGAGTCAAGCAATTGTGCCTTCATCTCTCGTTGTTGAACTGTATCAGTTAACTCTAAAATGCGATCTGCAAGGGTTGACTTCCCATGATCAATATGAGCGATAATAGAAAAATTTCTAATATTTTTTTGATTCATTATTTACCTCTTTTCTAATTGAATAAACTGGCGCCCTGCTCCATTGATAAAATCAATAGCCAAACACTTACTTTTACCTTCTAATTGCAGTTGTTTTATTTCAATACAACCATCACTACATGCTAAATACAATTTTTTATTTTCAACATATAAACTACCTGCTGAATAATGGCAAATTTGTTCAGTATACTGTATCTCGTGAAACTTAATTTTTTTCTCATTTACGACATAATAGGCAACTGGCCAACCAATTAATCCACGAATGTGATTATACACTTGCTTCATACTTTGGTTAGGATCAATTAATTCTTCTTCTTTACTTATATTATAAGCATATGTTACTTGACTTTCATCTTGTTCAATAAATGTAGCTTTTCCATCCACTAATAAAGGAATCGCTTTTGCAATAGCATTGGCACCACACACTTGTAATTTGTCATGTAAACTTGGCTGTGTATCTTCTAACGTGATTTCTACTTGCTCTTGTAACATATAGGCACCCGCGTCCATTCTTTTTACCATTCGCATAATTGAAACACCTGTTTTCTCATATCCATCTATTAATGCTTTATGAATAGGTGCTCCCCCTCTTAACTTCGGTAATAGTGAAGCATGTACATTTAAACTTCCAAAAGTCGGATAATTTAAAATGTACTCTGGAATTAATTGCCCGTATGCACAAGTTACAATTAAATCTGGACACCATGTTTCAATTTTTGTTAATCCTTCTTTAATTGACGTTGGTTGATATACTTCGATATTATGTTGTAGTGCTAATTCTTTTACAGGAGTAAAAGTAACTACTTGTTTTCTACCTACTTTTTTATCTGGTTGTGAGATGACTCCAACAATTTCATATTGATCTTCTATTAATTGTTTTAAAATTGCAGTCGCAAAAATAGGGGTTCCCATAAAAACAATACGCATATTATTCACTCCTTTTCAAACTATACTAATTATAGCGAAAATAATAAAAAAAGCAAAAGATAATTTATGTTTATCGAACGATAAATAGACGATAAAAATTGAAGGTTCCCATGTATTCCCTATACTGTATTGATTGGATTACAATTCCTTTCTTATTTTTTAAACGTTTTATTGCTTTTTTTTAAAAGGTTTGCTATAATTTTAAAGCACATAAATTAGGAGGTGTAGGAATGCCTAACATTAAATCACAAAAGAAACGTGTAATTACAAACAACAAAAGAAACTTAGCTGTATCTTCACAAAAATCAAACCTTAGAACAGCAATTAAAGCAGTTGTTGCTGCTATCGAAGCTGCTGATAAAGATGCTGCTGTTGCTGCATTAGCAGTTGCTAACTCTAAATTAGATAAAGCTGTTGTAAACAAAGTTTACCACAAAAATTACGCTAGTAGACAAAAAGCACGTTTAGCTAAAGCAATTAACGAAATCGCTTAGTTTATACATATTAAAAGTAGACACTCCTGTCTACTTTTTTTATATCTACTTTTTCAATGGCACAACACTTGCTAACCCGCCTAATGAGGTTTCTTTTAATTCGACTGCAATTTTTTTGCCTGTATAATTCATTGTATTGACAACCATATCAAATGTGACACGATTCTCTTTTATCCCACTTAGATGTTTTGATAAAAACGCACAATCAATGCTACGTAAGGCAGCAACGGCATTTCTTTCAATACAAGGAATCATGACATATCCACCAACCGGATCACAAGTTAATCCTAAATGATGTTCCATTCCCATTTCTGCACTATATTCAATAGCTTCTAGTGGTAAATCATTGATAAATGAGACTGCCGCACTCCCCATACTACAAGCTGCTCCTATCTCAGCTTGACAACCACCTTTTGCACCAGATATTGTGGCATTTTGTTTAATAATATTACCAAATAATCCTCCTATTTTTAAGGAATCGACTAACTTTTGTTTAGGGATTCCTTTATTTATGTAATAGTAATACATCAGTGCCGGTAATACTCCACTAGCTCCTAAAGTTGGTGCTGTGACTGTAATCCCTCCACTCGCATTTTGTTCTGCTGCTGCATAGGCGTATGATGACACTAACATTTTACTACGTTCTTCTTGATCCATTTTATTGGCAATTTCATATAAACGTTTTGCACTTCTTTGTAATTGTAATCGTCCTGGTAATACTTCAGTAGCAATTAACCCTTCTTCTACCGTATGAATCATCTGATCAAAAATATCGTGCATGTACGTATCAATGTCTTCGTGTTGTTCAATATATTGTAGTAAAGATAGTCTGTTTTTTGCACAGTGGTCTTTGATTTCTTCAAAGTTTTTTTGTTGGTACACTTCCTCTCCACTGGCTCCTTCAATTGTTTGTCCTTCAATTTCAATAGCTCCTCCACCTATACTATATACGGTCCACTCTTTTACACAACGTTCTTGTTTAAAAGCACGTAAAATCATGGTATTGGGATGATTAAGTGCTTCTTGTTGAAAGATTACACGTGTCGTAGTAGGAGCAAATGTTTTTTCAATAATATAGTCCGTTAAATGCCCTTTACCTGTTAAGGATAAAGAACCATACAAGTGTGCTTCATAATATTCAACATCTTGTAAATCCTGCATAAATAAACTAGCTGCACGTTGTGGCCCTAAAGTGTGCGAACTCGATGGTCCAGGGCCTGCCTTATATAATTCTTTTAATGACTTCATAAATTTCCTTTCGCAATTAGGAATAATTCAAATCCTAACTTCTTATCTATCTTTCCCATTTTAATTTGCTGATCTAACTGAGCTAAATCAAACAAAATTAAATTCAGTTCTTTTAATTTTATCTTGTGGCACATTGCCATAGTCTTTTCTACACGAAATGGATGCGCTCCTAATAATTTTATTATTTCTTGTTTCGAATATCTTTCATGTTGTAGTACTTTAACTTGTTTTAAGAAACGGTACTGATTAGCTAACAAAGCAATTAATGCTATCACTTCTTGATTTTGACTATCAAAATCTTTCCATAATTGATACACCTGTGTGAATTTTTGATCAATTAACGCATTAAATAAATCAAACACATTATCTTCTAAAGGTCTTCTGACTAAAGATTCAATATCTTGCTTGCTTAAAATTTGATTATAAGTAGCTAATTTATCTAACTCTTGTATGGTTTGTGCAAGCGAACCATTTAAACGATAATAACATTCTTGTAGAGCAGAAGCATCTAATTGTAATTGTCTTTTTCTAATTTCTTCATGAATAAATCGTTTCCGTTCTACATCACTTAAAGTATTGAATTCCATGACTTGTACTTGTTTCTTTAATTTTTTCACAATTGTTTTTCTTGCATCTAATTTATCATGAATTAGTTCTAATATAAGAATAGTAGTAGGATTTTCATTAACTAGGTATCGTTCCAACACATCAATTTGTACTCCTGCACTACTTGCGCCGCTTAAAAACTTACAATTTTGTACAACAACACATTTGTAATCAGCAAAAAAAGGTGTCGTTTGCGCGTCATTAATAATTTCCACCATGCTTTGCTTTTGCGCATCAAAATAAGTTACATTCATATCCAAGTCTTGTACAAACCCATGTATGATTGTTTGTCTTTGTTTTGTTATTAAATAGTTTTCTAAACCATATAGTACATATATCATAAAATCACCCACCCCATTATACCAAATGTTTGATTACCCGTGTGAAATAAATTAAAAAAAGGCGTATAAATAACGGATAAATTTCCATGACTTTGCGTATCATACCATTTCACATTATATTCTTCCAATCGATTCACCACACTAATGTGAGGATGATTGTATGTATTATTTTTACCAGAAGAATTAAATGCATACCTTGGTCTTAATGCTTGTATAAAAATTTCACTTGAACTTGTTTGACTACCATGATGCCCTAACTTTAACACATCAATCGTTAAATTATTGTACTGTTTAATGAAATCTTCCTCCACTTTTGCTGAAGCATCTCCACAAAATAAATAATCAAGTTTATTAATTTTTGCATATAACATAATAGATTGTTCATTAGTATCGGATGCCTGCTCATATTGATAGGCATCAAACTTGAGCTGTTGCAAAGTAATGGTTTGTGCTGTGCTAATGACTTCCTCAATTGAAATTAAACTTTGTAAGGAGGTTAATGCACCACTATGGTCATAATCATCATGCGTGATGAGCACTTTATCAATATGTGTAATACCTTTACTCTTTAATACTGGCAAAACTATCTTAGCAGCGATATCATAATTTTTATTTCCTCCCGTATCAATTAACATAACTTCCCCATTAAAGGGTTCACGTATTAAAATACAATCTCCTTGCCCCACATCTAACACGCTTACTTCCCCATAAGGCGTTAACACCTTTAAATGCGCTTGATACAATAATACCAAAAAAATACCCATTGCATACTTATTTTGTTTCGAACTTAAATATTGTACAATAAAATAAGTATAAGCAAATACGGTTAAGATATGCATATGTCCCCAAATAATTGTATACGGTAAATTCATTTGTTCAATATATGTTATGCTATTGTATAAAAATAAAATAGGTGCTTGTAATACAGGAATGATTAAACTTATTACAATGCATACAAAGACAAGCCCATTCAATATTCTGAACAAAGGAAATAACAATACAACAACCAGATTGGCTTCATTAAAATAAAATAATTGTATGCCAACTACAATTAAAAAAGATAATATAATTTTATTCACTTTATGAATATTAAAGATAAAAGCCAATCGAAATAAAACAGGTAAAATAAATCCTATCTCATAAATATAATGAGGTTGGTATAATAATAAAATGAGAATACTAATTCCTAACTTATCATATTTATGATGAGGTAAACACAAATACACTAAACTAAATACAAACATACGGACAATAAATACTTCAACTGGAAATAATATAATATAAACGCTACAAAATATAAGGGTAATCTGCGCTTGTTTTTGTTTCACTAATAAAGCAATCCATCCAATCAGTAATACAAAATGGAATCCACTGCTATTTAATAAGTTATCTTCGTTTTGTATGCCATAAAAATACGCTAAATACAGTTCATGTAACGAATGCTGCTTTAGAAATGAATAAACTTTTCCTTTTATTGAGGTAGAGTGTTTCACAACAGTGAATGATTGTACATACATACTTTGCGTAATATTTCTTTGGCTCATATAGCTTGCAAAATTAAACAATGAAAAATTTTGATTTGAAACAATGGTTTCATAGTCACCTTCTACCTCTATTATATCATTCATTACAACGTCATCTACATTATATAATAAAGCTTTAAAATCTTTGTGTTCTACGATGATATAGTTTTCTTTTATTGCTATAACCTCCACTAAATTCGAAGATTTTTGCTCTTGTTGAATATGCGGAAACTGCGTCATAATTAATAAACAAATAGTAAACAAAAACCATTGGTTTGGATTGCGCTTATAAAATATAGCTACACATAGAAATATGCTTATCCACTGTAAAATACCATTCAAAAATAAACAGCCTATCGTACAGAGTGCTAAAAATAGATATTCATCTTTTAAAGACATATCTGGTCTTTAATCTTTTCAAACATCTTTTCTTTAATGCCTTTTACATTCATTATGGATTCAAGTGTTTGAAAACTTCCTTGTGTTGTACGATAATCAATAATTCGTTTGGCCATTGCTGGACCTACCCCATTTAATGTGCATAACTCTTCTAATGTAGCACTATTAATAGACACTTTTATAATTTCTGTGACTTCTGCTACAACAATCACATCTTTGTCTTTCAAAGTTTGATTTAAATTAATCGTCGACGTATCAGCAAGTTTACTAAAGCCTTGTGCTAAATCAATTAATTCCTTCATTGTTGCTCCATATGCAAGGGTGTAGGTTCCACTTCGATTGACACTACCCTTAATTTCAACATGAATTACTTCACTACGATAATTTTCTAAATTTTCGCTATCATATTGTGCAAAATAAAAAACAGCGACAATTATTATAAATATAAGTTTTTTCATCGTTCACCTCACACATTTATTTGCATAGGCTTTTTACATTCCTATAAAAAAAAGTAGCTCTCGCTACTTAGTCACTTATTTCATCTTGTTTTTCTTGTATTCCTACATATGTTAATGTTAATGGCTTAACTTCTTTATTTTTATCGTCGCCTGTCTTTTCTCCATATGGTAATGTGAATCCATACTTTTCTGCATTTTCTGCCAACCATTTTACTTGTTCATTTTCTAGAATCGTGTCTTCTTCAATTCCTGCAATTGTAAAAGTAATTGTATATCCTAATTGATTAATGCTTTGTCCAGGAAAATCATCATAACGTTGAAATGAGTCAACTCCATATTCAATCAACTTTTGCTCATATATTTTAATTTGCGCATCATAACTTACATATCCTTGTGTAGCAATTAACCCCCCATCTGTTTGTTTAAAGTGTTCTTCCATATCATCTAATAGTAAAGTTAATGGTTCAATTAGATCTTGTTTTACTAAAATAGCTTGATTTGTTTCATTGCTCACGCTTGGTACAACATCATTTGTAAGTGCTACTAAGTCAGTTGGAACATATTTATATAAAGTTTCATCTTCTTTAATCACATCTCTAAGTGTATTAGGAGTAGGAATCAATACTGCATTACTTACATAAGTGTAAGCATTATTATAAAACTCAGCAATGGTTACATAATCATAATTAATAATATAATCAATAAAGTCTGCATATTTAATTACCTCTCGATATCGGTTAGAAAAATCAACTATATATTGCAAGTCTGTTGGTCTATATGTCTGACATGCATCGTAATATAGTGTGTTTTTCACATCGAATCCTTCTATATGGATATATGGTAAAAATTGCTCTGGTTTTACTTTTTGTTGAATTAAAAAGTCAATTTCACTATCATCTAAATTCTCCTCGATGACAATGCGATTTTCATCATTAACATATTCGTACCTAGCAAGACGATCGTATTTTTGATTCATGATATCAAAACATAGAAAAGATATAGCCATCAATATAACAACTAATACTATTCTTTGTATCTTTATTTTTAAGCTTATTTCTTTCATACAAGTAACTCCTTCTCTTCAATACTATCAATCATTATATCATATTTTTGAAGCATTCCCTTACAAAACAATGAATTGATGTATTTATTTCATATGTCCTCTATGGTAAAATGTATTAGAAAAGGTGATTATATGAAAATGAAAATTTTACGCATATTGCTTGCGTTACTAATAATATTCGGATTGAGTGCAGTATTTATCTTTTATGGGTTGTATTTTGCTCCGAAAGCATTGAGTGTAGATTTACATACTATTCAATCAAGTAAAATACCTGAATCTATGAATGATGTTAAAATCGGATATTTTTCTGATATTTATTTTTTAGAATACATGGATGAAGAACGATTAACAAACATGTTTGAAACAATCAACGAACAAGATGTTGATATTCTATTGTTTGGTGGCGATTTATTTTCTAATCCCTCTAGTGATACAATTAGTGCTGAACAAATCAATTTTATGACTCAACAGTTGTTAGCATTAGATGCCCCCTTTGGTAAATTTTATGTGCTAGGCGACATTGATCAAACTAACCCTGAATTAATCAATACTATTATGTATAATGCTGAATTTGAATTAATAAGTAATCGTAACTTAAAAATACACAACAATGCTTCTACTAGTATCACATTAATTGGATTGGATAATACAATTAATGCAACTCCTAATATTGAAACTGCTTTTACTAACACTAGTATTGAAAACTTTAATTTATTATTTACTCACACCCCTGATGGGCTATTACTATTTGGTGAAGATAGCGTTGATTTAGCAATTGCAGGGCATAGTTTAGGAGGACAAGTATCCATCCCTATTATAGGTAGTTTGGGAAAGATAGAAGGAGCTATTACCTATGAAAAAGGGATATATAAAGAGGGAAATAGTACCTATTATATTTCAAATGGATTAGGTACTACCGGTTCAGATTTTCGTCTATTTACCCCACCACAATTTCAAGTATTTTTACTACAATCTAATAAATAGGAGCCATCACATTGAGGGCTCCTATTTATTTATTCTTCTACAAATCAAATTGGTAATATAGTTAAAGCATAATATAATAATAATTAACCAACCCACCCAAGCAAAAATTGAAATCATATCAATATTGGTACGATAATAATAAATTGCGCTTCCTATTCCTGCTTGTGTTTGCACAAAGACTTCTGCCATAATTCCTACTTTAAAACATAGCGGCAAACTTGTTTGAATAGCACTTATTAGTTGAGCTTGAATAAGTGGTAAATATATCTTAAACAATAAGTATATTTTACGATGATTATGAATTTGAATTAAATCTTTCATATCTTGATCTATCGTTCTAATACCTACGACACTATTATGATAAAAGATAGGAAATGCCATGATGAATATCATCATGATGATGGCTTCATCCCCTCTTAACCAAATCAATAAGAGTAAAATATATACGACTTGTGGAATAGATTGGATAAAAATAAAGATAGGCATAAAAAAATGATATATTTTTTTAGATAAACCTGCTAACATTCCAATCGTAATTCCAAGTATCATCGATACAAAAAAACTAATCAATACACGTATACAAGTTTGTATTATGTTAGTGTAAAATCCGCTGGTCCCCACTAAATCAAACATACGCTTAAAAACATCAAAAGGCATGGGTAAAATCACTTCCCTTTGAATGAAAAGTGATAACCCATACCATAGTATAAATATAAATGTAAACCCTGCTATCTTTTGTTTCATGTATTCATCATATCATCATTAAATGTAATCGTAAATAGCTTTAAAAAATCTGCCATTTGTTCTTTTGCATCTTGTGCGTAAACAAAGCGAACGTTTTGTCTTTCTAAAGTACTCATAGTAATTGAAACGCTTGGGATTTTCAATGTTTCCGCTCCAATCGATTCTAATTTTTCTTCCATATCCGGATACCCTTCATTTGTAAAGTCATCAATTTTCGCAAATAACGCTTCATGATCGCTACCTTTTTTTACAAAAACTGCTGCTTGTGGATATCCTTCACTACCATATTCACTTTGTAAATCGGCTAAAATTTCTAATTCTAAACTTGCTTCTTTTGCTTTTGCAATCGTAGCAGTTGCTAAAGGTTCCGCTAATAAACCTGCTTTTACTTTTGAGGATAATAATTGTTGTTGCACTAATGTTGCTGAATTATAATATGTTTGTACACCTTCAATACCGAGATTACTTGCATCAAATACAAATTGAGGAACTGTATTTTGTCCAAATAGAGCAATTTCAGGAACTGTATTTAAATCCGTTCCCTTTTCTCCTACAATATATAAGTTTCCCCATGTAACAACACCAGCAATTCGATAATCAGTTTGCTCTGTTTCAATTAATTTTGCTCCAACATTAATAGGTGCAACAATAATGTCATATGTGCTATCTTTTTTTGATAGTTCTGCTACTAATACATCTGGTCCATCAACAATATCAATTTTCCCGCTTTCCATCACTTCATCATATACACCTACAAAAGCTAAACTAGGTGCCCCTGAAGGAGTTAAAATATTTAATGTCTCTAATTTTTCTTCTTGTTTAGTACATGCCACAACTGTAACACATAAACATATTATGCTCATAATTTTCAATAATTTTTTCATAGTTCTTCCCTTTTTATTAAATAAGTCGTAGTATTCTACGACTTATATTTTATTTAGTATTTCCAAATCTTCCTTTAGGAGAATAGTGAGTATGTAGATACTTATGTGCTACATGTCCATTTGGTTCTTTTAAGAAATTATCATATAACGCTTTTACATCTGGGTTATTATGCGATTTACGAATCGGCGCATGTACATCTGCATTGTATAAAACTTGTGCTCTTTTCTCAAATACATTCACATGTTCACGTGTTACTGAATCATAGATTGGTTGTCCTCCACCCATGATACATCCACCTGGACATCCCATAATTTCAATAAATTGGTATTTAGAAGCTCCCCCGTTAGCTTTGATTGCTTCTAGGACATCTTTTGCTTGCCCTACTCCACTAATCACTAGCCCTTGTAAAGTTACATCACCAGCTACTACACTAATTTCTTTACTACCTTTTTCTCCTCGTGCTTGTTTAAAATCAACGGAATCTAATTCATGCCCAATTAATGTTTCTGCAACTGTACGAATAGCGGCTTCCATTACTCCTCCAGTTACTCCAAAGATAACTCCAGAACCTGAATCAGCGTGTGCAAAAGGTGCATCAAATGATTCATCTTGTAAGAAGTTAAAATTAATACCTGAGAATTTAATCATTGCAGCAAACTCACGTGTAGTAATAACATAATCTACATCACGATTTCCATCTACTTCAAATTCAGGACGAGCCACTTCATATTTCTTTGCAACACAAGGCATCACCGATACCACAACAATATCTTTAGGATCTATTCCTTCTTTTTGTGCATAATACGATTTCAGCATTGCTCCAAACATCATTTGAGGTGACTTACAACTTGATAAGTTAGGAATAAACTCTGGATAGAAATGTTCACAATATTTAATCCACCCTGGACTACATGAAGTAATCATAGGCAATGTACCACCTGTTGTCACACGATGTAATAGTTCTGTTCCTTCTTCCATAATTGTCAAATCAGCAGCTGTATTCGTATCAAATACACGGTTAAATCCTAATTTTCGTCCTGCATTCGCAATTTTACCTGTTACATTTGTACCCATTGGTAATCCAAATTCTTCACCTAATGCTGCACGAACAGCCGGTGCCACTTGCATAATTACATGTTTTTTAGGATTATCAATTTCTTCAAATACTTGGTCAATATGACGTTGTTCTCTTAATGCTCCAGTTGGACAAACATTAATACATTGTCCACATAAGATACATTCACTATTTTCTGTTGGACGATTAAATGCATTTGTAATTTCCGTATGAATACCGCGCATGCTCGCATCAATCGCTTCTACTTTTTGTGTGTGTTTACAAACAGCTACACAACGTCTACATAAGATACACTTCGCGTTATTTCTAACAATTGATGTATTGGTATTATCTTTTTCTACTTGTGGGGTTTGTAATTCAAATCGAACTTCATCCACACCTAATTCACCAGCTAAACTTCTTAATTCACAGTGGTTATTTTTTGTACATTTAAAGCAACTTCTTTCGTGATTAGATAAAATTAATTCTAAATTCATACGACGCGCTTCACGTACTCTTGGAGAACGTGTATACAATACCATTCCTTCACGAACTGGATATACACATGCTGCTTGCAAAGTACGAACTCCTTCTACTTCTACTAAACACATACGACAAGCCCCAATTTCATTGATATCTTTTAAATAACATAAAGTTGGAATATCGATATTAGCACTTTTAGCTGCTTGTAATACAGTTAATCCTGCTTCTACTTCGTATTTATTATTATTAATTGTAATTGTTACTGTTTTACTCATGCTGACCTCCTTCTACCATTGCTTTTCCTAACACGATTGCATCAAACTTACACTTACTTACACATAAACCACATTTGATACACTCCACTTGATCAATGATATGAGGTTGTTTAATCGCTCCTGAAATTGCTCCAACAGGACAGTGACGAGAACATAATGTACATCCTTTACACTTATCTGCGATAATTGTATATTCTAATAAGTCTTTACAAACACCCGCTGGACAATAATGGTCATCAACATGTGCTAAATATTCATCTTTAAAGTAATGTAATGTGCTTAAGATTGGATTCGGAGCAGTTTGTCCTAGCCCACACATTGACATATCTTTAATTGCAGTACTCAATTCTTCTAGAGTATTTAAATCAGCATGCGTAGCTTTTCCTTTTGTTATTTTCTCTAATATTTGGTGTAAACGCTTTGTTCCAATACGACATGGCGAACATTTACCACATGATTCATCAACTGTGAAATCTAAATAGAATTTCGCAATATCAATCATACAGTTATCTTCATCCATAACAATTAATCCACCAGAACCCATCATAGAACCAATTTTAACTAATTCATCATATTCAACTGATACATCTAAATGTGATTCAGGAATACATCCACCTGATGGTCCACCTGTTTGTGCTGCTTTGAATTTTTTTCCATCTGGAATTCCTCCACCAATATCATAAATGATTTCCTCTAAAGTAATTCCCATTGGGACTTCTACAAGTCCAACATTGTGAATTTTACCACCTAGTGCGAATACTTTTGTTCCTGTAGAACGTTCTGTTCCCATTCCTTTAAACCAGTCTGCACCTTGTAAAATAATTTGTGGAATATTTCCATAAGTTTCGACATTATTTAATAAAGTAGGTTTTTGGAATAATCCTTTTTCTGCAGGGTAAGGAGGTCTTGGTCTTGGTTCCCCACGTTTTCCTTCAACAGAATTTAACAATGCTGTTTCTTCTCCACAAACAAAGGCACCAGCCCCATATCGAATTTCTAAATCAAAATTGAAGTCACTACCTAAAATGTTGTTCCCTAATAACCCTAATTCTCTGGCTTGATCAATAGCGATTGACAAACGGTGAATTGCTGTTGGATATTCTGCACGTACATAGACATACCCGTATTGTGCATTTGTAGCATATGCCGCAATGGCCATTGACTCAATAATAGCATGTGGATCCCCTTCTAATAAAGAACGGTCCATAAATGCTCCAGGATCCCCTTCATCAGCGTTACAAGCAACATATTTTATATCACCTGTAATCTTTGCACAAATTTCCCATTTTAAACCTGTTGAGAAACCAGCACCACCACGTCCTCTTAAACCAGAATCTTTTACTTCTTCTACTACATCAGCAGGTGTCATCTCAAATAAACATTTACGTAATGCTTGGTACCCATCTAATGCAATATAATCTGTAATTTCTTCTGGATCAATCACACCACAATTTTTTAAAACAACACGTTTTTGTTTTTTATAGAAAGTTAAATCTTCTAATTTTTCTACGACTCTACCATCTGGTTCACGTACTAATAAACGATCTACAATTCTATTTTCTTTTAAATGCAGTGATACAATGTCATGTACATCTTTAACTTTCACTTGTGAATAGAATACATCTTCAGGTTGCACTAATACAATTGGTCCTTTTGTACATAAACCAAAACATCCTGTTTGAATTACTTCCACATCTTCAATTTTTTCTTCATTAATCATTTTACGTAATTCAGCCATAATATCTTTTGATTTAGCTGAATGACATCCTGATCCTCCACAGACCATGATGTGTTTACATTTATTTGGTTGTTTATCTAAACGTAACTTAATTTCTTCATAACGCTTTTCTTGTAACTGCTTTAACTCTTCCCTATTCATTATGATTCTCCTTCCTTTGTTACATAGTTTGATAATATCGAAGGAATTTCCTCTGTTTTCACACTACCATACACGTCTTCATCCACTGTTACAACTGGTGCAAGTCCACACGCACCAATACAACGTGTTGCTTCTAATGTGAATTCATTATCTTCTGTTGTTTCTCCAACTTTAACATCAAGTGCACGTTCAAACCCATCCACTAGCGATTGTGCTCCTTTTACATAACAAGCTGTTCCCATACAAACAGATACTTTGTGTTTACCAGTTGGCACTAAACTAAAGCGCGAGTAAAAGGTTGCTACTCCATAGATTTCAGATAATGCAATACCCGTTTCTCTTGCGATAATTTCTTGTACTTGTATCGGTAAAAAACCAAAATCATCTTGTACATCATTTAAAATGGTGATTAGTGATCCTGGCTTATTCTCATATTTACGACAAATCTCAACTATCCTCTCTTCATTAGCTTGCGCTAATTCACATAAACATTCTTTTTCCATACTCTTTTCTCCTTATCATATCTATTATTCTAACATGTTTAAGTAAACCCTTACAAGCCTTATTTTTACAGAATAAAAAAAGAGCAAAATGAAAAATCATTCTACTCTTTAATCAATTATTTTGTTTACGTTGACTTCTAATGAATAAGGTAATTGTACTAACTCAATTCTTGCCTTTTCCAACATTTTTTTACTAGCAATAACATTGTTTTCATTACTATACTTATCGCTTTCATATACAATTTTTGTAATACCTGACTGAATAATTGCTTTCGCACATTCATTACAGGGAAATAAAGACACATATAAAGAGCACCCTCTTAAATCACTATGTGAATTTAAGATTGCATTAAGTTCTGCATGTACAACAAATGGATATTTTGTTTCTAAATAGGCGCCTTCTCTCCCCCAAGGAAAAGTATCATCATTACACCCTCTAGGTAAGCCATTGTAACCAATCCCTACCACTTTTTTGTCAGATGAAACAATGCATGCTCCGACTTGTGTAGAAGGATCCTTGGAGCGAAGCGCACTTAAATGCGCCAGCCCCATAAAATATTCATCCCAACTTAATACATTTTCACGCTTCATATTATTCCCCTTTCAAACTTAATTGCTTTTCAATTTGTTGTGCATAGCCTTTTAAACCTAATGTTTCATATTGTTTCACAATTTCCTCATCTAATTGCTCATGTGTTGGTAATGCACTCTGAATATTACTCATTCCATACACTAATCCTGCTAATAAAATAATACTACTAAATACAAAGTGCAAACGATATGGTTTTAAGGAATCATCTGGATATACAATAAATGCCATCAGTATTCCCCAAATAAATCCACCAAATAATGATGTTGCACTAATTCCTTCCATCAAGAAACAAATGAACATCAATAAATATACATTACTAAGTTGTGTAGCTACGAAGCGATTCATATATAACTTATTTTTAAATACAACAAGTATTAATGCACCTAATAAGCCAAACACACCAGAACCTATTCCAAAAAATATTTCATTTCCATTAAAAATGAATGGGAATAAATTACCAATTAATAAAGAACTTATGAATATAAATATATATGCAATAGGTTTGTATACTCTTTCGCATAAATTCCCAATTTGGATTAATGCAAATCCAAAAAACAATACTGTCAATATATCAGAGTGAATAAAACTCATTGTGATAAAACGCCAATATTCATGCATTTCCACAATCATTGTTTTATAATACGCGCCTGCTGCGACTAAGCCAGCTGCAAAAGTTGAAGAATGACGCATCACTAAAAATATACTTACGATATAAGCTAGCGCAATAATAGCAAAGATCGTTGTTGAAATGACTGGTAGTTTTTTTATAGAAAACTTAGTTTGCAACTTCATTTTTTCTTTTTGCACACTTTCCAAATGCTTCGTTAATCTAGTGCATTCAGCTTGCTTATCTTCCACTATGCGAATCGCTTGCTTCAATTTAGGAAACGTAGTATATATTGAATCGTGGCTGATTTGTTCATCATTTAAAACTATTTGAAAAAATTGCCCTTCATGAAAAGGGGAACTTTCTTCATTTGTATTAACGATAAACACATCATATTTTTTACCTAATACGGAAGCTAATCCAATTTGTACTCGTTTCAAATAGTCATTTTCGAAAATAGCACTCGCACTTACCTGTGCATTTAAACGAATAATTGGATATTTTTTATTATCTGGATTTGCTAACCAAATATCTTTCTTTGCTCTTGGAATATTAACAATTTTGTACTCATATTCACTTACTAAACAATCAAGAATTTGATAAACAAACACATCAGCATTAGTATACTCCATTGTTTCACCTACTTTTCTTTTATTTCTTTTAATACATTTTTAAATAATTCTGGAAGAGGAGCATTCACCGTAATGCTCTTCTTACTTGTGGGATGCACAAACGTTAATTCATGAGCGTGTAATAACTGTCCTTTTAACGGCATTGTTTTACGATATGAATATTTTTCATCTCCCACTACTGGATGTTTAATATATTGCATATGTACCCTGATTTGATGAGTACGACCTGTTTCTAGACGACATTCTACTAAGGTATATCCCTCAAAACGTTCCATTACTTTAAAATGCGTAATCGCTGATCGTGCATTCTTTGAGGTAACAGCCATTTTTTGTCGATCGTTTACATCACGACCAATTGGTGCATCTATTGTTGCAAACTCATGTGGAATCACACCGTGTACTAAAGCATAGTACTTTCTAGACACCGTCTTATTTTGTAATTGTTCACTTAATGACATATGTGCTTTATCATTTTTGGCAACAATTAATAATCCCGTTGTATCTTTATCAATTCGATGTACAATTCCAGGTCGTAAGACACCATTAATACCACTTAAATCTTTACAATGGTATAATAATCCATTTACTAATGTATGGTGTAGACTCCCTGGTGCAGGATGGACTACCATTCCTTTAGGCTTATTTACTACAATTACATCTTCATCTTCATATACAATATCCAAATCCATTTCTTCAGGCTTTGCAATTGCTTCTTCCACCTCTAAAGCAGGTATAAAAATAATATCGTTTTCTTTTATTTTATAATTGGATTTAGTGGGTAGTTCATTCACTAATATACTCTTATCTTTAATTAAAGACTGTATTCTACTTCTAGATAAATCTTCTTTATCATCTAGAAATTTATCTATTCTAATTAATTCTTCTTCTTTACTTACTTTGTATTTTTTTTCCATATGTGACTCCAAATTCCATCATTAGTTCATCAATGACGACTATGATTATACCTATTACTAAACAACAATCTGCAATATTAAACACTGCAAAATCATAACCAAATATAATGAAATCTAAAAAATCAATTACGTATCGAAATAAAATACGATCTATTAAATTACCAATTGTTCCAGCAATCATCAGTACAACACCAATTTTAGATAAGATTTGATAACTTTTAATTGATTTAAAGAAGAACACTAATACAACTAAAGCCACTACGCTAATAAAATAAAAGAACTCCATTCGTCCTTCTAAAATACTAAAAGCGGCACCAGTGTTTTGTACATAAGTTAAACTAAAAAAATCAGGTATCATTGTGATACTTTCATAAAGTTCCATATTGCTTGCAACAATAAACTTCGAAATTTGATCAATACATAAACTACTAATCAAAATAATCAAATATATTTTATTTCTTTTACTCATACTTACTCCTGTCTAGTCTATTTCTATTTTATCACAAATTGTACTATTATTGTAATAAAGTGTTCAATCAATGTTTATCTAATTGAATTTGTTCCTCTTTTTCTAATAAGGTCAAGTACAATTCATTATCAGTATCACAAATGACTTGTAGTTCGTTTCTTTTTTTAGATAAGGTTTGAATTTCTTCAAAATCAATAAGTTGTCCCATTTCTTCATCAAGTAGAGTTAACTCCTTCTCCATGGTTGCAATTTTAGTAGGCAGCGATTCTAATAATTTTTTTTCTTTACTAGTTAAACGAATTTGTGTTTTCTTTAACTCTTGTTTTTGTTTTTGATAGGCATCATACTTTGTATTATCCTTTAGTGTAGGTTGGTTTTGAACGAATAATTCATAAGATGTTGGTTTATGCAATATTTCGTTATTTTCAAATATGAAGAATGCATCACAAACCCGATTTAAAAAGTAACGATCATGAGACACGCATATAATATTCCCTGCAAAATCATCTAAATAACTTTCTAATATCGTTAATGTTTCAATATCTAAATCATTTGTTGGTTCATCTAATAATAGTACATTAGGTGCTTGCATTAATATTTTCAATAAGTATAAACGCCTTTTTTCTCCACCTGAACATTGACCTATCTTTTTATATTGCGTTTGCTTATCAAATAAAAATCGTTCAAGCATTACGCTAGCACTTAATTCACCCTCTCTTGTTTGTAGAACAGCTGCCGTTTCTTTAATATAATCGATGACACGCATCGTATTATCTAAATCATTGTTTTCTTGTTTATAGTAACCTAATCGAACCGTTGTTCCAAGTTCTACAGCCCCACTAGTTGGTAAATTTTGCTTCGCTAAGATTGAAAGTAAACTAGATTTACCACATCCATTGACTCCTATAATTCCAATACGATCATATCGTTTTGCAATATATGAAAAATCATTAAATAAAATTTTTCCATCATATGCTTTGCTGATGTGATTCACTTCCATGATTCGATTTCCTAAGCGTGTTTGTTTCGTAATCATGGATACATTTTTTTGCACCTGTATTTTATCAACGTTACTTAGTTTTTCAAAACGTTGTAACCGATCTTTGCTTTTTGTGGTTCTTGCCTGCACACCTGCTCTTACCCATTCTAGTTCTTTCTTTAAAAACTTCTTTCGTTTTTGCTCTTGTTTAAAAAAACTGTCTATTCGTTGTTGTTTGAATTGTAAATACAAACTATAGTTTGCCGCATACATATATAACTTAGTTTGATCTACTTCTACTATTTTATTCACTACTCTTTCTAAAAAATAGCGATCATGCGTAACCATCAATAATGCTTTTTTCATTTTCATTAAATATTTTTCTAGATAGGAAATCATTGTATGATCTAAATGGTTTGTTGGTTCATCCAAAATTAATAAATCAAACTCTTGTAGTAGTGTAATAGATAGTGCTAAACGTTTCTTTTGTCCACCACTCATCGTTTGAATTTTTTGATTATAGTCTGTAATTTGAAATCGATTCAACATGGCCTTCATTTCAAATTCTTTGGTATCAACATAATAATCACGCATTACTTCTAATACCGTTTTTTGTTCATCAAAAATAGTATCTTGTTGTAAGAAAGAAATACGTAATCCATTTTTTTTAAGAATAGTTTCTCCTTCATAATTTTCTGTACCTGCAATAATTTTCAACAAAGTTGATTTTCCAGTACCATTCACCCCTACTAATCCAATTTTGTCAACGTCTTCAATAATTAAACTAGCATTATCTAAAATACAATGATCATTATGATATTTTGTAATTTTATTTATTGTAATAAACATAAGTTCTCCTTCATTCTGTTAATCAAAAAAAGTCTGAGACAGACTTTTATTGTTTTTCACAAGTAAATGCATTAGTTGCTTCTAAGCTACTTATGATATCTTCAATATTACTATAATCGCTTCGACTTCCTAATCCAAATGCATCTTCATTAAAATCATATTCATTTATTGTGAATGTAATAATTTCTTTAATTTCATTCTTATCTTCATCTTTTTCTATCTCAATGCCAATTCCATCAACATCCTTATATTGTTCATAATTGGCTGTAAATTCATCATATGCTTCTTGCAGTGTAAATTCTTCTAAATCACTAGCTGTCAATACATATGTATTTTGTGAAATCATTTGTTCTATTTCATTATCTTGATTGTATGTATAAGTTACTTGTGCTTTGTATTCCTCACTAGATGTATTTAGCGCACAAATTAATATATGGCTTTTATTTTGATTACACCCTGCTAATAAACAAACAAGCAATATACTCATTAATATTTTTTTCATAATTTTACCTCAAATAGTAGTATATCATATTTTCTTTTTCCACAACATTGGATATATTACTTTTGTTAATTTTGCAATTACTAAATATGCTCCCATTAAAATTAATACAACTAGTATTAGTGGTTGTATTAATGATGCAAAATGAACATTACCTAATCCTAAATATGTACTACCACAAATGAATCCAATTACCATACCAATTCCCATCACAACAATGACTACACTACGCCAGATTGAAAATGGTTGATTTACGTACCCTAATACAAGCATTCCATTTATACTAATAATTAGTAAACACAATTGCTGGTATACATGAAAAGATATAGAATGATTAGATTGTAATATAAACAAATACAACAAGGCACACACTACACTTGCGCCCGCAGGAAAACTAATTTCTATGACATTTTTTAAAAAATGATGATCGACTCTTGCTTTACTCGCTTCTAACGCAAACAAGAAACCGGGTATACCAATTGTTAGAGTAGACATAAATGTTAAATGGATTGGCTCAAATGGATAAATGTAAGATGTTGTCATCGTGAAGAAGACTAATAGAAAAGATAATATTGTTTTAGTTAGAAATAAAGTGGCTACTCGCTGTACATTATTAATTACTTTTCTTCCTTCGTATAGGACATATGGTAAGGCATCAAAGTGATTATCCAATAAAATAATATTTGCACTTTTCCTAGCCATATCGCTACCACTAGCCATTGCAATGCTCACATCTGCTTCTTTAAAAGCTAATACATCATTCACACCATCTCCACTCATTCCTACACAATGACCTGCTTTTTTTATAGAGTGTATTAATTGCTTTTTTTGCTCAGGATTAACTCGACCAAATACCGTATACTGATTTGCTATCTCGTCAATGGATTGTTGACAAGTGCTTAAATCAATATATGCATCATAGTTAACAATGCCCACTCTTTTAGCAATTTCTTTTACACTTAATGGATCGTCTCCAGAAATAATTTTAAGATGCACACCCTGTTGTTTAAAGTATGCAATAGTTTGCTTAGCACTTTCTCTAATTTCTTCTTGAATACTAATGATAGCTACTAAACTTTCTTGATGCCCTTGTTTCATAATTACACTTAATACACGATGACCAACGCTTGTTGCTTTTGCAATTTTTTGTAATTCCGCTTTGCTTAGGGCAGTCGAAATAAAAGTGTGTGCTCCTACATAATAACTTGTAGAACCTTTATGAATTGCAGTATATTTACGCTCGCTACTAAAAGGGGTAAATTGGCAATCTTTCATAAAATTCCCATTTGTGAAGTGCTCTTGCAAAGCCAACATTGTTGTATTCTTATTTTTGCTTAACTGAATAATTGTATACATGATATCATTTACTAAGGTCTTATCTTGACATATTACACTTTCCACCTGCATTGTTCCATTTGTAATCGTACCTGTTTTATCTAAGCACAAAACATCAACTCTTGCTAACATATCCAAACAATATAATTCTTGTACTAATACTCTTTTCCTTGCTAAATGAATCGAACCAATACTCAATGCCATGCTCACTAAAATAACTAACCCTTCAGGAATCATTCCAATCATAGCAGCAGCAGTGGTTAAAATTGTATCGACTAAGGATAAATCATAAACATATAGATTTTTAAGTGCCATAAATGCACCAAATGGAAAAATGAAAATAGAACTGAATTTAATAATTTTAGTAATATGGATATATAATGTAGAGCGATATTTTTTAAACTGTTTAGCTTGTTTCATAATCTGGGTCGCATAATTTTCATTCGCAACATTGATTACTTCTACATAAGCTTCATTTGATACTACAAAACTGCCTGAATAAATCTTATCTCCTGTTGTTTTTAAAACACTATCGCTTTCTCCACTTATTAAAGATTCATTCACTTCAATTTCATTTTCAACAACAATACAATCGCAAACTATTTGCTGTCCTGTAGAGACAAGTAGTACATCATTTTTCACAATTTCGTGAATACTAATTGAAATTATTTTTCCATTTCTTACCACATTAACCCGTGATTCTATTATTAATGACATTTTATCAATAATTAACTTAGCTCTTATTTCTTGGATGATTCCAATCAATAGATTTCCGATAACTACTCCCATAAAAAGCATATTTTGAAAATGACCTGTCATAAAAATAAAGATAGCTAATACAATATTCACAAAATTAAATAGAGTGTAAACATTGCCTTTTATTATTTCAGGAAAAGTTTTACTAATTGTTTCTATGTGCGTATTGACTTCATTTTTTAGTACGCGCTCTTGTACTTCTTGGTCATTTAATCCTAACGCTATTTTTTTATCCATCATCGCACCTCCTATTTACATTAATTATAATATATAAGTTGTATTGCGTATAGGTATTCAGTTCACAAAAATAAAAGACATAAGAGTGAAGCACCCACTTTCTAATTGTCTCCAATTATAAGAGTGCGCTCCCAAGTAAATTATGTCTTTTGCAATTTATTTATTTTTTAAGTATTCATCTATCGCTTTGGCAGCATCTTTTCCAGCTCCCATTGCTAAGATCACCGTAGCCGCACCGGTTACAGCATCTCCTCCAGCGTACACACCTTCTCTTGATGTAGCTCCTTGTTCATCTGCAACAAGACAACCCCATTTATTCGCATCTAACCCTTCTGTCGTAGAAATAATTAATGGGTTTGGTGAAGTACCAATTGACATAATCATGCAATCAATATCCATAATAAAATTACTTCCCTCTTTTACAACAGGTCTTCTTCTTCCTGATGCATCAGCTTCCCCTAATTCCATTTCTACACATTCCATTCCTACACAGTTACCATTCTCATCGCCAATAATACGTACTGGGTTTGTTAATGTTTTGAAGATAATTCCTTCTTCTTCTGCATGTTCAATTTCTTCTAGACGAGCTGGTAATTCTTCCATCCCTCTACGGTATACAATATACACTTCTTCACAACCTACCCTTTTAGCACAACGTGCCGCATCCATCGCAACATTACCGCCACCGATAATAGCCGCTTTTTTAGCTTTCATAATAGGTGTATCTACTCCGTTTTCATAAGCTTTCATTAAATTAAAACGAGTTAAATATTCATTAGCAGAGAAAACTCCCTTCAAGTTTTCTCCTTCCAAATTCATAAAATTTGGTAATCCTGCCCCACTTCCAATAAAAATGCTTTCATATCCCATTTCAAACAATTCATCGATTTCTAGCACTTTACCAATTACCATATTCGTTTCAATTTTAACACCTAATTGCTTTAACCCATCAATTTCTTTCTGTACAATTGCTTTTGGTAAACGGAATTCAGGAATTCCATAAACTAATACTCCACCCGCTTTATGTAAGGCTTCATATACTGTAACATCATACCCTTTGTTTGCTAAGTCCCCTGCACATGTTAATCCTGCTGGACCCGCTCCTACTACTGCAACTTTACGTCCATTTGAAACAGGTTTTACGATTTCATCTTTTCCATGTTCCATGTAATAATCAGCAACAAAACGTTCTAAACGTCCAATTGCTACAGCTTCATGTTTAATCCCACGAACACATTTCTCTTCACATTGCGTCTCTTGTGGACAAACACGCCCACAAACAGCAGGTAAAGAACTTGTTTTTTTAATGATATGATATGCTGCTTCCATATCTCCTGCAACCATTTTTCCAATAAATCCTGGAATATCTACAGCTACTGGACACCCATTCACACAAGGTTTGTGTTTACATTGTAAGCAACGCTCAGCCTCTTCTTTAGCTTGTTCTAATGTATATCCTAACGCAACTTCTTCGAAGTTTTTATTTCTCACATTCGGATCTTGCACTGGCATATCCATTTTTTTAGGATTCATATTTGGCATATTACGCTACCTCCTTGTGAAATAAGTTACAATCTTCTTCTCTTGCATGTGTTTCAAATTCAGCATACTGTCTGCTTCTTGACATTGCTTCATCAAAATCTACTTCATGTCCATCAAAATCAGGTCCATCTACACAAGCAAATTTTGTCTTTCCTCCAACAGTTAAACGGCAGCATCCACACATACCTGTTCCATCAATCATAATGGGATTCATACTGACTACAGTTTTAACATTGTACTTCTTAGTCACTTCACAAACAAATTTCATCATAATTAATGGTCCAATTGCAATGACTTCATCAAATTGTTCTCCATTTGCTAATAACTCTTCTAATACATTTGTGACTAACCCTTTTGTACCAGCACTTCCATCATCACTCATCAAATGGAATTCGCTACTCACTGCTTTGAATTCCTCTTCTAAGATGACTAAATCTTTATTTCTAAATCCTGCAATTGTTGTCACTTCAATTCCATTATCGTGTAATCCTTTTGCTGTTGGATAGGCTATAGCACAGCCAACCCCACCACCAACTACACAAACTTTCTTCATATTTGTAATATGAGAGGCAACTCCTAAAGGCCCTACGAAATCCAACACTTCGTCGTTAACACGTAATTCATTTAATATTTTAGTCGTTTTCCCCACAATTTGGAAGATAATTGTAACTGTACCAGCAGCACGATTGTAATCAGCAATCGTTAATGGAATTCTCTCTCCTAATTCATGTGCTCTAATAATGATAAACTGCCCAGGATTTGCCTTTTTCGCAATTAATGGTGCATGAATTACCAATTTAGTTACAGTTGGATTTAACTCTTCTCTTTCAACTATTTTAAACATAATACTCCTTTCATGGCTTTTGCCTATTACTATATATTATATTATTTTTTTTTAGAAAATTAAATACATTTTTTCATTTTACAAAAAAAGGATAAAGCAAGATTGCTTTATCCTTTTGAATTCAAATAGTCTTGTAGGATTGTAACAGCGGCCATTTTATCAATAACTTGTTTTCTCTTTTTTCTAGACACATCCGCTGCGATTAAAAATCGCTCAGCTGATACAGTTGTTAGTCGTTCATCCCACAATACAACAGTTAAACCAATATCTTCTAACATTTCTTTAAATGTTAGTGAAATATTACCACGAATTCCAATATCACCATTCATATGCTTAGGTAAGCCCAACACAACGGTATCAACTTGTTTTTCTTTAATAATCTCTTGTAGTTGTGTAATACATTGCTCATAGTTTTCACTTTCGAAACGAAGTGTCGTTAGTGGTGATGCAATCATCCCCATTAAGTCTGATACAGCTACTCCACAAGTAACACTACCTAAATCTAACCCTAATTTACGTTTCATTATTTTTCGTTCCCTGCTAGGTAATAACGTACTAATTCTTCAATAATATCATAACGATCTAAACTTTGAATAATCGTTCTTGCATTATTGTGACTAGAAATATAAGCAGGATCATTAGAAATTAAATAACCAGCTAATTGATTGACAGAATTATACCCTCTCGTTTTTAATGCATCGTCTACTAAGTATAATACCTTTTCAATGTTTTCACGTTTTACATCTTCTGTTTTAAAAGCAACTGTTTCAGTTATATCTCTCATCACTTGCCCCTCCTCATCATTAGTACTATCATATCTTATTTTAAAAAGTTTTTAAAGTGCTATTCCTAAATTTGCTTTAATTTCTTTTAACGCTATTTCTACTTTAGTTGCATCTTTACCACCACTTTGTGCTAAATCAGGTCTACCTCCACCTTTTCCATCACATACTAGCGCTGCTTGCTTAACTAAGTTTCCACAATGTACTTCTTTTATTAATGCTTTATCTGCAGCTGCCACAAAAATGACTTTATCATCTTTTGTGCTCGATAAGAACACAATTGAATTTTGCACCTTATCTTTTAATGAAATGGCCATTTCTTTTAATTGTGCACCATCTAAGATATTCATCTCTTTCACTAATACCTGTTTGTTATCCACTTGTACAAATTCTTGTACTAACTGATCTGCTTGCGCCATAATAGCAGCTGTTTGTTGTTCTTCAATTTCTTTTTTCGCTTTTTGTAAGTCTTGTAAGGTCTGCACTACTTTACCTTCTAATTCTCCTAATGTCTTAGCTTTTGTAATCTCTTTTATATGCAAGAGTAAAGTTTGTTCAGCTTTGAATTCTTCATATGCAGCTAATCCTGTTTTTGCACTAATTCTACGAATTCCTGAACCAACGCTCTCTTCCGCTATAATTTTCAGTAATCCAATTTGACTAGTTCGTTCAACATGGCAACCTCCACAGAATTCTTTAGAAAATTCGTCCATACTAACCACTCGTACAAATTCACCATATTTTTCATCAAACAGGGCTGTTGCACCAGATTGCTTAGCTTCCTCAATGCTTAAAACTTGTTTTTCTACTAATAGTGAATCTTGGATCTTCTCATTAACGATATGCTCAATTTCTTTTATTTGCTCGGCATTAATTTTTTCAAAATGAGTGAAATCAAAACGTAAGTATTCTTCATTATTGTAAGATCCTGCTTGTGCAATATGTGTGCCCACCACTTGTTTTAAAGCACTTTGCAATAAGTGAGTAGCGGAGTGATTTGCACTTATTTTATTTCTTCTAGTTACATCAATTTTAAGAATTACTTCTTGTCCTTGTAATAATGTTACATCTTCTAATTCCACTTTATGAAGTGGTTGTCCATGCGGTGCTTTTTTCACATCTACAACTGCGCATGCTTCCCCATTCACAATTACAGCACCTGTATCGGCACATTGTCCACCACTTTCAGCATAGAAACAAGTCGTATCAAAACAAACTAACCCTTCATTTGCTAGTTTATCTACTTGTACTCCTTCTTTAAATAAACCTATTACTTTTGCTTTCACTTCAAATTGCTCATATCCAACAAAAACACTTTTTTCTTTAAAGTTTAATAGATCCTCTGACTGTGAATTCATTGATTCATTTGTTTCTCTTGCTGCTCTTGCACGGTTTTTTTGTTGTTGCATAGCTACTTTAAATCCTTCTTCATCAACACCTAAATTATGTTCAGATGCAATTTCAGCTGTTAATTCAAATGGGAATCCATACGTATCATATAATTTAAAAACAACACTTCCTTCTAATATTTTATCTGTTTTTTTAATTGCATCAAATAATAATTGTTCACCATGTTTTAATGTTTTATGGAATGTTTCTTCTTCAATTTTGATTAATGTTTCATTATATTCTATTTTTTCCATTAAATATGGATAAAAATCTTCCATATTCTTAGAAACGATAGTCACTAATTTGTACATAAATGGTTCACTTATTCCAAGTTTAATTCCAAAACGTACAGCTCTTCTTAAAACACGTCTTAATACATAACCTCTACCATTATTAGAGAATAATGCACCATCACTTAAGGCGAACGTAACCGTTCGGATATGGTCTGCAATTACACGATAAGCCATTTTGTATTCACCTGCATAAGGGAATTTTGCAATTTTTTCACATTCTCTAATGATAGGCAAAAATAAATCCGTGTCGTAGTTTGTTTCGCCACCCTGTACTAAAGATACTAAACGTTCTAATCCCATCCCTGTGTCGATATTTCTTTGTGGTAATTCTTTATAATCCTTACGATCTAATTCAGGTTTACAATCATATTGTGAAAACACTACATTCCAAACCTCAATATAACGATCATTATCGATTTCTTCAAAGAATAGTTTTTCTCCCAAGCCCTCTGGATCAAAAGCTTCACCACGGTCATAGAAAATTTCACTATCAGGTCCACCAGGTCCTTCTCCTATTTCCCAAAAATTTCCATCTGTTCTTAAAATGTGAGTTGGATCTACACCCAGTTTTTTGGTCCATGTATCATATGCAACTTCGTCATCTGAATAAATAGAAATATATAATTTTTCTTTAGGGAATCCAATCCATTTTTCATCAGTTAAAAATTCCCAAGCAAATTCAATAGCTTCTTCTTTAAAATAATCTCCGATTGAAAAATTACCTAGCATTTCAAAAAATGTATGGTGTCTTGCTGTTTTTCCAACGTTTTCAATATCGTTAGTACGAATAGATTTTTGAGCATTTGTAATACGATTACAAATTGGTTGTTCGCTTCCATCAAAATATTTTTTTAATGCTGCTACTCCCGCATTGATCCATAATAATGTAGGGTCATTATGTGGTACTAACGATGCACCTGGTTCAATCATATGTCCTTTGCTTGCAAAAAAATCTAAAAATAATTGTCTAATCTCATTTCCTGTTCTTTGTTTCATCTTCATTTCCTCCTAACAAATAAAAAAACGTTCCTAATACAGGAACGTTTAACTAACGCGGTACCATCCTGATTCATAGTCAACTAGACTATGCACTCAATTCTCTTAATACGTAAGAGTACGCTAAGCTCCCTTGTAGCTTCATAATAATCGTACATAAAGTTTTCACCAACCACTTTTTCTCTAATATGTCTATTATTACTACTCATCAATTTCAATGCTTAATACGATTATCATTTTAACATAAACAAAATGTAAATTCAATGTTTTATATACTATCCTCCTCGCTTTGCAAGGACTGTAAAATGCGCTTGGTCAGTTTAGTCATTCTAGGTAATTTTTCTTCACTTTGAATTCCTTTTTCTAACACTTCTTTACTTCCAATTAATACAATTGATTTTTTAGCACGCGTAATACCCGTATACACTAAACGCCTTTGTAGCATAAATTCATAATCCTTAACAATTGGCATAATGACAATAGGGTATTCACTTCCTTGTGATTTATGAATTGAAATACAATAAGCATGAGTAATAACATGAAAATTATCTGCTGTATATTCTACAATGATATCATCAAAATCACAAATGATGCGATCTTTATTTTCATAATCATCCTCTTTTGTAATGATTTCAATAATCGTTCCAATATCGCCATTATATACATCATCATCAGGTTGATTTTTTAATTGTAAAACTTTGTCTTGCTCACGTAATGTGCGATACCCAAATCGTAATTCTTTCTTACATTCATCAAAAGGGTTAATTAGTTGTTGTAAACAGCGATTGATTTCATCAATACCAGCCACGCCTTTATATAAAGGTACTAGCACTTGAATGTCTTGAATATCATATCCTTTTTCTAATGCATTGCTAACTATTTGCGAAACTAAATGTTTCACTCGATAATTTTTAGCTTCAAAAAATTTAGCGTCTTGGCTGCTAGTTAAACTTTCACAACGTCCTTGTTTAATCTCATGTGCTAAACTTACAATATCACTACCTTCTTGTTGGCGATATATTTTATTTAGTCGAGTTAAAGAAACACAATTAGCGGCAATGATATCTTTTAATACAAAGCCCGGTCCAACTGATGGTAATTGGTTTTCATCACCAATTAATATGATTTTATCAACGTGGTGAGCCGCTTTTAAAGTTTGATAAAACAAATGAGCATCTACCATAGAAAACTCATCTATTATTAATACATTTGTTTGTAAAGGTTCCTCTTCGTTTAATCCAAATGTATTAGATTCTAAATCCCATTTTAATAGTGAATGAATCGTAGTTGCACCATGTTCGGTTAATTGTGATAGTCGTTTAGCGGCCCTTCCAGTAGGAGCGCAAAGCGTAATTTCGTAATTTGGATATAATGATTCAAACATTGCCAAAACACCTCTTACGATAGTGGTTTTACCTGTTCCTGGTCCACCTGTTACAATACTAAATGTTTCTTTTAAAATATTTTTAATCGCTTCTATTTGTTTTTCCTCATATGTAATATTCATATCTTCTTCTATACTTTTAATATCGGCATCAATTGTAGAAGGTAAAGCGATTGATTTCTCATTTGCCAGGGCGACTACATAGTTAGCAATCCCTCTTTCTGCATCATATTGCGAAGCTATATACACATCGTTATCCGTATCATAGATGATTAATCGTTCACGATGTAATTCATTTAGAATAATTTGAAATGTATCTTGTTCAACCGCTTCAAAATAACGATTATATAAGGCATGTACTTCATCAAAATGCATATATGTATTTCCTGTACTCATTGCATAATCATTCATGTAATAAACAATTCCTGCTTTGACTCGAAAAGGGTGCTGATTGGAAAAACCTAATGATTGTGCTAATTTATCAGCCGTCTTAAATCCGATTCCATCAATATCTAATATTAATCGATATGGATTATTTTGCACGATTTTTAAAGCCTCCTCACGATAGGTCACACTAATTTTTTGAATATTTTTTTGACTCACTCCATGCTGTGATAAAAATAAGATAGAATCATTTACACTTTCACTATTCAACATTCCCTCTTGAATACTCTTTTTTTGTACTTCGCTTAAACCAACTACTTGTTGAATAATCGTAATATCTTTTTTCAACATATTAAAAGCCTCTGTACCTAATTGTTCAATAATTAAAGTAGCTGCTTTTTTTCCAACTTTAGGAAAAATGGGACTGCAAAAAAAACGCATCAATGATGCTTCATTATCTTCACTAATGATTTCGTAATTTAAAACATCAAATTGAATTCCATATTTAGGATGTTCATTATAGACACCATATAAACAATAATTTAACTCCTCATAAATATCAAGAATTGCACCTGTTACAGTAATTGTTTTTTCAAAATAATCATCCATTTTAAATTTAGCAATTTTAAAGTTATCATTTCCTTCAAAAATAATAACTTTGAAAAAACCTGTTATTTTTTGTAATTCCATAATTCTCCTCTCCTTTAATTATAAACAAAATACATTGCCATTCCTAAATAAATAGCATCGGTAACGCGCTTAGTAAATTATAAATGATGTGTAAATAAATACTTACATGAATTGATTTATTGTATTCATAGGCAATCGTAAAAACAAATCCCAATCCAGCATATAAAAAAATATACAATAAATCAATAAAGTCAGTTGTGTATAAAGAAGCAGATACATGTAAAAAACCAAATAAAAAACAACTAAATAACATAGCTAAAGATGTATTCATATATTTTTTACACGTGCGATAAATAAATCCTCTAAATATGATTTCTTCAATAAATGGTGCTAGAATCACAACCATACCTAAAAAAAAGATAGGATCTTGCTGTGCAATAAACTGTAAGGAGCTTTGGTTATTACTTGTTTCATATAAACCAATGCCTTGGTAGATTATCATAAACAACATATTCAATAAATATAAACTAATTATACATAAAGAAATTGTTTTGATTGCTTTTTTTATATCAAAATGTCGTTCATTAAGTAAAAGTTTGGAACTAAAAAAGTAAATACAAAGACTGCCAACCCCATAAATCAAAAATTGATAAATAGCTGGCAAAAAAAGCAAATTAGGATTTAGTGCCAAAGCTATTCTAGAGGCAACATAAGGAAAAACTGTAAGCACAATAAAAAAGTAAAAAACACAAACAAAAAAACTATATAAAGTGGAGTAAGGAAAAGGTATTAAACTAGATTTTTTCATTGACGTACGCCTTTATTTTTTCTTCTTGATCAATTCCATTCACAAATACTTGATCAATGACTCCACCACCTAAACAAGTCATACCATCATAAAACACAGCTTCTTGTCCGCAGGTTATCGAAGCAATTGGATTATTGTGGCTTACAAGTACTGTTGCATCATCAATAAATTGAATGGATACATCATTATCTTTTTGGCGATATCTAAACTTAGCACTACATGATAATGAACTACTAGGTTTAGTAGAAGCAAACCAATTCACTCCTGTAATTAATGAAGAGGTAGAATATAACCAGTCGTTTTCATCTGCATTACACACATACAAGATATTTTTTTCGACATCTTTTCCTACTACAAACCAAGGTCCTTTATTACCTCCTACACCCAAACCTTTACGTTGACCAACTGTATAATATAAAACACCTATATGTGTCCCTACCGTCTCTAGAGTATTGATATCAACGATACTTCCATCTTTTGATGGTAAGTAATTTTGAAGAAATTCTTTGAAGTTACGTTCTCCTATAAAACATACCCCGGTAGAATCTTTTTTAGAAGCAACAACTAAATCTAATTGTTCTGCTATACTTCGTACTTGCTGTTTTTCCATATTCCCAATTGGAAATAAAGTTTTAGATAATGCAAACTGACTTACTTGGCATAAAAAATAAGTTTGATCTTTATTGGTATCTATACCACGAATTAATTTACTTTCAACACCACTATGATCGACTTGGCAATAATGACCCGTAGCAACCATATCAAAACCATTATCTAAAGCATATTTTAAGAATGTGTCAAATTTTATATATTTATTACATAAAATATCAGGATTAGGTGTGCGCCCTTTTTTATATTCATCCAAAAAAGCACTAAATACATAATCCCAATATTCTTTAATAAAATCAATTCGTACAATAGGTAAACCCAATTTATTAGCCACTGCTTTTGCATCTTCATAATCTTGTTCTTGTGGACATACATCATCTCGAATAGTCGGATTTCCCATTATATCATTATTGGCATACGCATCCCAATTACGCATGAAAGCACAAGTCACATCATACCCTTGTTCCTTTAATACATGTGCAGCTACAGCCGAGTCAACACCACCTGATAAACCTAATAAAACTTTCATAGTCATCACCTTTTCCATATTTATATCATACATTAATATACCACACTTAAAGCATAGTATAAAGAATTAAAAAAAAGACTCACAAAGTGAGTCTAAAAACCTGGCGATTTGCTATCTTCACTA
>CAYJGK010000020.1:0-17846 GCA_964370065.1 uncultured Erysipelotrichaceae bacterium
AAAGTAGACCTTCAATGAAGGTCTACTTTAATATTTTTTCCATAGGCTTACCTTTTGCTAATTCATCAACTAACTTATCTAGATAGCGCATTTCTTTTTCTATTGGGTCTTGAGTTTCTCGGATTTTCACCCCGCAAACAGAACCTTTAATTAAATGTCTGCTTGCAGGAGCGTTCACGGCTTCAGTAAAAAATTGTTGTAAGATAAAAGATGCATCATTTTTTTGTAATTGAGTTAAAGAATAACCCGTTAACCAACATATAATTATTTGCACTTCTTCTACTCTTATTTACTCATATTCATGAAATATTGCAAGGTACTTCTTTTCCATCTCACTTGGTTTTTGTTCCTCCAATATTAGATTTGCATAGATAGTAGAGGAGTTTGTAAAATGATTTTCTTTCATGATGACTTCAAATTCGGCAATTAATACCTCATCATCAATTTCTTTCATTAACTTTAGTTCTTCACTACTTGCTAAAGGCTGGATGTATTTATTATAAATTGTATGTTGCATTTGTGCTTCAATTTCTAAATAGTTTGGCAGGTGTTGTTTTAGTGGTCTAGTAATGTCTGCAATATAGGCTTCACTTGCATCATGTAATAAACATAGTTGTTGCACACGTTTGGAATACCCTCGTGCTTTTGCTTCTAATGCACAATTGATGCAGTGTTGTGCAACCGAATAAAAATATAATACATGTCCATTTCCACGACATAAAAGAGATAAAGCATGAGCAATATCTTCAATTAGAATGTTTTTTTGCGTAGGTTGTAATGGATGTATGTGAACACCTGAGTAAGTTGTAATATAATTCATAATTTCTCCTTAATAAAAGCAAGCGAAGAGCTTGCTTTTATTTTATAATTGTTTTATATAATTTTCAATACGATTTAAACCTTCTTGTAATTCTTTCATAGAACAAGCATAAGATAAACGGATATAATTGTCACAATGACTGCCAAAGTAGCGTCCTGGTACGACACACACTTTATTTTTATGAAGTAAATCATAAGCGAAGTCATATGAATTTTTATTATATTTTGAAATGTTGATAAAGAAATAGAATGCTCCTTGTGGAGGAATATAGTCAATACCCATTTCTGCAAAGCGTTGCATTGCGTAATCTCTACGCTTTTTATATTGTTGGACCATTTTATCAGTACTTGTTTTAAGAGCACTAATAGCAGCGTATTGAATGAAAGTAGGGGCTCCACTTACTGCGTATGCATGTGTTTTAACAACATGCTGCATCAATAAATTATTGGCACACACATATCCTAAGCGATAACCAGCCATAGCATAAGTTTTAGAGAACGATTGAATTAAGAAAATCTTTTCTTTTTGATCTTTATAACGCAAATAACTTTCCCACTCTTCAAATGTAATTTCATCATAAATATTATCACAAATGACAAAAATATCTAAGTCTTTCATACAATTATAAACAGCTTGTAAGCTTGCATCATTATAAATACACCCTGTTGGATTATTAGGTGAGGTAAGGATAATCGCTTTTGTTTGTTTAGTGATATGTTGTTTTAATAATGTTTCATCAATTTGAAAGTTATGTTTACAAGTATCAATACCTACATATTTTGCGTGGTTTAACTCAATTAAAGGACGATAAGCTGGATAACCTGGTTCTAGTACAATGACTTCATCATTAGGGTTTAAAATCGTTTGTAAAACAGAGGATAACCCTTCACTAGCACCAATTGTTACACATATTGAATCTTCATCATAACTACGTCCATAACGCAAATAGACATCGTCAGCAAGTGCTTTACGTAACTCTAATAATCCTGCATTCGCTGAATAGTGAGTTAAATTATTGTGTAAAGCTTTTTTTATTGCTCCTTTTACATTGGCATGAGACTGAAAATCAGGCTCACCAAGGGTAAATTTAATACACCCCTCAATTTGACTAGCCATTTGGTTGAATTGACGAATGCCACTCATTTGTATTTCAACAATTTGTTTGTTTAATCTGTGCTCCATAAAAATCACTCCTACAAAGAGTATAGCATAAGTGAATAATATTTCATTTGTGATATTGTGTGAAATGCAGTTGTTTGTTATAATGGATAAGAAAAAACGGAAGGTGATTAAACATGGGTAGACATTTCGAAGTACGTGCTGCATCAATGGCTAAAACAGCAGCAGCAAAAGCAAAAGTATATTCTAAACATAGTAAAGAAATTTATATAGCAGCAAAAAATGGAGAGCCAGATCCAGAAATGAATGTGGCATTGAAGCAATGTATTGATAAAGCAAAAGCAAATCAAGTACCTGCAGATGTAATTAAAAGAGCAATTGAAAAAGCAAAAGGCGGAGCAGGTGAAGATTACACCAGTGCTACATACGAAGGATTTGGTAGTGGTGGAGGAGCAACCATTGTTGTAGAATGTTTAACAGATAATAACAATCGTACCATCGCTGATTTAAGAGGTGCATTCAATAAAGCGAAAGCTAAAATTGGGGTTAGTGGTTCGGTATCATTTAACTATGAGTCAGTAGGTATGTTAGTTATTAAATATACTGATGAAGATACAATGTTAGAAACCTTATTAATGGCAGATGTTGATGTAAAAGAAGTAAGTGTAAATGATGGAGAACACATGGAAGTAATGGTTTTACCTCAAGATTTATATAAAGCGAAAACAGCGATCGATGAATTAATTACAGATGTTCAATATGAAGTGTTAGAACAAACTATGATTGCAAATGAATATGTAATATTAGAAGGAGATGACAAAGAATTATTTGAGCGTTTATTAACATTAGTAGAAGATGTAGATGATGTGCAAAACGTGTATCATAACGTAGAAAACTTATAAAATACTCTTTAGGAGTATTTTTTTAAAATGGGGGAATGAAAATGATCGAAATCAAACAAGCATGTAGTAATCAAACACAATTGATAGAAGATTTATACATACTTAAAGTGAATCAATTAGCAAATAAAGGATTAAAGCAATGGGAACATGAAGATGTGATGTGGCGTACAATGAGTCAAGACTATAAAATTGAGCAATTCTATATCGTTTATCGAAATCAACAACCAGTGGGAGCTTTTGTACTAGTTGATTATGATCCAACCTATTGGAAAGATGATGAAGCTGGTAAATTCTTATATATTCATAAAGTTATGGTTTTAGATGAAGCTGAAAAAACAGGAATATCTGGCATAGTTTTAGATTATTTTAAAGAAGAAACATATCGTCGTGGATATACAATAGCTAAATTAGATGTACGAGCATATAAGGATAAATTAAGGGCATATTATGAACGTAATGGTTTTGTATTACATCGTATTGTAGATTTAAATAAAGGGTACTTAACAGCATTATACACATGGACTAAGACAGAGTAATCTGTCTTTTTTTAAACATATACATATCAATTGTTCTTCACATTAAAATCACATATTTAAGATATAATCAATATGGGTAAGGAGGATTAATCATGTATGTAATTAAAAATGCGTATAAAAATATAATACGTTCTAAAGGAAGAAGTATATTAGTCTTTATTATTTTAATGGTAATAACTTTATCATCATGCGTTGCTTTGAGTATTAAAAATAGTGCTGATGTAACCAAACAAACTGCGTATGATCAAATGCAAGTCAGTGCACAAATTAATGTTGACCGTGAAGGGATGATGGAAAAGGCTAGGCAAGATCCAAGTGAGATGCAGGATATGATGTCACAATTATCAAATCCATTATCGATTGATCAATTAGAGACATATGCAAGTGCAGCCAGTGTAGAAGATTTTTATTATGAATCAAGTATTGGTTTGAATCGATTAGATGAAACGATGTTGATTTATGAGGTAGAATCACAAATGTCACAAAATAATGGGATGCCACAAGGTATGGATATGATGAACAGTGAAATTACATTGTCAGCTTACAGTAGTCATGATGCAATGGAACCATTTATATCAGGTGATATGAGCGTAATAGAAGGAAGTATGTTTGATGAAAGTACAAGTGCTTTAGAAGTTGTTATTAGTGAAGAAATAGCTTTGTTGAATGACTATACAATAGGAGATACATTTAGCTTAGTAAACCCTAATAATGAAAATGATATGACAACACTAAGTATTGTAGGAATTTTTAGTTGTCCAATAAGTGATGAATATGCGAATACTATGTTTATTAATTATGTTGCATTAGAAAGTATAGTAGCCCACTCAAACGATGTTGCTATTACGATTGTAGAAGAACGTCTACAATTAGAAATGAGTAGTGCGTATGTGTTACAACCACAAGCGACTTATACATTCACTTCTGTTGAAAGTTTCAATAATTTTGAAGAAGAGGTGATTGAATTAGGATTGGATACGGAAATATATACTGTGCAATCACAGGATTTAGAATCTTTTGAACAAAGTGTATTGCCGCTGAATAATTTAAGTGATTTCACCATGTTATTCTTTATCGTTATTTTATTGGTAGGAGCGCTTATCTTAATCGTATTTAATATGTTTGTACTGCGTGAAAGAAAATATGAAATAGGGGTACTTGCAGCCATTGGAATGCGTAAGAGCAAAGTAGCTTTACAATTCGTAATGGAAATGGTCATGATTACTTTAGTGGCATTAGTCATTGGTAGTGGAATGGGAATGGCTGTTTCTAATCCTGTTGCAAATGAATTACTATCTAGTCAAGTCGCTTCTATTCAAGAAGAGCAAGTCAGTATGCAAGACAACTTTGGTGGAAATTATGGTGGTTCACGCCAACCTGGTGGAGGGATGATGAATGCCACAAATAGTCAAAATGTAGATTATGTTGAAGAAATAAATTTAGAAATGGATGTGAATGTGTGGCTGTCTTTATTAGGTGTGTCTTTATTGTTAAGCATCTTATCAAGTAGTGTTGCCATGTTATTTATTTTACGGTATGATCCACTTAAAATATTAAGTGAAAGAGCATAGAAAGGAAAACGATATGAGTGTTTTTAAATTAGAAAATGTAGAGTATGCTTATACGCCAAGTAAACCTATTATTAAACAATGTAACTACTCCTTTGAATCGGGTAAAGTATACGCTATAGTAGGTCGTTCAGGAAGTGGAAAAACAACCTTGTTATCGATGTTGTCTGGTTTAAACAAACCAACGAGTGGGGCTATTTATTATGGCGATAAAGACATTTCCACAATTAATGCATATGACTATCGCTCTAAGTATGTAGGTGTAATTTTTCAAGCGTATAACTTATTGCCTCATTTAAGTGCGATAGAAAATGTCATTTTATCTATGGAATTAAGTAAGAAAAAATTTAGTCATAAAAAAGAGTATGCAACTAATTTACTAGAAAGTGTGGGTCTACACGATGATTTAATTCATCGTAAAATCCTGAAGTTAAGTGGAGGGGAACAACAACGTGTTGCGATCGCTCGGACGCTATCTTATGAACCAGATGTTATCTTAGCAGATGAGCCCACGGGAAACTTAGATCATGAAACGCAAGAAGCCATTATGGATATCTTTATTGAGTTAGCACATAATCAAAATAAATGCGTTATCATAGTTACCCATTCAAGTGAAGTGGCAGCTTTAGCAGATGTGCAATACGATATGAAAGAAATTAGTGTACCTAAAAAAGTAATTAAAAGAGTCGTAAAAAAAGTAGTTAAAAAAACATAAAATAAGGCCATATTCAATTTTGAATATGGCTCTATTTCTATTTGCAAATTATAAAATTACTTGGGTATTCCATGTTGTTTGGGTAATCATTTGTAAATACTTTTGTGAATTGATCTGTCGTTCCCCAACTACATAGGGCACGTACACTGTATTTAGAATCATCAATTAATAAGTAGTTGTTCGTACTACGTTTAATTACAGCCTTTTTAATGGCTACAATGGATACGTCTGCGATGTATACTTCTTGACTGTGTAAGTCTACACCATTTGTGCTATAAAAAGCATGATCAAAGTTAAATTGATTAATTTGTTCAATTGTCATATGACCAAGAGATGTATTATACTTACGATCAAAAGCTCCACCAATTAAAAAGATTGTTCCTTTAAATTGCGGGGGAAGTTGATTGATTAAGTAAACACTTGGTGTCACTATTGTAATATTTTTATTGGCAATAAATGGTAGCAAGTGTACGATTGTCGTCCCAGAATCAAGGAAGATACAATCGCCATCTTCGATTATTTGAGAAGCAAGCATACAAACATTTGTTTTATCTTCTTGCTTTAAATTAATTTTATCTTTCACACCCAGCTCGTTGTAGGTGGAAACTAAATGAGGTTTATTCAAATGGCTTGCCCCACCATGTTCACGTTGAATCAGTCCTTGTTTTTCTAATTGAATTAAATCACGTGTAATGGATGAGCGTGATGCTTGCAGTAGTTGCATTAACTCGCTCACACTAACAAAACCTTTTTGATTAATTAACTCCATAATACGAAATGTTCTTTCTCTTGATAGCATAGTCATACCCCTTATCTATGTTATTTTATTGTACGAAATTACGTCTCATTTGTAAATGCTTTTAATCATATAAAGCACGACTTAATAATTCATCTTGAATATCTTTATTTAAGTTGACAAAGATAGCACTGTATCCCGCTACACGCACAATTAAATCAGGGTATTTCTCAGGGTGTGCCTGAGCCTCTTCTAATACGCCATGATCCACTACGGTTACCATTAATTGACACCCTCCTTTTTTAAAGTAGGTATTAAATAAGGCTTGTACTTTTGCTTTTTCTTGTTGCATCATACGAGGGGTAAACTTAATGTTTTGAACGCTTCCAGCATGGTATTTAGCATCAAACTTACATAATGAGTTTAAAGTAGCAGTGGGACCATTTAAAGCCGCTCCCCCTTGTGGATTATTGGCAGGATTAGTGAAGACACCAGAGTTTCTTCCATCATAACTTGCAGCTGTTTGTTTACCCCAGTCAGTATTAGTTTGATTATTACTAATTACAATTAAGAAATAACCCATACCAGCTTGGATTCCACGCTCTCGCATCCCTTTGGCTACATGTTCATATAAATCATTCGCTAAGGCATCACATTCTTCATGATCGTTTCCATATTTAGCGACATTCCATAAGTCTTGTTGCGTGCGCTCATATCCAACAAAGTCAGCTAGCGCTGCCTCGTTTATCTGTTGTAGCGTATATTTTTGCTCATCAAATACTAAGGTTTTAATAGCATATAAAGAATCGGAAGCATTGATGTTACCATAAGTCTCATTAGTCCCACCTAAGATTTCTACACCACCATCTAATAAAGCAACTTCCTTTTCGATGCAGTCATCCATTAAAATACTATTGAATAAAAATGAAACTTCTCGGTTCATTACTGTATAACTATGCATTTGGGCATGGACACTTAAATCATAATAGTAATTTAAGATTTCTTTGTATTTAGTATATAAATCATCAAAAGTATGGTAAGCATCTAAACTTGGTACATGAACGTTTCCAACACGCTTGCTATGGTCCATTGGGTCATAGCCTTCATTCATGGTCATTTGTAGCACTTTCAACAGATTCAATAAAACATTCGGTGTACCAATACTTTTTCCTTGAATAACAAATTCACCACATCCAAACGGTACATAATGTTTAGCCACTTCTTCCTCTACACGCATTCCATACATAACAGCCTTCACATTAACATCATCATTGTATAATGTTGGATAAGTCGCTCCACTAGCGATACAATCATAAGCCATATCCATAATATAGGATGGGGTAGTTGAATCAAAACGTAATGTGAACTGAGGTTCTACATAACGTGTGTCTTTACAAACACGTAAACATATTTTCGCAAATAAGTCCGCTCCTTCTACATCGCTTCTTCCTGCCCCCCCTACAATGATACGACCGTTAACTGTGGTGCGACGATTTTCAATCATAAACCATAGTGATTTTAAGTAACGATATGCTTCTTCTTCATCAATCACTCCATTTTGAATATCATGTTTTAAGAAAGTACCTAATAAGTCATCCAATCGACCGTAGTTAATGGCTCCAGCACATAAAGCATACAACCAAAATAATTGTAAGGCTTGGTGGAATGTTTCAGGTTTGTGGTGTTGAATGTGAGTTAATGAATCACGCATTAATAATAAATCTTTTTGTCGCTCTACACTAGCTTCTTCTAATTGTGTATCGATTTGTTGAATTTGGCTAGCTATTACTGTTTGTAGTAATTGCATACTTTCAATACAAGCACAAATAAAGGCATTTTGTGTTTTACTGTGTAATAAGTCGATGATTCCTTCAATTCCTAGATTTAATAATTTTTTATAATCTAACATCATCCCACTTAATCGGGCAGTTGCCATAAACGGATATTTACAATCAATAAAACGTCCTACTTCTTCATTTAATACATCTTGACAATATAAAGTTTTCACATCATGTTCTTGCCAGTAATTATATAGTGCATCAATTTTAGAGTGTTCTTTTTCTTCTAGTCCTTCTTTAAAAGCTCTTAATTTGTGGAACACACAATAATGTCCGACACCACCAATACTGGTTACACTACCAAATCCGATAGGTAAAAAATCTAAACGCCCTGCTAATAAATCACCATTTTCAATGGTTCTAAATAGAGTAGGTAATAATACTTTAATACAATTAATTTCACGCGTTGCTTTATCTAAGTTTGCACTTTCTTTATGCACTCTTGTGTATTCTTCCATGATATGTAGTTGTTCGCTAAGTGGTTTCTCACAAGGGATTTTGATACTGACTTCTGCATTTTGAGGTCCATCTATATTAATTTTTGCCATGATTTTATTTCTCCTTATTAATCACTGAGATTATAACACCACCCCGAATATAGGTCAACTGAAATTAGTCATAAATATTCAAAAGTGTTCAAAACGTTCCATTTATTTACGATTTTAGATTTTGTGTTATACTAAAGAAAAGGAGAATAACATGCCAAATGAAATTATAATAAAAAATGCAAGAGTGCATAATTTAAAAAATATATCACTGCACTTTCCCAAGCAACAACTTATTGCTTTATGTGGTGTATCGGGAAGTGGAAAAAGTAGTTTTGCTATGCAAATCCTACAAAAAGAAAGCCAAAGGCAATATTTAGAATCTATGGGAATTTTAAACGATGGATTAAATGCCACATTAGTGGATACAATAGAAGGGTTATCACCTTCTATTGCCATTGCTCAAAAGGTGTTATCCAGTAATCCTCGCTCCACACTAGGAACGTATACAGAAATCTTTACATTTTTGCGATTGCTGTATGCACACTTAGCTACAAGAGTTTGTATTCATTGTGGAAAAGACATTGCTCAACCAATTGAAACAACTTTAGAAATTGATGCTAAACAGCTAACTTGTCCACACTGTAAACAAAAATTATCACCTTTCAACATGGCTAGCTTTTCTTTTAATAAAAAAGAAGGTGCATGTGAACATTGTGCAGGGTTAGGTAAGGTGAATGAAATTGATTATAGCCAACTAATTGACCCAGAGAAAACCATTGCACAAGGCGCATTCTATTTATGGAACGCAGAAATGTTCGGTGAACATTATGCAAAAGTATTAAAAAAATGTGGGGAACATTATGGGTTTCACTTTGCAGTTGATAAAAAAGTGAAACAATATTCAGAATTAGAGCGACTAGTTTTCTACTATGGTGTCAATCACCCTAGTTTCATTGCCCAATTTCCAAACATAAAAAAACCAAGGAGGGTGGCAGATGGGTATGTGGAAGGAATAAAAACATATATTGAGAAAAAAGTCAGTGGTGTAGAGGATAAACAAAGCCTACCTAGTGTGTTGCGCAATGCAATTATTCAACAGATATGTCCAGTATGCCAAGGAAGTCGATTAGGTTTTGATGGGCGTAGCGCGCATTTAAGGGGTTATACAATCAATCAAGTAACAACAATGAATTTGGTGCAACTACAAAACTTTATACATAGTATAGAGTATACTATACAAGATGACAGACAAGCACTGGTGAAATCTATTGTTTTTGATTTAAATAAAAGACTGCATAGTGTACTAGAAATGGGTTTAGGCTACTTGTCTTTAAATCGAGTGATGTCTACTCTATCAGGAGGAGAATCACAACGAGTCCGTTTAAGTCGTATTTTAGAAAGTGGTTTAAGTGGTGTGTTATATATATTAGATGAACCAACAACAGGATTGCACGCCAAAGATACTCATACAATGGTAGAAGCGTTAAGGCGTTTACGTGATTTAGGCAATACTGTTATCGTAGTGGAGCATGACATGGATTTTATTAGGCAATGTGATTATATCATTGAATTTGGACCGCAAGCTGGAACAAAAGGGGGAGAGGTTGTCTTTAATGGACCAATACATGATTTTATCCATAAAAGTCAAACAGTAACGGCTCAATGTTTAAATACAAAGTTAACTGTCCAGCAAACTAGAAAACAAGCACATGCTTATTTGCACATTAATAATGCGTATGCACATAATTTAAAACACATCCACACGCAGATTCCACTCCATCAACTTGTATGTTTTAGTGGAGTAAGTGGAAGTGGTAAAAGTTCATTAGTCATGGATGTTATTGCAAACTATTTACAAAATAAGCAAGGAAAGGTAGATGAAATACACAGTGATCATGATATTCAACAAGTTATTTGTATGGATCAACAAGCTATGGGAACCATGAATCGAAGCAATATTGCAACGTATAGTGAAGTGTATATACATATTCGACAATTTTTTGCACAGTTAGACCAAGCAAAAATAAATAAGTTAACACCAGCATCGTTCTCTTTTAATGTAAAAGGTGGGCGCTGTGAAAAATGCCAGGGATTAGGAGTGTTAGCACTAAACTTGCAATTTTTGGAAGATGTTGAAGTATTGTGTCCTGTTTGTGAAGGACAACGTTTCAAACAAAAAGTATTACAAGTAAAAACAGAAGGTAAGCACATTTCAGATGTTTTAAATATGAGTGTTCACCAAGCACTTTTATTCTTTGAAAAGCAACCTGCTATTTATGAGAAATTAAAAGTATTAGAAGAAGTAGGTTTAGGCTATGTAAGTTTAGGACAAACTACATCTACCTTATCCGGTGGGGAGTGTCAGCGTTTGAAACTAGCTAAGTACTTAGCAAAAACAAATGCTAACCATACTCTATTCATCTTAGATGAGCCAACTACTGGATTACATCCTAGTAATATTAAAGATTTATTATTGTTACTAACAAAATTAGTACAACTCAACCATTCTGTATTCGTCATTGAACATGCTTTAGAAGTAATTGCACAAAGTGACTATATCGTAGAGTTAGGAATAGGAGCAGGGGATTGTGGCGGTGAAATTATTGCAATGGGAACCCCTTTTGAAATCGCACAAAATCCTAAGAGCATAACGGGTCAATATTTATAAAAAAAGCAAACCAATAAGGTTTGCTTTTTTTATTTTATTGTTTCAAAGTGAACACGACTTTCCACATAACGATCTATAAATTTAGCTTCTTGTGTAGAATATCCGATGGGTACAATCGCAAAAGGTAACAGGTGAGCAGGTAGTTTGCAAATTTCACTTACTAATTGCATACGTTCATTTTCTGGAGCAACCCCTAACCAAACACTAGCTAACCCTAGATGAGTGGCTTCTAATAATAAATTTTGTGTAGCAGCTCCTAAGTCATGTTGCCATCTTTTAGGTTTACGCATCTTCGTTTCATCTCCTAATAAAACGATTACACAAGATGCTTCTTTAGCCATTCCCATAAAAGGGGAAATAGCGGCAATCTGGTCTAAAGTGGTTTGTTCTTCAATAATTAAAAATTGCCAAGCTTGTTGGTTTGCAGCACTAGGAGCTTGCATAGCAGCTTTTGTTAGTTGGATTAATTTTTCTCTTTCGACTTTTTGTGAAGTGTATTGTCGAATGCTTCTTCTAGTATAAATTTCGTTCATGATGGGATCTCTCTTTCTATAAAAATTGGTTTTTGTAATTCACTATGAATATGCTGGATACGATCTTCTACTACTTGGTAATACACAGAAGTAGCTTTCCATTCCATTTCTTTATAAGGCTGTGGAATTTGATTAAACTTTGAAGCGATACATACTTCTTGTTTGACTAATGATTTAATATGTTTTTGCCCTTTTTGATTAAAACCTAAAATACGTAAATAATTAGGTAAACTTAAATCATTTACACTTTGCTTGGTTGTTTGGTTCAGCAAATGAATGAGGGTTCTTTGAATTCTTGCCTTTGTATATCGTTTACTAATGCATAGATTTAGAAAGTGATCATAATCATCCGTTTGTTTAGCAAATTTAATGAGGCGGTGTTCGATTCCTTCATCCATTAAAAATAGCTGTGATAAGTAGGCGGGGGGTAATGTATAGAGAAGGAATTGAATAGAAGGATAGTAATGTTTCATCAAATGCGTACTTTGCAATGCGAGCATAGGCGTATGTTTAGTATATTCCAATTGATTCGCGATGGCATGACGAATAGCACTAGCACTGCTATGGCCACTTTGTAGGGTTGTATCATGATAGGCATTCGTACGTAAGATAGTTTTAGTATCAATCTGTAAAGGCGTAGCATATTTAATATAGTTGATTCCTAATATATCATTAGGTGGTAAATCACCATATATTTTAGAGTATGCTTGTGCACTCGATAGACCTTGCTTTAAATGATTTTTAAAATGTGAGGTATCTTTAGTTGCTAAGTGTTGTAATTGCTTGATACTGTTACTTTCTGAACCGAATACAATAGTATTCACATTTGCTAAGTGCAGTAAGTGGACACTTGCTTGTGCAAAATAATTTGCACTTTGCACACTATAAATAAAAGGTAATTCAATGACTAAGTCTACACCGTGTTGTAAAGCGATTTTTGTGCGCTCCCATTTATCAACAATCGCAGGTTCGCCTCTTTGTACAAAATTAGAAGACATCACACAAATTATTAAGTCAGGTTGAAATTGCTTTTTTATTTCATTGATGTGGTGAATATGGCCATTATGAAATGGGTTGTATTCACAAATAATTCCGCATATATTCATAGATAGCCTCCTTTTACTTTTCTTATTTTACCATAGATTGAAATTATATGGAATTATGGTAAAATAATAATCGAGAGAAAAGAGGGAAATAGATGAAAGATCCAATTTTAGTTGTATTAGCTGCAGGTATGGGAAGTCGTTATGGAGGATTAAAACAAATTGATCCAATTGGTCCAAACAATGAAATTATTTTAGAACTTTCAGTATTTGACGCTATTACTGCAGGGTTTAAAAAAGTAGTATTTATTATAAAAAAAGAAATTGAACAAGATTTTAAAGAAGCGATTGGAAATAAATTCAGTGATTACATTGAAGTAGAATATGTATTCCAAGATATACATACTTTACCAGTAGGGTGTCAAGTGCCAGCGCAACGTGTAAAACCATGGGGGACTGCACATGCTTTGATGTGTTGTAAAGAAGTGATTGATGCTCCTTTTGCAGTTATTAATGCCGATGATTACTATGGAAAAGAAGGATTTGTATCGCTGTATCAATTCTTAACAACAAGTACTAATGAAAATGAATATGCAATGGTTGGTTATGTATTAGAAAATACAGTGAGTGAACATGGAAGTGTGGCTCGAGGTGTTTGTGAAATTAAAGATGGAAAATTAATCAATGTGCAGGAACTAACAAAAATTGAAGTACATGCTGATGTAATTGAACATAGTATAGATGATGGAGCAACTTGGACAAAATTAGATAAAGAGGCTTTAGTATCAATGAATATGTGGGGATTCAAAGCGAGTGCAATCCAACGTTTTGAGGATAGATTTTGCCAATTCGTTAATGAAGAAGTAGCAACTAATCCGTTAAAAGCAGAATATTTTATTCCTAAGGAAGTAGGTCGTTTATTGCAAGCGAACCAAATAGAAGTAAAAATGTTGTCAAGTCATGACCAATGGTATGGAGTAACTTATCAAGAAGATAAACCAATGGTAAAAGCAGGAATCAAAAAACTGATTGATGAAGGAAAATACCCACAACCGTTGTGGAAACAGTAAGATTTAATTAAAACCTGTAAAAAAGATTGACTTTAAATGTCATTTTACATATAATTGTGTAGCGGACAACGAGAGGTGATTCTTTTGAAATGGTCGAAGCAAGAATTATTGAATAGTTTTAATGAGACAATTACATTTGATGAATTTATCACATTTGAACCACACTTTATTTCAAAGATAAACCATTTGAGAGGACTTCAAGATGTTGAAGTAAACGGTGAGATTCATTATGATACCCACAGTGACTTAGCTACTTGTAGTTTTGAAATTGATGGAATCATGATTGTACCTTGTAGCATCTCAAACGAAGATGTTGAATACCCGTTCTCAACGCAATCTTCACAAGTGTTTGCCTTTCATAAAGTAGACAAAGATGAAGATGTAATTGAAGTTAAAAAAGATATTGTGGAACTAATGCCCGTCATATTCCAAAACATTATCTTAGAAATTCCTTTAAAAGTAGTAAAGGAAAACATTACACAATATCCCAAAGGAAAAGGTTGGGAAGTTGTCAAAGAGGAAACATACATCAAAGAAAAAGCGGATGAAATAGATCCTCGTTTAGCAAAGCTTAGAGATTTTAAAATCGAAGAAGATTCATAGGAGGTAAATCATGGCAGTACAACAAAGACGTAATTCAAAAACAAGAAAAGCGAAAAGAAGAACTCACTACAAATTAGCAGCACCTACAATCACAAAGTGTAACGCATGTGGTGAATATGTAAGACCTCACAGAATGTGTGAATGTGGTCAATACAACGGTAAACAAATTACTGAATAATCACACACGATCAGTGAAAACTAATCAATGGCTATCAATAACGATAGACATTGATTTTTTTTATTTGTATAATAGAATAATGAAAGTGAGAAGTTAATTATGAAAGTAAGAATAGCGTTAGTCATCGGGAAAATAATCAGATTTATTTTGATCCGATTAGGTAGAGGAGGATCTTTGCCTGGTCGAATCGTTTTACGTATTTGTCCTGACTTTTTAGGATGTATCCAATACCCAGAAGTTGTGGTTATGGTCACGGGAACAAATGGGAAAACAACAACGAGTAATATGATTTACGAAGTGCTACAAACCAAATATAAAAAAGTTATTGCCAATCGAAAAGGGGATAACTTAAAAGAAGGAATTACTACTTTAATGATGGCTCATACTAGTTTATCCTTACAAGTAAAAGCAGATGCGATTGTCATGGAAGTAGATGAATTAAATGTACCTAGAGTCATCCATGAAGTAGGAGTAACAAACTTTATTGTCCATAATTTTTTTAGGGACCAATTAGATCGTGCTGGGGAGATGGAGACGATTGTTTCTAAAATAGAAAAAGCAATTACATCTTACAAAGGAGCACTTATTTTAAATGGTGATGATCCCAATGTCGCAAGACTTGGTTATCATCGCAAACCTACTTATTATTATCATGTTGATAAAAATAGTGAAAGCAAATTAACAACTAATGAAGCGAGTGAAGGTAAATTTTGTTTTGTGTGCCAAACACCATTACAATATGATTTTTATCAATATTCACATATTGGTGCCTTTCATTGTCCAAATTGTGATTTTGGACAACATCCACAAAACTATGTAGCGACTCATATCGATTTAAATAAAAGCGAATTCCAATGCATGGGTACCACTATTCATGCTCCACAAAATGCGCTATTTTCAATTTATAACTGTATGGCAGTATTAAGTGTAGCAGCATTGCATGAGGTTTCTTTTGTACAAGTTAATACAATATTATCTAAATTTGAATTGAATGATGGAAGAATGGAACGCTTTCAAATTGGGCGTGATTGTTTATTAAATTTAGTGAAAAACCCAACTGGGGCCAATGAAACAATGAAGTATATTCAAAGAGATCATGCGGATAAAGATGTATTAATTATTTTAAATGATAATGACCAAGATGGGAAAGATGTGTCTTGGATTTGGGATGCACAATTTGAATTATTAATGAGTGGAAATGTTAAGCACATTATTTGTAGTGGATTACGTGCATATGATTTAGCTTTACGGTTAAAATACAGTCATTATGAAGGTGAAATCATTGTAAAAGAGGATAAAGAAGAAGGGGTGCAATGTTTAAAACAGTTTACGGATCATGCTTATGTGATTGCAACGTATACGGCATTACAACCAACTCGTGCAATTTTGAGGAGGAATGAATCATGCAATTAAATATATTGTGGATGTATCATGATGTAATGGATTTATATGGTGATAAAGGAAATATCCAAGTATTAAAGAAACGTTGCTTAGATCGAGGAATTGAAGTGATAGTTGACACTTGTGCTATGCATGAGAAAAAAGTATTAAAGGAATATGATTTATTGTTTATTGGTGGGGGGGCCGATAAAGAGCAATCATTGTTATATGAGGATTTGTTAAGTCGTAAACAAGATATTTTAGAAGCCATAGAAAATCAAACATTTATCTTATTGATTTGTGGTGGATACCAATTTTTTGGTCAATACTACATTGATAATAAAGGGCGTGAAATCAAAGGGTTAGGTTTATTTGATTACTATACTAAAAGTGACCCAAATGTAGGGCGATGTATTGGAAATATTGCAATACGTGCGATATTAGATGAGCAAGAAGTGATTGTTGTCGGTTTTGAAAACCATGGGGGGCAAACACATGGTGTGACAACACCATTTGGACAAGTGTTAAGTGGTCATGGAAATATGTATCAATCAAATAGGGAGGGTTTTTATAATGGACAAGTACTCGCTACTTATATGCATGGTCCTTTGCTACCTAAAAATCCAGAAGTAGCGGATTTTATTATTCAAAAAGCATTAATGCGACAATATGGGAAAGTGGAACTAGAGCCATTAGATGATACACTAGAAATAGCCGCTAAAAAAGTAATATTAAAACGTTTAAATGTTAGTTAATACAAATAAATTGTTAAATAAGATAAATTATTAAATTAAAAATAGTGTACACTATATATAGGAGGATAGTATTTTATGGATAAGTTTGATAAGTATAAGAATTTAGATAATGATGTGGTAATGAAGCGTTTAGAACAATTACCAGACGCTTATGGTATCGCAGTAGAAACAATTGTTGATCGTTTAGATAAAGATTGGCAAAATCGTGTTATTTATACAAAGTATGTTGCTTTATTATGTGACATATTTGAGGAAGCCATACAAAATGGACAAAGTGTAGAAGATGTTTGTGGAAGCGATATTATCGCTTACGCTAAACAATTTCAAGCTAATCATGATTTTAGAGAATTAGAAGCTACGGATTTTTCTAAATTAATTAATAAAATATTGTTGTTTAATGTAATTTTTGTAATGAGTTCTTTTATTTTATACACACCAATTACAGAGCTAATGTATAAACCATTTTCAATGCTATATGTTGGATTCATTGTCATTGGTTTATTTGTATTCATAGCAGGTATCGTATTAAAATATAACTATTTTATGAAACAAAAACTACCAACGTCTCATGTGTTTATCACAATGATTATTAATATTGCAGTGTTAGTGTTATCGATTATAACAAGGCAAGGTACAAATTATATTTTAGTAGGGATTGTTGCTATTTGTTTATACGACTTTATGACAATTAATAAAAAGGCTAAAGCTTAGTCATGAAGCAAAAAATCAATGATTTGTATCAAGCATTGCAAAGTTTACCATACCATATTAGAATTATAATTTTCGCAATTATTTTATTTGTAGTATTAGCTGATTTCATCATATTTATGTTCCAATCAGTTATCAGTATAGTAATAAGTGTCTTAGTACTTATTGCATTCCTATACGTTTTAC
>CAYJGK010000020.1:17946-32907 GCA_964370065.1 uncultured Erysipelotrichaceae bacterium
GTTATCAGTATAGTAATAAGTGTCTTAGTACTTATTGCATTCCTATACGTTTTACGTAAGTAAAAAAGCCGCTTTTGCGGTTTTTTTACTAATCTAAAGTATGTTTGTTAATATACCTTGACAGACGAGGTATTATGATATAAGATATATAGTGTAAATGAAAGGAGAAATCAGTGTTAAACAAAACAGATATTGTGCGTGGATACATAGATACAATCATCTTGTCACGTCTAGAACAAAAGGATGTGTATGGATATGAGATTATTAAAGAAGTACTTACTCTCTCCAATCATCAATTTGAAATTAAAGAAGCTACTTTATATTCAGCATTTAGACGATTAGAAGCGGATGGCCTAATTGTTGCTTATTGGGGAGATGAGAATGTTGGCGCAAGAAGAAAATATTATTCTTTATTAGATAAAGGAAAAGAAGTATTAAATGAAAATAAAAAAGATTGGGAACACATTAGAAACATTTTAAATATTCTAATATTAAATGGAGGAAAACATGAACAAGAAAATTAAAAACTATGTCGATGTATTATTTAGTGATATTCCAAAAACGATACAATCAATTGAATTAAAAGAAGAGTTATTATCAAACATGAATGCATCAATGGAAGATTATTTATCACAAGGGGTCAGTGAAAATCAAGCTTATAGTAATGTGATTGCTAATTTAGGAGATATTGATGACTTGTTAAATCAATTACCCAAAAGAGACGCTAAACAAGAATTTATTGAGAAAACAGATCAGGATAAAAAAAATATACTCTTTATGATAGCTGGAATATTTATGATTTTATTAGGAACAGGATCTTTTGTATTAATAGAAGAAAGTTTTGATGAAGGGATCGCTATATTAGTGTTCTTTATTTTTATAGGGTTGGGAGCTGGGTTATTAATTTATGCGAATCAATCAAAAATTAAAACAGTTACCTTTGAAGAAGACAAAAATAAAAATAAAAATAAATTTAAATTGGCAGAAGATTTATCATGGGCTGTTGCTACATTAACTTTTTTTATTGCAGGATTTGCTTTTGGTCAATGGGGAAAAGCTTGGATTATATTTCCATTAGTAGGAATTAGTATTTCAATTGTGAAAACAATACTACAATTAAAAGAGAGTTAAAATGAAAAAAGTACTTTTAATCTTAAAATTAATATTACTAATTATTTTATTTGGATGTATTGTTTCCCTCCCATTTAATGAATTTAGTTTTAGAATTAATTTAAATAAGAACGATTATTCAACTTATACACAAGTTGTAGAACACGCAATAGTAAGTGATTCCATGCATATTGAAGAAATCGATTTATCATTAATAAGTGGAAATATAAATATTAAACAATCAACGGATCAAGAAATTGGTATTACTTATGAAACGAATCATGATTTGCCACTCTATTATAAAGTAGTGAATCAAAAATTAATCATTTCCTCAGATCAAAACGGACTTGATATCTTACATAGTAGTCAAGATGGAGATGTGACGATCTCAATACCAAATTATCTAAATTTAGAATATAAAATTAACACAGTTAGCAGCGAGGTTGAAGTAAACGTACAGGCAGAAGAAATAGATATTAATATCGTATCAGGAGATATCCATTTGACAAATCAAATAGAAGATGTACAGGTGAATAGTGTTTCAGGTAACTTATACATTAAGGGTTTCACAAATGGTGAAATAGAATTAGATAGTGTAAGTGGAAATTTATATTTTCAAGGCGACTCATTTGAAATTGATTTTAAAAATGCATCTAATAGCTATGAAAAAAAAGAGGCTAATGGCGATGTCAAAATTGATTTTACTAGCGTAAGTGGTCAATTTAATTAAAAAGTGTGAGCTAATAAATGTAGCTCACACTTTTATTTCAATTTTGATTGTAGAAACTGTATACAAGAGGCAGCATCACCATTTTAGAAACCACCTTTTTAATGAGATAGCTTGTAAATTAGGAAATAGGATAATAATAAAGTGCTTAGAGGTGAAGATGCGTTCTATTTCATTGCATTTGAATATTTGCTGTGTTTGTCCATTTGTAATCGTTATTTTATTGTTTAGCTCTATTGTAATCATCATGGGGCTGACTTGTTTAGTTAGCATTGCATATTCGTTTATAATCATTTTTTTAAAATAACGAATAGGATGAATAGAAATAATGGGGCGACTAATAACAATACAAAATATTCTTGTGTACTAATAAATGCGATTAGTGATAAGATAAAAATCACTGCGTGGTAAATAAACTGTAATTAAATTGTTTATTAAACCAGGTATTGATTATTTCTTGACTAGCAACTTGGTTATATTCAGAAGTATGAATTATCATATTCTCCTTTAAAATTCATTTCAATACCCTTTTTATTGCTTCTAAAGGTAAAGTTCGTTTGTATGTAATATTAACGCATTTTTTTAATACGCGTACATAAGATGTGTGTACTCCAACAATGGAAGCTGCTTGGCTATGATTAAAATAAATACTTACATAATGTTTGCGGCAACCTACACCTAATACGATATCGTTTTTACGCCAAGTTAATGTATGCGATTGCTGAGTGTGGTTTTCATCAAATTGCACACCTTCGATACTTGCAATATAATCTAGTAAAGGTCGCAATAATTTTTGTGTAGTGATACTTGTCTGTTGTAAATAATCTAAGGCTTGCATTTTTTAATCCTCACACTCATAATTATAGGTGTTTTTTCATCTTTAAATGGCGTTTCTACAAATCGATCTAAGACAAAATGACAAGCAAATATAACTTGAAATAAACTAGTTAAGCTACGATGATAATAGTTTTGTAAGCTAGGTTGTCCACTAATTGCTTCTCCAAAATAAATGCAATTTGTAAAATAATCTTCATTTGGATAGGTAAAACAGGGGTGATGCATAGTGAATACAAAATAGCCATTATCTTCTAATAATTCATATGCGCTCTTAAGTAGAGGTGTGATTTGTGAGAGGTCCATGACTACCATATTTGATACAATTTTTGTAAATTTTTTAGAGGTTCCTAGTGCAAGTAAATCCTTCTTATTGGTAGCATCACATACTTGAAAATCAATGTATTCTAAATACTTATTTCTTCTTTGTTTGGCTAACGCAATCATTTTTTCACTATAATCAATAGCAGTAACAAAAATTTTTTGTTTTGCTAAACGGGAAGCAAAGTTTCCGTTTCCACAACCTATCTCTAAAATATGATCTTGTTCATTCAATTCTAAAAAAGATAGCGTGGCTGGAATGACTAAATCATTATGAAAAGAATTTGAATCATCTCCCATGTGTGTATCCCAAAATTGTGCATTGACTTCCCAAGCTTGTTTTCCATTGTCTGAAAAATCCATAGTGACCTCCTTAAAAAAACTCACATAAGTGAGTTAAAATTGATTGTGATGAATAATATCACTGATTTCTCTTCTTGGCCTAGCTTTAGGTGCTTCATTTGGATATCCAATGGGTAGTAATCCAACAACTCTTAGCTCAGCGGGGATACCCAGTAAAGTTTTAATTTCTTCTTCGGCAAAGATGCCTACCCAACAAGAGCCTAACCCTAAGTTTGTAGCAGCAATCGTCGCATGGGTAATGGCAATTGCTGTATCACTCATATAGTATGGTTTTTCATTACGATTTCCACTACGTGCGGGATCGGCACAAAAAATTAATAATTGAGAGGCATCATGATAAGCACTTTCACTTGGATTGTAGCGTGCTAGCGCTCCTACTTTAGCGATTGTTTCACTATTATCAATATGGATCACTTCCCAACATTGTTTGTTTTTCCAAGAGGGCGAGACCTGAATCGCTTTAAAAATTTCATTCATCTTTTCTTGTTCCACTACTTGTTTAGTAAACTGTCTAATACTTCTTCTTTCTAAAATTGCTTGCATCATTTATTCCTCCTATTTTAAAATGCGTATTGCATTATGAATGTTTGTGATGGTATTTGTTTTGTGGTGCCCACCAAACTCACCATCACAAGTCCAATCTAATCCTTCTTCGCAATCAATTTTAACACTTTTTGCTTTGAAGGTGATAATTTGTGGACAGTTTTTAAAATTTCGACTTAATAATGCACTCAATATTGATTGAACATCTAATGCATTCGTTACACTTTTAATAAATAAACATTCAAAATAACCATCGTTTAATTGTACATCTTGTTCATTAAAGAAATGAAATCCTCCAATGGATAAAGAGTTAGAAATCATTCCATAGGTTAAGGTATCTTCAATAATCTGATGATCGTATTCTATTCTAACGCGATAAGAAGGGATATTAAACCATTGTTTAAAACCTTCTAATAAGTAAGCACTATGCCCGAGTATGTTTTTAGATGCTTGTGGAGTGGTATAGGCTACATCACTAAATATGCCAAAGGCTGCAATATAACTAAAGTAGCGATCATTACACTTACCAATATCGTAAGCAGTTGCAGTGCCATTCAATAATTGTTTAGTTGCTTTGATGGGATTTTTGCTCAGTTTTGCACTGGATGCAAAATCATTCGTAGTTCCATTAGGGATGTAGCCAATCGGTTGTGTAATTGAACAATCTAGACAAGCATGTATGACTTCATTTAAGGTCCCATCCCCACCACTACATACAATTAAGTCATATTTTTTATGATGTTTAAGAACTTGTCTATACGCATCGTTTTTACTTTGCGTGATATGGACGTGTACAAGGTCTTTCTGTTTAGTGAATAAATCTAATACATCACTTAATTTTTGCTTTATAATCGACTTTCCAGCACTTGCATGAACAAGAAATAGTACATTCCGACTCATATTAAGACCTCCTTTTTCTACTCTAATTATTATAACGCATTTTTTAATGCATTGAACAATAAATTTTAGTATAATAGTTAGGAAATGAGGGAAAACTATGAAAAACATTGAACTTTTGTCCCCAGCAGGGAGTTATGAAAGTGCTTTAGCAGCCATACAAAATGGGTGTGATGCTATCTATATGGCAGGTCCCCGCTTTGGAGCACGTGCATACGCTACAAATTTTGATGAAACTAAAATGCAAGAAATCATCACTTATGCTCACGGTTATGGCGTAAAAGTATATATTACTATTAACACATTGGTTCATGATGAGGAACTACAAGACTGTATACAATATATCGATTTTTTATATCACGCTAATGTAGATGCTTTAATTATTCAAGACTTAGGAATTCTAGATACAGTTCGTCAAAGATATCCTGATTTTGAAGTACATGCTTCTACTCAAATGCATGTAAATAATAAGGAGAGCCTCCATTTTTTAAAGCAAATGGGAGTGCATCGTGCCGTGTTAGCTAGAGAAGTAGAATTACATGAATTTGAAGAGTTATCGCAACAAGGAATGGAATTAGAAGTTTTTGTTCATGGAGCTTTATGTGTAGCCTATTCAGGGCAATGCTTATTTAGTGCAATGTTAGGAGATCGTAGTGGAAATCGTGGACAGTGTGCCCAAGGTTGTCGTATGCCTTACACCTTAATCGATGATGATAAAAAGGTATATGCAAAAGGATATTTATTAAGCTTAAAAGATTTACACACCGTAGATATAATCCCTCAAATCGTAGATAGTGGTGTCACTTCGTTAAAACTAGAAGGAAGAATGAAGAAGAGTCAATACGTTGCTAGTATTACTAAAATGTATAGAGAAGCATTGGATCATGCTTTATTGCATAAAAAATATAAAGTATCAAATGCGTTAAATAAACAAAATAAAATTATGTTTAATAGAGGTTACACAAAAGGATTTATGTTAAATGCTTTGGGCAGTCAATTAAGCAATTCGATTCGTCCTAATCATATGGGAATTGAAATAGGAAGTGTCATCCAAATTAAAAATCAAAAAATAAAAATTAAGTTAACTGATGAATTACATCAACATGACGGCATTCGCTTTTTAATGGAACCTGAAGATGTAGGGTGTAAGGTTAACCGCTTATATCTAGAGGGGTTATTAGTTAACTTTGCACCTAAGTATAGTGTGATTGAATTAGATCATACCTTAGATGTAAAGATAGGTGCAAAAGTTATAAAAACAAGTGATTACTATTTAGAAAAACAAATCCAAAGCGAAATTGAACAAGCTCCTAGAACCGTTGCGATACAAATGCATTTTAAAGCGCAATTAGATAAACCTCTACTACTAGAAGTAACAGATGGTAAGCACCATATATGTGTGCAACACGGGCAAGCTAGTGCTGCTGTAAAGCTAGGCAGCACGCAAGAATTAATATATAAACAATTGAGTAAAACAAGTGATACGATATTTAGCGTGCAAACTTTTACTTGTGAATTAGAATCACAATTATTTATTGTGAATAAGCACTTAAATGAATTACGAAGATTGGCATTACAAAAATTATATGAAGCACGCATTCAAAAATTAACACGTCAAATAAATAATAGATACCCACTTGCAAAACAAAATACAGTAAAAGTGAGTCAACTTCTAGTTACGGTACAAAATGAAGCGCAACTACAAGTTTGCATGCAACTTAATATACCTATGATATTCATTGAAGATATAGATATATACAATAAATATAAGCAATATGCTAATGTGTATTTAAGAGCAAATAAAGCAACAAAAACACAAAATAGTGATGTCACCCTAATACAAGAGTTAGGGGGATTAGTGAATCGTGAATCCTTCATTTGTGATACGGGCATTCATGTATATAATGCAAACAGTGCTTTACTTCTTCAACATTTAGGAGCAGGTGGTGCCACTTTATCTTTAGAATTAAACAAAGATGAAATAGCAACTTTAATGCGAAAGTACCTTTCTAATCACCCACATATGCCACTTATACAAGTGATATATGGAAGAGTGGAAGTTATGGTTTCTAAACATTGTCCAATAAATGCTTCTATTTTAGATAATCAAAAACAAAATTGCACACTATGCAGAGGGAAACTATATGCTTTACAAGATAAGTATAATAATGTGTATCCAATGTTAAATGATGCACAGTGTAATATGCATTTATATGATTTTAAAGTAAGAAATGAGATTTCGCTTATTCCTATGTACCAAGAACTGGGCATCCATCATTTCCGCTTTGACTTCACAGATGAAAGTCCTGCATTACTGAAAAGGACACTTTTTGACATATTAGGGACAGTTTTAGGTTAAAGTATAGGATTTATACTTGTAATTGGCTATAATGAGGTCACAAGAAAGGTGTGATCAATATGTTGTTAGAAAACTATGTGAGTGTTGAATATGTTGTTTGCATCAAAAGACAATCGTCTTTCTTTTTGACATAAGGTCCTAGTGACTTTATGTTTTTTTTATTATTTTCAAGGTCAAGGAGGTACAAGAAAATGGATCAAGAAATGAAAGTGTTATGGGAATGTGGAGCTAGTGGAAATGTAAATTTATTAGTTGCACAAATGCAAAAAGGGATGGATATCGATTATCAAAACGAAGAAGGAAGAACAATACTAATGCGAGCAGCAAAAAGAGATCATAAAGATGTGGTTCGCATTTTAGTTGATTCAGGAGTAGATGTTAATAAAAGAGATCGACAAGGAAGAACGGCACTAATGGGTGCTGCTAAAAAAGGAAATAAAACGATTGTGAAAAAATTAATGGAAGCTGGTGCTGACTTAAACATCCAAGATGTTAAAGGAAGAACGGCTTTGATGAGAGCTAGTTTTTTAGGGTATGACCGTGTGGTGCGTGAATTACTAAAAGGTGATTTAATGCTTGATATTCGTGATGAAAGTGGTAGAACAGCATTAATGGAAGCTTGTTTAGCGTATAAACAAGATGTAATTGATTTACTATTAATTTCAAAAGTGAATGTTAATCTAGCAGATAATAATGGTTGTACTGCGTTAATGCGTGCAGCCTATGCAGGGTATACAGGGTTGGTGATTCAATTATTAGACTATGGTGCAGATAAAGAGGCAGAAGATGAAGATGGAAGAAAAGCAATTCATTATGTGCGTGAACACTGTTTAGATGAATTAAAGCCATTGTTGAAATAAGGGGGAATCAAAATGAGAGACTATATAGCAAGTGAAGTACGCAATGTTAGTGTACTAGGACATAATGGTGCAGGGAAAACAAGTATATTAGAAGCGATGCTTTATTATACAAAAGCAAGTGATCGTTTTGGAAAAACAAGTGAAGGTAGTTCATTAATTGATTATGATAATGAAGAAATCAAACGAGGAATTAGCATTTATACAAGTATTGTTCCGATTGAGTGGCAAGAGTGTAAAATTAATTTCTTAGATACACCAGGTTATTTAGATTATGTAGGAGAACGCGATGCTGCCATTGAAGTATGTGATAATGCTTTAATAATTGTTAGCGCTAAAGATCAAATACAACCAGGTACTAGAAATGCATGGGAAAAAGTACAAAAACGCAAAATACCCACGATATTCTTTATTAATAAATTGGATGAAGAGAATACCTCATTTGATGCAACGTATGGACAGTTAAGAGAAACATTTGGAAAAGCAGTGATTCCTTTTGAAGTTCCTATTGTTGAAAAGGGGGAAGTTGTTGGTTCTGTAAATATTTTGCGCAATAAAGCTTGGTATTATAAAACAGATAAAGCAAGTAAAGAGGTATCATACGATGTGCCTGAGGACATGATAGAAGTAGTGGCGGAGTATAAGAATCAAATTGCAGAAACAGTGGCAATGAGTGATGATGAATTAATGGAACGCTACTTTAGTGGTGAAGACTTTAGTGATGCGCAATTAACTAGAGGAGTACGTATTGGAGTGCGTAATGGAGATATCATTCCAGTCTTTTCAGGGGCTGCTACTAGTTCAATCGGAATAGAACGTTTAATGGATTTGATTGTAAAATACTTCCCAGCATATGGGGAACAAGGAAGTGTACATATCAAAGATATCAAACGAGGAAATGAAAAAGATATTCGTTGTGCAGAAGATGAGGTTATGAGCGCAAGAATCTTTAAAACGATTATTGATCCGTTTGTAGGACGCATTTCTTATTTGAAAGTAAGAAGTGGGGTTTTATCAAGTGATAGTGTAGTCTATAATACGAAAAAAGAAGAAACTGAAAAAATCAATCAAATCTTTATAATTAAAGGAAAGCATCAAACAGCAGTCGGAAAATTATTTACAGGAGATATCGGAGCGGTTGTAAAGTTACAGCATTCACAAACAAATGATACCTTATGTGATAAAGGACATGAGTATATCATTGATGATATTCCATTTTCAAAAGGGTTGCTAGCTAAATCAGTAACACCCTTATCTAAAAACGATGAAGATAAAGTGAATGGAGCTTTAGCTAAAATAGTAGAGGAAGATCCAAGTGTGTTAGTTAAGGTTAATCCTGATACATTAGAAACGATTATTTATGGAGTTGGAGAACAACATTTAGAAGTCATTGTTTCTAAAATGAAGACAAAATACAAGGTAGATGTGGTATTAGCGACACCAAGAGTGCCATATCGTGAAACGATTAAAAAGAAAGTTATTGGAGAAGGAAGACATAAAAAACAGAATGGTGGCCATGGACAATTTGGACATGTATTCATTGAGTTTGCTCCTAATCCAGATATCGAAGAAATGGAATTTGCAGATAAGGTAGTAGGAGGAGCCGTTCCAAAAGGATACTTCCCAGCTGTAGAAGCAGGGTTACGCGATATTATGAAACATGGAGTATTAGCAGACAATAATGTGGTGAATGTGAAAGCTACTTTATTAGATGGGAAATACCATGATGTAGATTCTAATGAAATGGCATTTAAATTAGCTGCACAATTGGCCTATAAAGACGCAATGCCAAAAGCAAACCCAATTTTATTAGAACCAATTGTACTATTAAATATTTATATTCCAGATGAATATACAGGTACAATTATTGGAGAAATGAATAAACGTAGAGGTATGATTTTAGGAATGGAATTAGTGAATGACAAACAAGAAATAAAAGTTCAAATTCCTCATGCAGAGGTGTTAAATTTTGCAACAGACTTACGAGCATTGACACAAGGACGTGGAGAATATACGCAAGAATTTAATCACTATGATGAAGTGCCTACGCATTTAAAAGATAAAATTATTGACCAATTAAAAAAATAATTTAAAATGATTTAAAACAGTACAAGATGCTTATGTATTTTGTACTGTTTACTTGTATAATGTGATGTTTGTTTTTTTATATAAATAAATAATGTATAAATAATAAAAAAAACGTTTTCAATTTATTATGTTATAGACATCCAGTAATGTAAGTGCTATCATTATTTTTAGATACCTGAAACTTTAGGGGGTTATTAGGAGGTGAAATAGAAGCATAATGGCATAGCAAAGTATACATATAAGGGAGAGGAAAAGATGAAAAAAATATTTAAGAGTTTTTGTGCATTTGCAGTCACTTTAGGATTGCTTCCTATGTATTCATTACCCGCATATGCGCAAAGTGAAAAAGTTTACATTGATCACACAAGAGAGCAAGGCGTAAGTGCTAGTGTGAATGATGTTGAAGTAAGTTATTGGGGCGCAGATAAAGCAATTGATGGAATTGTAAATCGTGATGCAGCAAAGCCTGAGCAATCACGCTGGTCGTCAAATTTAGCATCAGTGGGCGCAGCTGATAAAATACTAACAGTTGATTTAGGATCAATAAAAAGTTTTGATCGCTTTATTATTGAATGGGAAAGAGATAATATTGATGAGTTTATCATTGACGTTTCAGATGATGGAGAAACTTATGAGCAAGCTTATATTAGTGATAAATCAGTTGATTCATTAACAACAACTGTCGACTTAGCAGAAAAAGTAAGCGGGCGTTATGTTCGTTTAACAGTTAGTGAATACAATGGAGGTAGTATGAATTGGGCTTCTGTATCACTATATGAATTTAAAATACAAGAAAGTAGTGAAAATGCCAACTTAGCGTTAGATAAAACAACAGTTTCACATTCACATGAAGATTCAACACTTGTTGCCTCAAAAGCAACAGATGGTGATAGATCGACACGTTGGGCAAGTGGTACCGAAGCTTTATCAAACTGGATTTATGTTGATTTAGGAAGTGTGGTACCCGTTGCGAATGTGCAAATATTATGGGAGCGCTTAAATGCAGTGAATGTAGAAATACAAGTAGCTACAACATTGTCAGATACAATGGTCGATAGCGATTGGACAACGGTACACACAGCTACACAAGTTCCAAGTGCAAATGACCAAAGTATTAATTTAGCAGATACTTATGAAGCTAGATATGTGCGAGTAAAAATTAATGAATTTACTAGTACATCTTCGGATTCATCTGCTGACTGGCCAACAGTTTCTATTTATGAATTAGAAGTGTATTCTTTTCCAGAAATCGAACCAGAAGTTACAATTAGCACAATTTCGAATGCGATCACATTAGAAAATCCGACTGCTGGTCAAACAAGTTTAGATATTTCACACATTACTGCTTTAGCAACAGATCAATTTAGTGTGGAATACAATGGGACGGATTATGAACAAATAATTGATGTAGATTTATCTATTTATGAACCAATTGTAGACACAGTTGTTAAGCCAAATTTCAAAATTACAGATGTAAATTCTGGTGAATATGCATTTAAAGAATTAGAAATTACGGTTCCAGGAAAATACACACAAGAGGCACAAGACAATGAAAAGCCAGTTGTTATTCCGGAATTACGTGAATGGAAAGGACATACAGGTAACTTTGTTGCAACACAAGCTAGTAAAATTGTAGTAGCAGATGAAAGTCTTCTAGAAACAGCTACACTATTTGCGAGTGATTTAGCAGAAATGAATGGTTTAACTTTACCTGTAGAAGTAGGAGCACCAACAACTGGAGATTTCTATTTCTCATTAAGCAACGATGTGAATAAAGGATATCAAGAAGAAGGGTATTTATTAGATATTAATGAATATGTGCACATTGAAGCAACAACTACAACAGGTGCTTATTATGGAACGCGTAGTATCTTACAAATTTTACAAACAACTGGTGATTTAAGTATTCCAAAAGGAATGACAAGAGATTACCCATTATATGAAGTTAGAGGATTCATGTTAGATGTTGGAAGAAAAACATTTGAGTTAGAATATTTATATGATTTAATGGAAGAAATGTCATGGTATAAAATGAATGATTTCCAATTACATTTAAACGATAACTATATTTTCTTGGAAGATTATACAAATGCGGGATTAGATCCAATGGATGCATATGCAGGATTCCGTTTAGAGTCAAGTATTGTTGAAGGTGGAAACAATGGACTAAACAAAGCAGATTTAACTTCAAAAGATGTGTTCTATACCAAAGCAGAATACGTTGATTTATTAAATGAATCGGCTGCAAGAGGAGTTACGATTGTGCCTGAGTTTGATACACCTGCACATTCACTAGCTCTTACATTAGTTCGTCCTGATTTAAGAGTAGGTAGCGTTGGTAGAGAAAATGATCACTTAGACTTAATTAATAGCTATGATGAAAGTTTAGCGTTTGTTCAAAGTATCTTTAGTGAATACATGGAGGGGGCAAATCCTATCTTCCCGACAGGAAGCGTTGTGCATTTAGGATTAGATGAATTTACAGCATCTTCATCTCAATTTAGAAAATTCTCAAATGATATGATTGATTTTGCAGAAGAAGAAGGATATGTGCCAAGAGTTTGGGGAAGTTTAACTTCATTAAACCAAGGAGAAGAAGTACTAGGAGATGGTGTACAGATGAACCTTTGGAATAATGGATGGGCAAATTTCAAAGAAATGTATGAATTAGGATTTGACTTAATTAATACAAATGATGGAGATTACTATATTGTTCCAGACGCTGGATACTATTTTGACTACTTAAGTAAAGCACACATTTACAGCAAAGATGTAAATGAATTAGGTGGATTTACTATTCCTGCAGGAGATTCACAAATGATTGGTGGAATGTTTGCGGTATGGAACGATCAAATAGACATGCGACAAAATGGTACAAGCGAATACGATGTATATGTACGTATTAAAGATGCATTACCATATTTTGCATCTGCCGTTTGGGGTAAACAGTCTTATACATATGAACAATTAGAAGAAGCAGTTCCACATAGTGATGAAGTGCCAAATACTAACTTAGCGCATGAAGTAGAAAGTGAAACGCCTACTATTGCACACTATGAGTTAGATGGAAATAGCGATTTAAGCGAAAATAATTATGACATTATTAATGCAATGAATACTTCCTATGTAGAAGAAGATTATAAAACAGTACTTGCATTAAATGGGGAAGAGAGTTATGTTGAAACACCATTAGATCGCCTAGGTGTAGGAAATAGTGTACGTATGAAAGTAAAACGTACAAGTGATTCAACAGATGAACAAATTTTATTAGAATCATCAAATTCAACAATTAAAGCAGTGCAAAAAGATACAGGTAAAGTAGGATTTTCAAGAGAAGGACTTGATTATTCATTTAACTACACATTACCAGTTGACACATGGGTAGAATTAGAATTTAAAACGGACTTTGAATACACATATTTATATGTGGATGGAACACTCGTCGATACATTAGGTGATGAAATGAGTTCAAATAATAGAACTTATTCAGCCACACTAATGCTACCGCTTCAATATATCGGGTCGAAAACAAATGCATTTATTGGTTATGTTGATTCTGTAATTATTGCAGAAGATGATGTATTTATTTCAACAATGGCATTAGAAAGATTAATTATTAATGCACAAAGATATTTAGCAACTTCAACAGATGCTACATTGGAACAAGCGGTATCGGATGCACAAAAATTAATTGCAACTGGAACATTTACAAACGCACAAATTCAAGAAGCACAAGCATCTATTCAAGAAGCGTTAGAACAATCAGATTTTTTATCAGCAGATTATACAACAATTAGAATGTTAATGGATAACTTATCAGATAATGTAGACTTCTATACAGCAGAATCTTATGCTAATGTATTAGCAGTATATAATACAATTCAATTTGGGTTGCATGAAAGTTTCCAATCCACTGTCGACACAGCCGCGGCACAATTACAAGTTGCGATTCATGCATTAGTGATAGATAGCGAGTTAGATGTGTTAGAAATTGATAATGCAACAATGAGTGCAACTTCAAGTAGTAATCAAGATACAGATTCAGCTGCAAACAAGGCAATTGATAACGATCCAAGTACTATTTGGCATACAAAATGGGATATTCTAACAACTCCACACCACATTGAAATTGAATTAGAAGAAACTACTTTAATTAGTAAAGTTAAATATTTAACTAGATCAACTGGAACAAATGGGAACATTGAAAATTACACAGTTACAGTTAGTACAGATGGAGTGGATTATACAGAAGTAACATCTGGTACATTAAGCACAGCTTATGGTACATATGATATTAATTTTGACCCTGTCAATGCAAAATATGTACGCATTAATGTATTAAGTTCAATTGGTAATTATGGTTCAGCAGCAGAAATTGATATTTTCAGAGCTGATGTTACACCAGACTTTGCTACATTACAAGCTGTTATTGATGATACAGCAGACTTACTAGAAGCAAACTATACAAGCGATTCTTGGAATGCATTACAAAATGCGATTACGCTAGGGGAACAATTAATTGCTAATGTATCTACGGATGCACAAGCGGTACATGATGCAACAACATCGATTATTACAGCAAGAGCGCAATTAAATGTTGAAACATCAGTTGTGACATATGCTGATTATACCCTTGTTGATAGTTTAATTGAGTCTATTAAGCTATTAGTAGTTAGCAACTATACTAATTTTGACGCAGTAGATACAGCGGTTGATAATGTGGTTAGACATTTATTAAGTACGCAACAAGCACAAGTAGACGCCTATGCAGATGCTATTGAAAAAGCGATTGAACAATTAGCATTAAAAGAGGCAGATTATAGTGCAGTGGATGCAGCTATTACTCGTGCAAACACGTATAT
>CAYJGK010000021.1:0-31243 GCA_964370065.1 uncultured Erysipelotrichaceae bacterium
ACAGACAAACCTATATGTGAAAACGCTCTTGGATAATTCATTTTCGTTACCTCCTCATTGTTGTGTTTTAATTCTATTCTAAATGCAACAATTTAAGCAATAACGTACTTTTTTGTACCTATAAATCTTCAAGAATGACTTCGTTCTCACCTGCATATTCCTTAGAAAAATGACAAAATCCCTCCACTAGTGGAATCAACCCTTTATACTGTGTAGAGAGTGAATATACAACGTTTAGTGGTTTTTCACATACAACTGTTCTGACTAATATATTACTTTGTTCTAGTTCTTTTAGTTGTGTAACAAGCATTTTATGAGTAATATCTGGGATTCCTTTTTGCAATAACGAAAAGCGATTATCACCATTTAAGATATGCCACAAGATTCTCATTTTCCATTTTCCACCTAACAAGTCCATTGCTAATAGTAGTGCACAAGTATATTGCTTTTTTATTTTCATACTAAAAACCTCACTCTATAAATCTAATATATGCTTATATGATAGCACTTATCCATTCTTTTTACTATCTATAGTCAGTTTTTACTTTTTTTCAGGTCTACATCTGTGTATCATGCAAAATAGTATATATGTTTTGTGCCACTTGTTTACTCACCACTTGCGCAATGTCTTCTACACTTGCTTCCTTCAATGCTTTTAAACTTTTAAATGTATTCCATATTTTCTTTCTACCTACTTCACCCAATCCATCAACTTCATCTAAAATAGATTTTGTCTGTGCTTTCTTACGTAAATTTTTATGATAGTTAATGGCAAACCGATGTACTTCATCTTGCATCTGTGTCAACAAGAAAAATAGTGCACTATCTTTTTTAATCTCTATAATGTTCCCTTGGTCATCCATTAAATTACTCGTTCTATGTTTATCGTTTTTGACTAATCCACATAATACGATATCTTCAATATGCAAAGCATCTAATATTTGCTTAGCTGCTTGAATTTGTAGGTATCCGCCATCTACTAATAATAAATCATTTTGTTTTTTTTGTTCTTTTAATAAACGTAAATAGCGACGATAGATAACTTCTTTCATACTATCTAAATCCGAACGATAGGTGTCTAATTTATAGAGACGATATTCTTTTTTGTTAGGGATACCATCTTCAAATACAACCATTCCCGATACATTGAATTTACCTGCAATATGGGAATTGTCATAAATTTCAACTGTTCGAATTTTTTTATTTAATAAAGTTGATAATTGTTGCAATGCTTCTTCTTTTTGGTCTTCTTTACGTTTTACTAACTCAAATTTTTGCAAGTGATAATTTTTGGCATTTTCTAATACCATATCGACTAATTGTTTTTTTACGCCACGAATAGGAATGTGCACTTTTGTATCTAGTAATTCATTCATATCTACTTGTATATCTTTTGGTAGCAATATTTCATCCGGTAAAGGATTAGAACCATAATATTGTAGAATGAAAGAAACAAAAGCATCCTTTACTTCTTCTACAATTGGTGTAATCGATAAACTGCGTTCAATAATCTTACCATTGCGTAAAAAGAATCCTTGAATACATATATATCCTTTGTCAAAATAATAACCAAATACATCACGGTCTTTTTGGTCTTGAAACATCACATTTTGGTTTTGCGTGGTGTGCTCAATAGATTGAATCATTCCATATAGTTCCTGCGCTTTTTCAAAATTTAATTCGTCACTTGCACTCTGCATTTCATGTTTTAACTTTTGTAGCATATCTTTCGCATCACCACGTAAAAACTTTCGTACTTCATTTGCCATAATTTCATATTGTTTAGGATCAATTTCATGAATACAAGGTGCTAAACACTGTCCTAAATGATAGTATAAACAAGCTCTTTTAGGAATGTTTTTACACTTGCGTAAAGGATATAACTTATTCAAAAGATTTTTAGTTGTATGCGCTGCTCCTGCATTAGGAAAAGGACCAAAATAGTATGCATTTTTATCTTTATTATTACGCACCACACTTAAGGTAGGTGCTTTAGTTTTGCTTAATTTTAAATATGGATAGCTTTTATCATCCATAAACATAATATTAAATTTAGGTGTATGTTCTTTAATTAAATTAATTTCCATTAATAACGCTTCTTTTTCACTTTGACAAGTAATATAATCGAAGTCATCAATATTTTGTACTAACTTAGTAGTTTTAAAATCATGAACACCACGAAAATAAGATCGAACACGATTGTTTAATTTGATGGCTTTTCCCACATAAATTATTTTTCCATCCTGATCTTTCATTAAATAACATCCAGGTTTAGCTGGTAGTAATTCTAATTTAGGTCGTATTTTTTCTAAATTAGCCATTTTTTTTACCTTTCTTTAATGTGACAACAGTTGCTCCAAATCCACCTTCCCCTTCTCCTCCTAAGCGAAAGGACTCAATGTGTTTATTTTTCTTTAAGAATTCATGAACTACATTTTTTAATACACCGGTACCCATACCGTGTACAATACGTACCTGTGATAGTTTGGCTAATACAGCACTATCGATGTATTTATCCACAAAAATTAATGCTTCACTTGCTCGATATCCAATAACATTACATTCCATACTCACTCTGCTCTGGATTGTTTTACTAGAGTGTGAGGCAACTTGCTTCGCTTTTGGACGACTTGTTTTTCTTAATTCATTTGTTTTCACATTCATTTTCATTCCATTCGCAAAAACAGTGGCACGATTACCTTTTAAAGCAATAATTTCTCCATGATAACCAAGTTTTATTAACTCTACATAATCATGTAAGTTAAATGTTTCTTTGCTTTCTACTTCTTCTTGTACAACTTCTTTAAATTTGGCTTTTACTGCATTGATTTCATGTACCTTCACATTGCCTTTCAGTGCTTTTAATTCATCGATAATCACTTGTGCTTGCTGCATCGCTTCTTGTTTAATTTGGTCAGCCTCTTCTTGCATTTTTTCTTTTTGTTTGATTCTTTGATTTTCTAATTGTACTTGTTTTTTTTGTATATGCTCCATTTGTTGATTTAATTGTTCTTCTTTTTTATGCAACTCTAGTTGTTTAAGTTGGATTGTTAAAGCATCTTGTTCTAATTTTTCTAATAATTTTTGAGCATTGCTTTTATTGTTTTCTTTTAATGCATAAGCACACTCAATAATGCTTTGATCCAAATGATATCTTTGGGCAATTTCTAATGCATTGGATACTCCAGAAAACCCTTCTAAATAACGATAAGTAGGTTTCATTTTTTCCATATCAAATCCTACTGATGCTAACAATATATCTTCTTGATTTTTTGCATACTCTTTTAATTTAGAGTAATGAGTTGTTGCTATACACATTATTTTTTTATGACGCAAGTAATCAAGCGTGGCAATAGCAATCGCCTCTCCTTCTTGTGGGTCGGTTCCACTTCCTAACTCATCTAATAGAACTAATGAGTGAGTAGTGGCAGATTTTGTTATACTTGCTAGTTTTGAGATATGTGCGGAAAATGTGGATAAGGAATGTACAATGGATTGTGCATCACCTACATCTACATATACTCCATCAAAAAAAGGAATACTTGCTTCTTCACATAAAATAGGGTAAGCAGCAAATGTTAAAATTGTAAATAAACCTATTGTTTTTAATGTAACAGTTTTCCCTCCTGTGTTACTTCCACTAATTAATAATTGTGTATATGGAGGTTGTAAAGCATACGTATTAGAAACTACAACCTTTTCTTCAATTAAAGGATGTCTGGCATGTTTTAAGTAAATACGTCTTTCTTCATTTAAATGAGCATATACACCTCCTCTAACAAATGCATAACGTGCTTTTGCAAAGTATACATCTAATTGAGTTAACGTATGGAAATCGGCTAATAAAGCGGCATAATGCCCTTTAATACTTTGGCATAATCCTTTTAAAATGGCATATATTTCTTCTTGTTCTTGATGTTTAAAGCGACTTAAATCATTATTTAAAGAAACAAGTATCTGTGGTTCGATGTATACAGCTTGTCCAGATGCACTTTCTCCATGAATCATTCCTTTTATTTTATTTTTTTCACTCACTTTCACAAGTAAACAACAACGTCCATTACGATACACTGTGATGTGCTCTTGTAATAAGGCCCCATATTTAGATAACAACGATTGATTGTGTTTACTAATGTCCGCTTCACACTTTTTAATTTGTTGGCGAATGCTTTTTAATGCGCTAGAAGCACTATCTAATATTTCATAACCTGCACTCACACATCGCTCTACTTCACTAGTTAAACTAGCATAAGTATGTAAAGAATCTCCTAAATCATTTAAATGGTGTAAATTGAATTCTACTTTTTTCATATACTCAATACACCCTTCTACACCTCTTGTAAACTGGGCAATTTCATATATTTCTTTCGATGCAACAACTGCACCTTTTTGTATATCATGAAGCGATTTTTCAATGTTTCGTAATCCATAAAAAGTTGGGCTTTCATATGCTTCATAACACTTTAATGCCTCTCTAGCACGTTCTATATTACGAGAAATACCCAATCTATTAAAGATTGGTAATTCTTCATTTATCATTGTTTTTGCCATGGAAGAGGCACAGTACTGTACCACTTGTTGTTTCACTAAATTAAAATCTAATGCATTATATAATTCTTTCATACGATATCCTCTCTATGAATGCTAGTCATTACTATTTATCCATTCATTTACTGCATCTTCATGTGTCCCATTCAATAAATATTGAATATGTTGTAAGTCATTCATGATGCCTGCTGACAGCACATCAAAATGAAGTAATTGTTGTTTCACTACACTTAATTTTGTGGTATCAAGTACTTCTTCACCATTTAATACAATAGGTGTGGAAAAGAAGAAGATGAATACAACATAACAAATCAGCGCTTGTAATATTCCAAAAAATGCTCCTAATATTTTATTTAATGTACCCACTAAAGGAATATAATTTACGACTTTAAACACACTCAGTAAAATCGCAAATAGAATACGAAAGATTACAAATAAAATAATGGTTAAGCAAACGGTGTTAATAATACTATAAATAAACCCTTCACCGAATAAAGGTGTATAGTCTCCATAGTTTCTAGGTGCTATGGCAATCGTACTTTGTAGTATCGATGCGAATTGATAGGCTAAGAAAAGTGCAACTAAACTACTGCAAAATCCAAATACACTATAAAGCAGTCCTTTTCTATAGCCACTACTTACAAAAAATATAAATAAACCTATACAGATCAAACTAGTTATCACAATCATTTCTTGCGTAAATATCATAAGGGCACCTCTTTTCTATTATTTTATCGAATAAAAATACTTTATGCAATATTTGTTGTTTATGTTAAAATGATGAGGAGGTAAAATAAATGAATACATACACAATTAAACTAACCAATCAGCAAATCATACAATTAAAACAACGCCTGCGTGATGCAAAGGTGTGTAAAACTCCACCCTATGCATTATACCAAATAAAAACTAGTGACACTACTATCACTGCCTATGAATCCTTAAAAGTAGTGTTTCAAGGGGAGGGTGCTTCTTATTTTGCAAGTGTTTATGATACACAAAATACACAAGCAACAAGCACATCTTCCTCTACACTACACGCTACAACTTATCCACAATGTGGAAGTGATGAGGTGGGTACAGGAGACTACTTTGGCCCTGTTATCGTTTGTGCTCTTTGCATCCAACCACAAGATTTAACACTTGTACAATCTTTACCTATTGCGGATTCTAAGCAAATTAAAGATGCTGATATATTAAAGATAGCACCTGCTTTAATGCACCAATTAAACTATAGTTTATTAGTATTAGAAAATAAAAAATATAATATTGTCCATCAAACAAATAATATGAATGCCATTAAAGCTAAACTGCATAACCAAGCTTTTTTACATCTACAAAATAAATTGCAAACCCCTTTACAAAATGTTATCGTGGATCAATTTACCACACCTAAGTCATACTTTAAATATTTACAAAACGAATCCCAAATTTTTCAAGATATTCATTTTGAAACGAAAGCAGAAAGTAAATATTTAAGTGTTGCTTGTGCATCTATTATTGCTCGCTATCATTTTTTACAAGCCATGGATCAATTAAGTGCACGGTATGATTTCACCTTCTTAAAAGGAGCTTCTAGCAAAGTAGATGAGAGTGGTGTTGCCTTTGTGAAACGTTTTGGTGAACAACAATTACAGCATGTTTGTAAGTTACATTTTAAGAATACGCAAAAGATTATAGAAGCATTAAAGCAATAGTTAAACTATTGCTTTGTATCTTCATATTGCTCTTGTGTAATATAGCCATGTTCTAACATGGCTTTTAATACGTCTTGTTGACGTCTAATAGCTGCCTCATAATTATAGCTTAAAGCATATGCAGAAGGTGCTTGTGGTAATCCTGCAAGTAAACTAGCTTGAAATAAATTTAATTCACTTGGTAATACATTAAAATAACCAAGGCTAGCTTCTTGAATACCATAATGTTGATCCCCAAAATAAATCACATTTATATATAACGCTAAAATTTCTTCTTTTGTATAAGTTTGTTCTAAATCGTTGGAAACAAATGCTTCACTTATCTTTCTAGTAAAAGATTGACTTTGATCAAAATACATATTTTTAGCTAATTGTTGGGTGATCGTGCTGCCCCCTCCTACAATGTCTTGTGCAATAAGATTCGTTAGTGTACTGCGCATAATGGCAAATACATCAATTCCCATATGTTCATAAAACCGATGATCTTCAATAGCGACCACTGCATTTAAAAAATAAGAACTCACTTCTTCATATGATACATATTGTGGTTGTTGTTGAATCAAGCTTACGTATTCTTCTAAAGGTTGTTTTTTAATAGCTTGTTTATATCCATGATATCCAAATCCGATGACAATTCCAACCACTACAACAGCTAATACGATAATACCTACGACTAGTTTCATTAAAAATTTCATAAGTTCTCCTTTAAAAAGAAAACACAGTTTGCACTGTGTTTTATCTATTCGCATTAACAGATTTCATAATCTGTTTAATTTGTGCTTCACTAGGTTTTCTACCCATTTGTAAAAACATTGCACGAATCATTTTTTCATTAATTGGTGGGTTTTCCTTTAAATCTTTTTCAAACTTTTTACGTGTGAAATAAAATCCTAATCCTCCCCCAATTACTAATCCAACGATTAATGATAATACACCATACCAAAAGTCCATAATATGCCTCCTATTTATTCTCTATAGTTATCATTATACAAAATTATAACTTCGATTTCAACACTTTTATATTCATTCCATAGATTATAGCTAGGCATACAAAAAGGAGGAATAAGATTTCCCTTTTATATCATTAATCTTTCATATGACGTTTGATGATTAAGCCAATGTATTGGGCTGCCAATTCCGGGTCATCATTACAAACTACATATTTATAATCTTTAATTAACTTCATTTCTTTTTCTGCTTTGGCAAGACGTTCTTGGATAATTTCTTCTGCTTCGGTTTGTCTTCCTCTTATTCTATTTTCCAACTCTTCCATTGTTGGTGGGATCATAAATATGCTAATTCCATCTGGCACTTTATTGGCAACTTGTTGCGCTCCTTGTACCTCAATTTCCAATACTACGTTTTTTCCTTCATTACGTAATTTTTCAACTTGACTTAATGGTGTACCATAATAGTTCCCTACAAATTCAGCCCACTCTAATAAATCCCCATCAGCAATGGCTTGTTCAAAGTCTGCTTTGTTTGTAAAGATGTAGTCTTTCCCATCTATTTCACCATTTCTTGGTTGTCTAGTCGTCATAGAAATAGAATACGTTAAATTTAACGATTCATCTTTCATAAAGTACTCACGCACTGTACCTTTTCCCACTCCACTTGGTCCACTTAGTATAATTAATAATCCTTTTTTCATGCCATTACCTCTTTTAATTGAAAATATTATAGCATTATCTATTTAAGATTTAAATGCCTATTTTATAAATCGTATATTTTTCTTTTTTATGCTATAATATTATGCGGTGATATTATGGCAATAGATGGAATTATATTACATTCTTTATGTAATGAATTAAAGGGGCACATCCCTTGTAAAATAAACAAAATACAACAGGTTTCAGACACTGAAATTCTTTTCACAATACGAAGTCAAAGTGGGAATCAAAAATTAATGATTTCTACTCATTCAAACTATAATCGTATTCACTTTACAAATAAAGCATACGATACACCTGATTATCCAAGTGCATTTTTAATGTTGCTACGCAAATATATTAATGGTGCCATTATCCGTAGTATGAAACAAGATGAGTTAGATCGTATTGTTCATTTTACAATTGAAACAAGAGATGACTTAGGGGACATGCAATCGATTACTATGGTTGTAGAATTAATGGGTAAATATGCAAATATTATATTGGTAAATGCACAAAACAAAATAATTGATGCATTAAAGCGGATTCCTCCTTTTGAAAACAGTGTACGCACCATTCATCCAGGAGCTGATTTTATACCCGTTGCAGCCCATCATGAAAAATTGAATCCTTTTACCTTACAAAAAGTGGATATCGAGCAATCATTGACTAAACAATTACAAGGGTTTTCTCCCTTATTAGCTAAAGAAGTCGTATATCGAATACAAACTGGGGAATCGTTTGAATCCATTATGCAAGCTATTCAAACATCCTCTCAAATATATTTTTATGATGATAGTAAAAAAGATGAATTTCATTTAATTGAATTAAAGCATTTACATATGCATGCCACAATCTCAAGCATTCAAGAAGCGATGGATTCTATGTATACAGATAAAGAAGAACGCGTAAGAATCAAAGAACAAAGTGGTGATTTATTTAAAATTGCCCGCCAAGAATTAAAGAAAAATCAAAATAAATTAAAAAAATTAAATAGTACATTAGAAGATGCTAATCAATTAGAAACGTATCAGCAATATGGCGATTTATTATATGCCTATGCCTATCAAGTGCAAGGTCGATCCACTCAAGTGACTCTCCCCTCTTTTGAAGATGGAAGTGACATTATGATTCCTTTAGATGAGAAGTTAGATGTCAAACAAAACGCAAAGAAGTACTATCAAAAGTACACAAAATCTAAAACTGCACAAATTGAAGTAGCAAAACAAATTGCGATTACACAACAATGGATTACTTACTTTGAATCATTACTTGTACAACTTGAATATGTACAAGTGAGTGATGCATTAGAAATACGCGAAGAATTAACACAGTTAAACTTTGTAAAAAGACGTCAACAACGTCAACGACGTAAAAAGAAAAAACAAGTTCCTAACTTTATTCATTTGCGAGTAGATCAAATTGATATTTATGTCGGAAAAAACAATATACAAAATGATTACATTACATTTAAACAAGCACGAAAACATCACTTATGGTTTCATGCAAAAGATATTCATGGGAGTCATGTTGTCGTTGCTAGCGAAGTGGCCGATGAAAAACTGATGCGGATAGCTGCTATGTTTGCCGCCTATTATTCAAATGGTCGTTTATCTAGTAGCGTTCCTGTGAATTATTGCTTCGTGAAGCAATTACGTAAACCAAATCAAGCTGCATTAGGGTTAGTCACATTAACAAACTATAAAACAATGTATATTGACCCTGACAAACAAATGATTCAATCCTATTTACAAGAATACAGTATTTAATAGAAAGAGAGATTAGAATGAAAAAATCAATCATAAGTTTACTGGCATGTTTATTATTGCTACTGCCAACAAATAGTGTGATTCACGCGATGGAATACAGTGAATCAGCACAACATGAAAATGCACAAGGTGTTGTCTTAATTAACTTAAATACGAATACCGTTGTCTATGAGGACCATGCTAATACACAATATATTCCTGCTTCATTAACTAAAGTCATGACCTTTATTGTGGCTACTGAATTAGAATCTGACTTAGATAGAAAATTAACTGCTCCTTTATCTGTGTTTAATGAACTAGTTGCTTATAATGCGAGTAATGCCGGATTTATAGTAGATGAAGAAATCAGTGTTCGCGACTTATTATATGGTTTAATTTTACCATCAGGATGCGATGCTGCTGCCATTTTAGCGACAACTTTAACAAATCATAACACGGATGAATTCATTGACTTAATGAATGCGAAGGCAAAAGAAATTGGAGCAACCAATACTCACTTTGGAGATGTACATGGCTTAGATAATACAAATTCTTATACCACAGCACAGGATATGGCATTAATTACACAACACGCGATGGAAAACCCATTATTTATGGAAATCGCAAGTACTACAACTTATGATTTATCAGCTACCAACTTGCAGCAAGCAAGAACTATTGTGCATACGAATAGTATGTTGTTTAGTGGATCTATTCACTACAATCCATTAGTCAGTGGAATAAAAACAGGAACAACCGGAAATTATGATAAAAATCTAGTCACAGTAGCTTCAAAAGATGGTGTTGACTACTTATTAGTCTTACTTGCTTCCCCTTCTGTTAACAGTGCTGGACAGCCTGTAGAAGGTACTTATGACGATACAACAGCCCTATATGATTGGGCCTTTACTAATTTAGGACTGCATACTTTACTGGAACAAGAAGAAACAATACAAGAAGTAGACATTCAATTTGGAGAAGGTAGTGATACGATAATAGGGGTCGCAAAAGACCACTTAGAAATTATTTTAAATAACGAAGTAGATTTAACACAAATTACACCTAAAGTAACAATGGAAGAGCAACTAACTGCTCCTATTGAAAAAGGAACTACAATTGGGAGCATCCAATATACTTACAATGAAGAAGTGATTGCCACTATGGATATTGTGGCTTCACAGACTATTCAAAAAAGTATGTTTAAAATGGTGATTCACTATGGAGGCATGGCACTAGTTTGGTTAGTTGGATTAGCCGTGATTTTCGTTTTTGTTTTACTTGGATTAAGACAATATAATAAACGTAATCGATACCGTTCCAAAAAATATTCAAGAAGAGGTAGAAGATGGTAAAAAAAGCAGCAAACATGAGTTTGTTGCTTTTTTAATTTAAGTTACATATTTTTTGAATGTATAAAATAAACACGTTTGTTTATTTTAATAATGTCGCAATTTTAGGAATAATCTGTTTTTTTCTTGACAATAGTCCTGCTAAGTAATCGTCATTATCTGTATCGTTGGTGAATTCTTCTTCAATGACACTTGATAATTTACCAGTAAACATAAACTTGCTTCCCTTTCCTTCTACATTAGAGAATACCATCATTAATAAATCGTATTTAAAGCGATTGTTTTCTACTTCTAGAAACGACTGAAATTCTTCTTGCACATTATTAATACATGTTAAATCAAAGATATTCGTTTGCCCGATAGCGATATGAAATCCATCTAATTCATACTCTTTGAAATCGGTATACAATAATTCATTGTGCTCTTTACCCGTAATATTGGCTGTCTTCTCAAACATTTCTTTTGCCAAAGCGCATAAATCAAAGTTATATAACTTCGCTAAGTGATTAGCTGTATCAATATCTGTTTGCGTGCAAGTCGGTGAATTAAAATTCATCGTATCTGAGATGATAGCACAACACAATATCCCTGCAATTTCTTTTGGAATCTCTATAAAGTGTTCACGATATAAGCCAGCAATAATTGTACAAGTGCTTCCTACATTTGAATTTCTAAAAATGATTGGGTTATTTGTTTCAATATCACCAATCCTATGATGATCAATGATTTCTAAAATATTAGCATATTCAATATCATCAATAGTTTGACTTTTCTCATTATGATCCACTAAAATAAAATCTTTTTTATGATAAGACAACAAATGATAACGTGCGACTGAACCGATAACTTCATCATTTAAATAGACAGGATAATTTCTATATCTTGTTTTCAACATAACTTTTCCTGCATCTTCTACATATTCATTACCATTAAAAGAAACCATACTCGACATAGGATGCATAATTAAATTTACAGGAATACTACGATAAATCATTTGCAGTATTTTCATAACATTATAGTTTGTGGAAATTAATGAAACCCCCATTTCTTTTGCCATTTTAATAGTAAACGCACTTGGCATGTAGTTCTCTGAAATAGCAATTGCTGCACACCCTTTTGACATACATTTAATCATAGTGTCTTCATTATCACTTAAAACCATAATAGCCCCTACTAAATCTCTTGACATTAATTGATTATCACTAATCCGTACATATCCACTACGTTCTAAGTTTCCTTCATGAATAAAAGTCCCTTTTAATGATTTGACTAAGTTTTCAAGTGGCGTCTCTTTTAAAATATCTTTTGTGATATTTAAATCCTGCATTTGTATTTTAGAAACATCAGACATTGTTGTTAATCCTACCATTTTCCCTGCTTGGTTCACAACGTATATCGTTTTTGTTTTATGTTCTAAACATAAATCCCAAACGCGACGTAAGGTGTCATATTCATACGCTGTAATAGGAGGATCCATATCGATTTCTTTTAAACTTGCCTTTGCGCTAGTCATTAATTCAGGTGCTGCCACATTAAATTTATTTAATATAAACTCTGTTTCAGCGTTTACTTTTCCCAAACGAATGGCCTTAGCATCTTGCTTTAATTCACTTTTTAAATGTGCATAAGCAATAGCTGCACATATTGAATCACTATCTGGATTCTTGTGTCCCGTAATATAAACTGTTTTATTCATATCCATTCACCTCTTTACTATCATACTATAAATAATATGCATTTGTCATATCTTTTCCATTAAACAAATTTATTTTTATTGTTCCTTGAATAAGTTTCTTTGCATTTTTATTCATTACGACTATAATAAATACGTTAAAAGGATGGGGTTTATATGTTTAATAAAAAAATATTTATCAATGGAATTTTGATGATTGGTTTACCAATTGTCATTCAACAGGTGATTGCATTAAGTTTAAATATGATTGATACATTTATGATTGGTAGTGTAGGCGTGTATGAATTAGCCGCAGTAGGGGCATCTAATAAGATTTACTTCATTTTTTCTATTATCTGTTTTGGATTGTATAGCGGTTCTACCATTTTTGTATCGCAATATTATGGAATAAAAGATATACACTCCATCCGTAAAGTTATGAAAATAGAATTATTGATAGGTATCACATTAAGTGTATTCACTACTTTAATTACTTTCTTTTTCAAAGAACAATTGTTATCTTTATTCACAAATGATCCAAAAGTCATCACTTTAGGTAATGAATACTTAAGTATTGCTTTATTTACTTATTTACCTATCTCTATTTCTTTTGCTTTTTCATTCAATTCCAGAAGTATCCATCAACTAAAAACAATTACCTTGATTTCAGCTACAGCTATCATGATTAATACAGCATTGAATTATGGACTCATCTTTGGGCACTTTAATTTTCCTACCTTGGGTGTACAAGGAGCCGCTTTAGCTACCTTAATTGCTCGTTTAGTGGAATTAATCTTCATTCTAACGTATATTTATCGCACTGAGAATCACCCACTTGCTATTCCTATAAAAAGTGGCTTGTCTATTGATTTTACACTTATGAAAAAAATATTATCTACATCCATTCCTGTTATTATTAGTGAAAGTGCTTGGAGCATTGGTATTACCACTTGTTTTATTGCTTATGGTTTATTAGGAACAAGTGCTTTAGCAGTCGTACAAGTAGCTGGTTCGATTAACGATCTATTTCAATGCATCTTTTTTGGTTTAGGCAATGCTGCAGCTGTTATGATTGGAAATGAACTAGGAAAAAACAATAAAAACATGGCCTATGAATATGGCAAAAAATTCATTACAATCAACTTATGTTTATGTTTATTTATGACAATCGCTTTATTATCATTACGTGACTTAATTACTACTGTATACAGTTATGATCCAGTCACAACGACTCTATTGAATCAATCACTCCTTGTGTATGCCTTATATATTACACCAAAAATGATGTCTTATGTACAAATCTGTGGTGTATTACGAAGTGGTGGAGACACTCGCTTTTGTATGGTTTGGGACGTCCTAAGTATTTGGTGTGTATCTGTTCCTTTAGCATTCATTAGTGTACTCGTATTCAAACTACCTTTACCACTTGTTATTGCTATTTCATTTTTAGATGAAATCGTGAAAGCATGTGCCACACTTCATCGTTTCTTTAGTAAAAAATGGATTCACAATGTAATTAAAACATCATAATGTCTCTATTTATTCCTTCCTTTATCACAAAATGAAAAAACATACATTTATAGTTGACTTTATTTTCATAAAAATGTAATATATTTACATGTAATAGATTGTAGACTAGGAAAGTACAAGTTTGGTGATTGCTAGCGAGATGAGAAATGGTGGAAGCTCATTGAATGTGAAAACTTTGGAAACGCACCTAAGAGATTTTATGTGAATACATAGCATAAGACGTAAATCCAACGTTATGGATGAGTGGCTTTAACATGAAAGCAATTGAAGTGGTACCACGTTTTTAACAGACGTCTTCGGGGAATTTTTTCCGAGGGCGTCTTTTTTATTGAAATAGGAGGAAAGTAAAATGAACAAACAATTTAAAAAAATCGTATTAGCATATTCTGGAGGGTTAGATACTAGTATTATGATCCACTGGTTAAAAGAAAACTATGATAATCCTGAAATTATCGCTGTTTCAGGAGATGTTGGACAAAGTGATGAATTAGATGGATTAGAAGAAAAAGCATTAGCCACTGGAGCTAGTAAATGCTATATCTTAGATTTAAAAGATGAATTCGTAGAAGATTTTATCTTTCCTTGTTTAAAAGCACAAGCTAAATATGAAGATGTATATTTATTAGGAACTGCTTTTGCTCGCCCCATTATTGGTAAAGGGTTAGTCGATATCGCAATGAAAGAAGGTGCCGATGCCATTTGTCATGGATGTACTGGTAAAGGAAATGATCAAGTACGTTTTGAATTAGCCATTAAAGCATTTGCACCAGATATGGCTATCATTGCCCCATGGAGAACTTGGGAGTTAAAATCTAGAGAAGAAGAAATTGAATACGCTGAAGCAAGAAATATTCCATTAAAAATTAAAAGAGAGACGAATTATTCAAAAGATAAAAATATTTGGCATTTATCACACGAAGGATTAGATTTAGAAGATCCAATGAATGAACCAAAATATGATGAAATCTTAGAACTAGGTGTCACTCCAGAGAACGCTCCAGATGTCGCTACCTATGTGACACTAACTTTTGAAAAAGGTGTTCCCGTTGCTTTAGATGGAAATAAAATGAGTGGACAAGAATTGTTATTAGCTTTGAATAAAATTGGAGGTGCCAATGGAATTGGTACTATCGATATGGTAGAAAATAGATTAGTAGGAATGAAAAGTAGAGGTGTGTATGAAACACCAGGTGGAACAATCTTATATAAAGGACATGAATTATTAAAATCGATTACTATGGATAAAGAAACACAACACTTTATGCAACATGTAAGTATAAAGTTTGGTGAATTGTTATATAACGGACAATGGTTTACTCCATTAAGAGAAGCCTTAAGTGCATTTGTTGATAGTGCTAATGAAAATGTAAATGGATGTGTAAAATTAAAATTATATAAAGGAAATTTATCAAGTGCAGGAATGGAAAGTCCAACTACTCTATACTCTGAGCAAATTGCTTCATTTGGAGAAGATGATTCATATGATCAAAATGATGCTGCTGGGTTCATTAACTTATATGGCTTACCAATTAAGGTAAAAGCCATGATGCATAAAAAGTAAAATAATTTATAAGGGAGAACAAATCATGAAATTATGGGATGCAAGATTTAATAAAGAAGCGGATCAACGCTTAAATGATTTTAATTCAAGTATTGCTGTTGATCATTTAATGTATGCACAAGATATTCAAGGAAGCATTGCTCATGTAACAATGCTAGGAAAACAAGGTATTATTCCTAATGAAGATGCCCTATTAATTAAGCAAACATTACTAGACATTAAACAAGATATTGAAACACAACAATTAACTTTCAATGAACAGGCGGAGGATATCCACATGTTCATTGAAGCCCAGCTAACAAGTAGAATTGGTGATGCCGGAAAAAGATTACATACTGCTCGTAGTCGTAATGATCAAGTGGCAACTGACTTCCGTTTGTATTCTATGCAGGAATGTACGCATATTCAGCATTTATTAAAAGAATTTATGCAAACCTTAATACACCTAGCACAAATGCATACAACAACGATTATGCCTGGTTATACTCATTTACAACGTGCACAACCCATTACCTTTGCACATCATTTAATGGCCTATGTGGAAATGTTTAAACGTGATATCTCTCGCTTTGAAGATGCCATTACACGATGTAATGTATCCCCTTTAGGATGTGGTGCACTGGCTTCTACTACGTATCCTATTGATCGCAAGATGACTGCCCAAGAATTAGGATTTGACAGTGCCTGTTTCAATTCTTTAGATGGAGTAAGCGATCGAGATTTCGCCATTGAAATGGCAAGTGCTATTAGTATTAGTATGATGCATTTATCAAGATTGAGTGAAGAAGTTATTTTATGGTGTTCTTGGGAATTTAAATTCATTGAACTAGATGATGCTTTTGCAACAGGTAGTAGCATTATGCCACAAAAGAAAAATCCTGATGTATGCGAATTAATTCGTGGAAAGAGTGGAAGAACATTTGGCAATTTACAGACCTTATTAGTCATGATGAAAGGTTTATCTTTAGCTTATAATAAAGATATGCAAGAAGACAAAGAAGCACTATTTGATAGTTTTAAAACCATTCAATTATGCTTGACTACCATCATTCCTATGATTGCTACATGCAAAGTGAACAAAGAAAATATGCTAGCGGCTAGTGCAAAGGGATTTATTAATGCAACAGATTGTGCAGACTACTTAACTAAAAAAGGTATGCCATTTAGAAGTGCTTATGGTGTCATCGGTAAATTAGTAAGTGCTGCAATGAGTAAAGATAAAGTATTAGAAGAATTAACATTAGATGAATATAAGGAAGCATGTTCACTATTTGAAGAAGACATTTATGAAGCCATCGCTTTAACAACTTGTGTCAATAAACGTAATGTATTAGGAGGACCAAGTGAAGAAGTGGTCAATAAGCATATACAAGCTACTTTAATGTGGTTAAAGGAGAATGCGTAATGAAACAAGTTAAAGTCGGAATTATTGGTGCTAGTGGATATGGTGGAGCTGAACTTGTTCGTTTATTACTAGCACACCCTTATGCAAAATTAGTTGCTATCCATGCAAGAAGTTTTATAGGTCAACCTATTTCTGATGTATACCCTAATTTTTATGAACTCTATGAAGGCATATTTGAAAGCGAAGATAGCGTCATTGAAAAAAGTGATATCATCTTTGCTTCCCTACCACATGGTTTAAGTGAAGTCATCGCCAAGAAAATTATCGAGCAAAAGAAAAAGATGATAGACTTGGGAGCCGATTTCAGATTAGATGATGAAGCCACTTATGAAGCTTGGTACAATAAACCATTTACTTATCCAACTTTACATGAAAAATGTGTATATGGATTAAGTGAATACAATAGAGAAAAAATTAAACAGGCCCAAATTATTGCGAATCCTGGTTGTTATCCAACTAGTGTTGCTTTAGGGTTACTGCCTTTTTTAAAGCATCATACAATCAATCAAAAACATATTATTATCGATTCTAAATCAGGAACAACAGGTGCAGGTAAAGAATTAAGTGAAAAGTGTCACTTCCCTAATTGTAATGAGGGGTTTGCACCTTATAATGTGGCCAAACATCGTCATACGCCAGAAATTGAACAAACCTTAACACAATTAAGTGGACAAAATATTAGTGTTACCTTTGTACCGCATTTATTAGCAATCAATCGTGGTATTATTTCAACAATGTATATCACATTAGACCAAACTATTCCCATAGAAACATTACACACTCAATATAAGCAATATTATGCTTCCCATCCTTTTGTGCGTATCCTGGCATTATCGCAATGCGCCAATTTAAAATATGTAAAGCAAAGTAACTATTGCGATATCTCTTTACATATGGATACAAGAAGCAATATGTTGATCATCGTATCTTGCATTGATAACATGGTAAAAGGAGCTGCAGGACAAGCCATTCAAAATATGAATATCCTATGTGATTTTGAAGAAACAAGTGGATTAACACAAATCCCTCCTGCCTTCTAGAAAGGAAATTATGTTTACTTACAACAATAAAGGCGTATGTGCACCAAAAGGTTTTTCCGCAAGCGGAATCCATTGCGGCATACGTAAAAATAAAGAAAAAAAAGATTTAGCTTTAATTTATAGCGAAGTTCCTTGTGTAGCAGCCAGTACTTATACACAAAACAAAGTCAAAGGTGCACCAATTTATGTGACCCAAAAACATTTACATAATGATAGCGCACAAGCTATTTTATGCAATAGTGGAAATGCGAATACATGTAATGCGGATGGGATTCAAATCGCAGATGCAATGTGTCATGCTTGTGGTAACGCTTTATCTATTCATCAGGAAGACATTATTGTCGCATCAACTGGAGTCATTGGACAACCTTTACCATTAGCGCCTATGTTATCTGGTATGCCTTCATTAGTAGAAAATTTACAAAATGATGATAGCCAAGCGGTATGTAATGCCATTATGACAACTGATACTTTTATTAAACACTATGCATTATCATTTACTCTACAAGGAAAAACATGTCATATAGGTGGCATTGCTAAAGGAAGTGGAATGATTCATCCAAATATGGCTACGATGTTAAGCTTTATTACTAGTGATGTCAACATTAGTGCTCCCTTATTAAAAAAAGCTATGCAAGAAGTAGTGGATGACACTTTTAATATGGTCAGTGTGGATGGAGACACTTCCACAAATGATATGTTAAGCATCTTATGTAATGGTCTAGCACAAAATGCAATTATTGAAGAAGAGAATGAAGACTATGAAACATTTAAACAAGCGTTCTACTTAGTCTGTGAAGCGTTAAGTAGACAAATGGCTAGTGATGGTGAAGGGGCCACTAAACTATTAACTTGTCATGTTTTACAGGCAGATGATCAAAGCAGTGCAAAAGCAATCGCCAAATCAATTATTACCAGCTCCCTTTTTAAATCTGCTATGTTTGGAAATGATGCAAATTGGGGTCGTATTTTATGCGCTATCGGCTATGCACCCTGCACTTGTGATGTGCAAAAAATAAATGTAAGTTTAGCAAGTGAAAAAGGCAGCATTCAAGTGTGTAAGGATGGATTTGGTCTTGCATTTGATGAGGAAAAAGCACTCTCTATCTTACAAACAAAAGAAGTCATAATCACAGTCGATTTACAAGATGGTTGCGCACAGGCGACTGCTTGGGGATGTGATTTAACATATGATTATGTTAAGATTAACGGCGACTATCGCACCTAGACCAAAGAGGAAAAAATATGAAAAACGCAATCGCTAAGGCTACGATTTTATCGCAAGCCTTACCTTATATCCAACAATACAACAAAAAAATTATTGTCATCAAATACGGTGGGAATGCCATGCAAGATGAAACACTTAAACAAAACGTAATCAATGACATCGTTTTACTCTCAGCTATCGGGGTTAAAGTAGTTGTGGTACACGGTGGTGGACCAAAAATAGATGAAATATTAACAAAGATGAACCAAGAAATAAAGTTCATCGATGGACTACGCTATACAGATGAAGATTGTATGGAAGTCGTCCAAATGGTATTAGCTGGGAAGATGAATAAAGACTTAGTTTCTATGATACACCAAGCGGGTAGTAAAGCTGTAGGAATCAGTGGCATGGATGCTGGGTTATTGAAAGTAGAACCATTTCCACACACTACTGATCTAGGATATGTAGGGAAAATTATCGGTGTGGATGAACAAATAGTTTTTGATTTATTAGACAATGGATACATTCCTGTCATCGCATCAGTTGGCTGTGATGAGAACAACCACAGTTATAATGTGAACGCTGATTTAGCAGCAGCAAGTATTGCTGCTAAACTACAAGCTGAAAATATCATTTTAGTGAGTAATATTCCAGGTTTGTTAGAAAATCCAAAACAAGAAGAAACATTGATTAGCCAAGTCAGTACAAACGAAATTCAAGAATTAAAAAAACGCGGCATTATTGCTGGTGGTATGATTCCAAAAGTGGATTGCTGTGTAGAGGCCATTGCTTGTGGAGTTAAAAAGGCATGTATTATCGATGGACGTATCCCCCACTCCTTATTAATAGAAATTTTATCAGATGACGGGATTGGAACAATGATTATGGGAGAACAATATGAACTATAAACAATTAGATGACAAATATGTGATGCATACTTACAATCGTTTTCCATTATGCATCATACAAGGAAAACAAAATTATGTATACGATGATCAAAACAAGGCTTATTTAGATTTCACAAGCGGAATTGGTGTCAATGTATTAGGGCATGCACATCCACAATGGGTAGAAGCAATAAGTGAGCAAGCTAGGCAATTAGCTCACATTTCCAACTTATACTATACACAACCTATGCTTACAACAGCTCAATTACTTTGTGAAAAAAGCAAGATGAAAAAAGTGTTTTTCGCTAATTCTGGTGCAGAGGCAAATGAAGGTGCCATTAAAATTGCACGTAAATATGCCAACACAAAATATGCGAATCAAAGACAAGAAATTATTACATTGACTAACTCTTTTCATGGTCGTACGATGACTACCTTAACTGCCACAGGACAAGATAGTTTTCATCAACATTTTGATCCATTTATGAAAGGTTTTACTTATGTACAAGCAAATAATATCGAAGATTTACAAAATAAAGTAACGGAAAAGACAGCCGCAATTATGATTGAAATTGTACAAGGTGAAGGTGGTGTATTACCATTAAATGCTGAGTTTGTGAGAATCATTCAATATTTATGTAAACAAAAGGATATCTTATTAATTGTAGATGAAGTACAAACTGGAATAGGACGTTGTGGTAGTTTCTTTGCCTATGAACAAATGCATTTGCACCCTAATATTGTAACAAGTGCAAAAGCACTAGGTAATGGATTGCCTATTGGTGCCATTTTAGTAGATGAAAAGTGTGAAGACACTCTATCCTACGGAGACCATGGAACAACTTATGGAGCCAACCCTATTGCATGCGCTGGTGCAAATGTAGTGTTATCATATATGAACGATGACCTTTACGCAAGCGTTAAAGAAAAAGGGGCTTACATAAAAGAAAAGATAAAAAGTATGCAACATATTAAACAAGTGAATGGATTAGGATTAATGTTAGGTGTCGAGTTAATCGATATCGATGTAAACCAACTTGTATTATCTTGTCTACAACAAGGCGTGTTATTCTTAAGTGCAAAACAAAACTTAAGATTATTACCGCCTTTAACCATTACGTATGAAGAGATTGATCATGCCTTAGCCATATTAGAAACAACTCTAGAAAAGTGGGAGAAATAAAATGAAACATTTACTAACAATACAAGATTTAAGTAAGACTGAATTATATGAATTATTAGATTTAGCTGACACTTTAAAAAAGGAAGTGAAACAAGGTATCTTTACTCCTTATTTAGAAAACAAAACATTAGCCTTAATCTTTCAAAAATCAAGTACACGTACCCGCGTTAGTTTTGAGGTAGGAATGAAACAATTAGGAGGATATCCTTTATGTTTGAACGCCAATGACATGCAAATGGGGCGTGGAGAACCTATTGCCGATACAGCTCGTGTATTATCACGTTATGTAGATGGAATTATGATTCGTACCTTTGCACAACAGGATGTACAAGATTTAGCTACTTATGGAAGTATTCCTATCATTAATGGATTAACTGATTATGCACACCCTTGTCAAATTTTAGCTGACTTAATGACGATTAGAGAGTATAAAGGAACATTAGAAGGACTTAAAATGTGCTACATTGGAGATGGAAACAATATGGCTAACTCTTTAATTGTGGGAGCATTAATTAGTGGTATGCGCATTGCTTGTGCTTGCCCAAAAGGATATGAGCCACATCCTCAAGTATTAAAATATGCACAAAAAAATGATGCTTTTTCATTAGTAGAAGACCCATTAATTGCAGCAAAAGATGCAGATGTAGTCATCACTGACGTATGGGCGAGTATGGGAGATGAGGCTAGTAAAGCAGAACGTGAATTTGTATTTAAAGGAAAATATCAAATCAATACAACACTAATGCAGCAAGCAAAAGCAGATGCAATGGTATTACATTGCCTACCCGCACACCGTGAAGAAGAAATTACAAGCGAAGTATTTGATGCACATGCAAATGAAATATTTGATGAAGCTGAAAATAGATTACATGCACAAAAAGCGGTACTCGTTAAACTATTAGGAGAGTAATAAAAAGAATGTGATTTTGAACTGCACCCCAATAATTGGAGACAATTAGAAAGGGTGTAGTTTTTTTATGGTAAAAATAACAAGAGAGCAGAGAATAGAAATTTATGAGTTAAGAAAAAAAGTGAGTCTATATCAAACCTTAGTGGAATGTATAGAATAAGTGCTGATAAAATAAGTTGTCTAATTAGATTGGTTGATATGCATGGATATAATATGTTAAGAAAAGCTAAGAATAAGTACTATTCTCCAGAATGAAAACAAATAGCTATAGACAGAGTATGAATACAAAATAAGTCTATTACTTTTGTTTCGCTTGAATATGGATTAATCAGTAATGGAATTTTATTTAATTGAATTCGTAAATATAAGGGATTTTTTAAAGAATTACTGAGGATTCTTCATCCAAAATTGAAAACTTATGAAGAATTGGAAGAAGCTATTTATCAAACATTAGAGTATTATAATAATTAATATCCACATATAAGGTTTAAGGTTTTAACTCCATCAGAGGTTAAGATAAGCGCATTAAAAACAAATTATCCAATGAAATATCCGATTAAACAAAACCCTAAAATAACTAAATTTTGGAATAATGTCAAACAGCATGAAATAAAAAACCAAGTCTGAAATAATCAGCTTGGTTTGATAAACATTTTACTTATTTACTTTGTCTAGTTGACAGGGGGTGGTTCACAATACAGGAATCAATCCTTAAGTTTATCCTAATTCAACTTCTCCAACAAATGGGGTGCAGTTCAATCACGTTCTTTTTATATTTCTAAATCGCGTTTTTGGTAAGCAAGACACCCGATAATTAAACAAATTATCATTAACACTATATAACACGCATAAACGATAAGTGTCGTCTTAGATGGAGCAATGGCGTTTTTAACACTAAGTTGATTGAAACAAGAGGCATACAATAATAATTCACCTTTATCTGCTAGTAGTTCCCCTAAATACCCAATTAAGTAACTGAATAAAACAATTCCACTTGCTAACCCGCTTGCTAAGTAAGGTTTGATTCCTACGACACAAAAGCTAATTGCACTAAAGATAAAAGGAATGATTCCTGTAATTTTGGCAGAAGCAAACACATCCATCAATACAAACGTATCTCCTCCATTCAAGATTCCACAAATAACAACAGAAAGAATTGCACTTGTCACAATAATTAAGATAGCAATATATGCACACATTACTTTTGCGATGTAAATTTCATGGCGACTCACTGCTAATCCATTTAAAAACTCAATTGATTTGTTTTTTTCTTCTTGTGCGATAATTTTTGCACTAAATGTTGTCGCAAAAATAGAAATTGCAATGACTAATAAACCAAATATCATTCCATAATAACTCATATAATTAGAAATATCAGAAAAATCTTCCATGCCTACAAATTGTAAAAGTTGTTCAGGCATTGCATCTAGCTTAATTTGTGCGACTTCTTGCATACTAGAAAATAAAATCATATATAAAGACATGATGGAAAAAATAGCAATAGACCAAAAGATAATAGTTTTACGATGCATGTATAAGTTGAACTTACAAATTAATAAACTATTTTTCATTTGTTTGATCCTCCTTATAATATTCAATAAACTCTTCTTCGACTGTTTTCGTTTTTATTTCTAATGATTGTAAAGACAAAGTTGCTAAATGAGCAATGACTTGATTAATATCTTCATTCACTTCTTGACTAACCTGTACACCATCACTTGTAGTATAGGTGATTATTTGTTTATGCTTAATTTTCACATCACGCATATCAAAATAATCTACAATGACTCCCTCTTTAATAATTGCTACTTTATCACAATATTTTTCCACTTCATTTAAATTATGACTGGACAAGAAAATAGTTGTCCCTTTTTGTTTTTCCTGTAATAATAATTCAAAGAATTTTTGTTGCATCAAAGGATCTAATCCACTTGTTGGTTCATCTAAAACAATTAATTGAGCGTGTTTTAAAAAACCTTGGATCAAAGAAATCTTTTTTAAATTTCCTAAACTTAAGTCCGACACTGGTTTATGCAAATCTAATTCAAAATAACTAGCCAACTCTTGTATAGTGGAGCGTGGTGTATGCGTAAAAGAACACGCAAACTCCAATATTTGTCGTCCTGTTAAATGATCATAAAAAGCGGCTTCACTAGGTACATAGCTGACTAACTCTTTGATTTTCTTGCTTTGTGTAGCGCTATCTAAACCAAGTATTTCTATCCTACCACTTGTGATATGAATCATATTTAACATACTTCGCAAGGTCGTACTTTTCCCTGCTCCATTCTTACCCACAAAGCCAACAATTTTGCCTTTGGGTATTGTAATATTCATATCTTTAACTGCACAAAATTGACCATATTTCTTCGTGAATTGTTTGATTTTTATCGCATCCATAATTACACATCCTTTTCTATAATATTATAAAATATGAATGGTTTGTTGGCAATTAAAAATGCATGCCTGAGCATGCATTAATAGTCTATTTTATCTTCATGACAAATACACAATTCGTCTAAGACGCTATGTTTAGTTGGTTTGGCTGGTATACCCACAACTGTTGTTTTATCACAGACGTCCTTTGTGACAACTGAATTGGCTCCTACTTTTGCATAATGTCCTATATAAATATTGCCTAAGACTTTTGCACCCGCACCGATAATGACACCATTCCCTAAAGTCGGATGTCTTTTCCCATCTTCTTTACCAGTTCCACCTAATGTGACACCATGATAAATTAAACAATCATCTCCAATGATTGTTGTTTCACCAATCACCACTCCCATTCCATGATCGATAATTAATCCTTTTCCTATTTTTGCGCCTGGATGGATTTCTATACCTACCCAAAAACGCCCTATATTACTAATTAAACGGGCAATGAAGTATAAATGATAGTTGTATAAAAAATGCGCGATTCGATAAAAAAATAAGGCTTTCAAATGGGGGTATAATAAAATAATTTCTAATGAAGAATGAACAGCTGGATCATAACTTTTCGTTCTTTTTATTTGATAACGTATTCCTTTAAACATAGTAGAGCTCCTTTGCTTTTTATCATTATGCCATATTTTTCAGTGATTGGCTAATTATTTGCTTAATAACCAAAGTCTTCATTGACTAAAATGACTTTAATTCTATTTTTATTAATTTGCTGTCTGTGGACAACAAAACTACAGCAAATACGTTCTTCACTTTGGCAATCTACACAATAGCCAACCTTAGCACATGGGGTTTGTCTTTGTAATCGTACACAATTTGAAGGAGCAGCTATTTGTTGTACACGTTTGTGTGCCTCTTCGATATTAGCCACTATTTTATTACGAGAGGCTACAATAATAACGTGCTCTGGTCCATATGTGATTGCTGCTACACGATTTCCATTTCCATCCACATTATACAATTCCCCTTCTAAGGTAATAGCATTCGTACTGCTAATATAGTAGTCACTTAAAAAAGTTTCTCGATATATTTGCTTCATCTCTTGGGGGCTTAAACCAGGTGCATAGCGATCCATAAAATCAATATGCATATTACGAAGCAATTCAATAATCCCCGTTTCAAATAGAGTCATAGAACCTCCCACACTCACACTAGAATTACTTGGAATCATGCTTAATATCAACTGCTTTGCTTCGTTTGCATCTTGTACCACATACGCTTCCATATTATTTTTAATCAATGCTTGTTTTGTTTTTTGAAGTTGCAATTCATAAATTTTATCAGTATTGTTGTCCATATTTAATTTCTCCTTTTTATCATATTTATTATACTTGTTTTTTGTGCAAATGGCTAGATGGCATGCTATACTAGAATCGAAAGTGAGGCCATTATGTCATACCCTTTTTCAAAATCTAGCTTTCTGCTACTAACATTATTTAAACAAGCCAACTATGAAATTTATCCAGTTGGTGGTTGTGTGCGTAATTACTTATTGAAACTACCTATTCAAGATGTTGATTGTTGTAGCAATGCAACACCTATGCAAATGATTGCCTTAGCAAAACAACATCATTTAGCCTATCATTGTGCGGGTATGAAGCATGGGACGATTAGTTTTATCATTAACCAGGAAATCATTGAAGTCACAACTTATCGTAAAGAAAAACAATATTTAGATTATCGTCATCCAAGCGAGGTTTCTTTTACTTCATCCTTACAAGAAGATTTGAAAAGACGTGATTTCACAATCAATGCATTGTGTTATGATACTAAGCAAATCATCGATTATCAAAATGGGTTACAAGATCTTCAAAATAAAGTGATTCGTTGCATACACAATCCAATGTTACGTTTTCAAGAAGATGCCTTACGTATTTTAAGAGGATTACGCTTGAGCATGCAGCTCCAATTTAAAATTTGTGATACAACCTATCAAGCTATGCAAAAACAATCTAATTTATTAGTGCATATCGCAAATGAGCGTAAAAAACAAGAACTTGATAAAATGTTAATGTCACAATATGCACATCCTTTACAATTACTGTTTGAAGCACATGTCTTAAATTACCTATTTATTCATCCCATCGAGTTAGCAACTTGTAAAAAAGTCGATCAACAATTGCTGTCTGCTACTACACTAGTTGGTAAGTGGGCTATTTTAATGCAACCTTTCCATTTGCAAAGTAGGCATTTAAAACAGATGAAATTAGCAAAGCATGAAATCATTGATTGTTTATTACTAGCCAATGTATTACAACGTAGTTGTTACACATTACAAGATATTCGCCGTATTCTTTATGACTTACAAGGTAGGCACGATTTGTGTACACAGTTCATTCAATTAAAACAAAACTATTCGATTACTTATAAACAGTACTTGCATACTTTGCATGCCCAGTGCATGCAAGATTGCTTTAGTCTTAAGCAATTAAAAATAAATGGTGATATCCTACTGCAGCTTGGCTATGAAGGAAAACAAATTGGACAAGTGCTAAAAAAAATATTACACTATATAGTGACTCACCAAGAGAGCAACAACATACATACACTCATTAAGTTAAGTAAGGAGATACAATTATGAAATATGTAATCACAAGTGATATTCATGGCAGTGCCTATTACGCAAATAAAATAGTAGAGGCCATGCAATTACATCAAGCAGACAAATTATTATTAATCGGCGATTTACTTTACCATGGCCCACGAAATGATTTACCCATGGACTACAATCCTAAATTAGTTTTAGCTGCTTTAAACGCGTTAAAACACAAGATTATAGCGGTTCGAGGTAATTGTGATAGCGAAGTAGACCAAATGGTATTAGATTTCCCTTGTTTAGGTGACTATACTATTATACATGAAAACAAGCGACAAATTTGTTTAAGCCATGGACATATCTTTCATGAACAACATTTACCACCATTAAATGAAAATGATATTTTTATATTTGGGCACATTCATGTACCGATGTTTAAAAAAGTGAATGGCATTCATATTTTAAATGCAGGAAGTATCAGTTTACCGAAAGAAAACAGCGCACATTCATATGCGACATTAGAAAATAATACATTTACACTATATGATGATACCCATCAAATCATTCATATTCATTCATTATAATTCTCTATAATTTTATTCAAAATATTTCACAAATTTGCATTTTTATTCAAATGGAGGTATAATACTAATTGTATACGAATAGAAAGGATTAGGACATGAATAAAATATTAGAGTTTCTAAAGATGCATTATGTATGGATTATGATTACATTTAGCTTCGTTTTTATGATTATGTGGATATCCAACTACTATTCAAGCCCTTATAGTAGATTAAGTGATGCAAACAATTACACAATGGAATCTATCTTGTTTTTCTCACTTACATTAATCATATTGACCATCCGCCATTACGTGCGAACAAAACACAAAAAATAAGAATGCCTCCCTAAGGCATTCTTTTCTTTTATATAAAAAAAAGATTAACGAGTAATCGTTAATCTAATCCAATAACCATATAGGCACCATCAACAGGTATTACCTGTACAGTTGCACTTGTTTTTAATTGATCTTCTGGTATTTTGGTATCTTGATATGCGACACTTACTTCCACTGCATACCCTTCTACATTTAATTCTTCATAATAAGGAACTTCTTCTTCTATATACTGACTATATACAAATGTTTGTGGTGTCATGTTTTCTACTGTAATAGACTGCACTTCAAACAATTGAGTTTTACCATATTCATCCACTAATACAGGGTATTGTGCATACACATAAGCAGAAGCAAAATCTTGGAATGCATCACGATAGTGTAAAGGTATATATACAAGACCGCCAATATCCGTTACATTTTCTTTATTCTTTAAAGTAAAGAAATCTGCGATAAAGTTAACAGCTACGCTTTCTGCTATTTTTTCATCATCATTTTCTTCAATCGCTTCCGTTAATGCATTATATAATTCTATTTGGTAGTTTGTTGCTTCTTTAGGAGAAGCATATAGTTGGTTTTCTTGAATCGTAATAGTTGGTTCTTCTGTTTCATCTTTAGTTGTATCTTCTGTTTGGGAACAACCTATTAAGACTAATACAAAACATAATAATCCAATTTTCAATATATTTTTCATACTGACCTCCTGACATCATTATTAAAGTATATCATAAAAATGTGAAATTTATAACATAACTATATGTTATTTGTGATTTTATCAATGATGTTTGCAATCATACCTTCCTCATAATTGCCTCCCCCTTGGGCCAGTCTTTCATTTCCTCCCCCACGCAAAGAATACCCTTCGCTAATTTTAGTAAACACAGCTTTACTATCTTCTTCTTTCGCTACTACAACGTGCACTTTATTGTTTTGTTTCCATATAAAAGTAAAAGGTTTCGTAGGCATTGCATTGTATTTTGAAACTAATATTTGGAATGTTTTTAGATCCATATCTTCAAATACTTGTATCTGCTTTTGATTAACATCCAATCCAGCAAGAAGTAAATCAACATACTTTTGTTTAATGACTTGTAAATCGGCTAATAGACTTTTATTTTCTTGTATTTGTTTTAAGACTCCAAATTCAATAAATTCGAACGGCTGAGCTAACAATGTCCCTGTTTTATCTAATACATTATAATAATCGTGATGATTTTGTAGTAATTGATCCCCAACCGTATATTTTAGTTTAACTCCTTTACTACTTTTTTCTGCTTTGATAAGATAAATCATTTGCAAATAACGTAAAGAAGGAACATGAATACAACCACAAGGGGTATCACTAATCCCTTCCATGCGTACGACACGCAAACGATCATCATAGTCGTATGACTTCCCATTGTATAATAACGCTTCTTTTTTTGTTGGATAAATAATTTTAATTTGACGATCATTACGAATTAGTCCATTCGCAATGACTTGTAATTCATGAATTTGACGATCGCTTATTCGTTCTGCATCAAATTCGATATCATTTTCATAATCACTTACGTGATGTGCAATTGTTTTCATTCCAAAAACATTTTGCATAATGCCACTTAATAAATGCTGAGCACTATGAATTTGGGCATGAATTAAACGTCTATTATGATTAATTGAAATACCCACATCCCCTTCTAAATGCACATCCAATAGATGCCATACATAATTCCCCTCTTTTTTTAAGTTTAAAACTCGATGTTTTTGAATATATCCTTCATCGCTTTTCATCCCACCACTTTCGACATAAAAAATAGTATCTTCTAGTAAATGCCAATATAATCCATCTTCTTCTTGTACTTGTTTTACTTTTGTTTGATACGTAAAAATAAAACAATTATCGTATAATATATTTGCCATGAAATCCTCCGTTTTCTTTTATTTTATCATAAATCATCGCAATGTTGTAAATTTATATAATGAACGAAGTCATTTGAAAACTATTTATAAAGATTAAATAAATAATGCTATATGTAAACTATTCAATTCATGATATAATAAATACACTTTGAATGAACAAGGAGAATAATATGAACTTAATAGCTAAACATTGGGAAGATTATGAATGTATCGATAGTGGAAATGGTGAAAAACTAGAACGATGGAAAGATGTCATTTTACGTCGTCCAGATCCACAAGCAATCTGGCCAATTGATCAAATAGATAAAACATGGAAACAACCAGATGCACATTACCACCGCTCTAATAAAGGTGGAGGTAGTTGGGAATTTAAAACAAAGGTAAAAGAGCAATGGACGATTCAATACCGCCATTTAACGTTTAAAGTATCGCCAACTGGGTTTAAACATACTGGAATCTTCCCTGAGCAAGGAGCGAACTGGGACTATATGTACGATAAAATTAAAAACGCGAATCGTGAAATTCGTGTCCTAAATTTATTTGCGTACACTGGTGGAGCCACTATGGCTTGTGCGAGTGCAAACGCTAGTGAAGTGGTCCATGTGGATGCCAGTAAAGGGATGGTTAATTGGGCAAAAGAGAATATGCAATTATCTAATTTACACAATAAAAAAATTCGTTTCATTGTGGATGATGTATTGAAATTTGTGGAACGTGAAAAACGTAGAGGTAGAACATATCATGCTATCATAATGGATCCTCCATCATATGGACGTGGTCCAAATGGAGAAGTATGGAAAATTGAAGAACAGCTCTTCCCTTTAATTAAGGCTTGCTTAGAAGTGTTGGATGAAGATCCATTATTTTTTTTAGTTAACTCGTATACCACTGGATTTAGTGCTACTGTTTTAAATAACTTATTGCATGCAACTGTAGCAAAAAGACATCGACATGGTGATATTCAAACAGGTGAAATTGGACTACCCATCACAAAAACAGAAACGATCCTTCCTTGCGGCATTTATGGTCGCTGGGAATGTAAATAAAGAAAATGCCGAAGCCAGACGCTTCGACATTTT
>CAYJGK010000022.1:0-23730 GCA_964370065.1 uncultured Erysipelotrichaceae bacterium
GCAGCTTTAAGCCCGTATTTTTTACGTTCTTTCATACGTGGATCTCTTGTTAAGAATCCAGCAGCTTTTAACGCTGATCTGTAATCTGCTCCAGCTTCTAATAAAGCTCTAGCGATTCCGTGGCGCATTGCACCAGCTTGACCAGTATATCCCCCACCGTTAACGTTAATTTTAACATCAAATTGTGCTAAAGTTTCAGTTAATTCTAATGGTGAACGTACTACCATTCTTAAAGTTTCTAATGGTAAATATTCGTCTAACGTTTTTCCGTTAACAACGATATTCCCTTTACCCGGAGTCATGAAGACACGAGCAACAGAACTTTTTCTTCTTCCAGTTCCGATGTATTGTACATTAGTATTTGCCATGTTTTATTCCTCCTTACCCTTTAATTTTCATTTCCACTGGTTGTTGTGCAGCGTGTGGATGCGCGCTTCCTTTGTAAACAAATAAATGTTTACGTTGTACATCACCAAGTCTTGTATGAGGTAACATACCGTAAATAGATTTTTCAACCCACTCAACAGTGTAGTTTTGTTTCATAATCTTAGCTGTACGAGTTCTTAAACCACCTGGGTACATTGAATGAGAATAGTATTTTTTATCATTCATTTTGTTTCCTGTCATAACGATTTCATCTGCATTGATAACGATAACGAAATCTCCACAGTCTACGTTAGGTGTAAATGACGGTTTGTGTTTTCCACGTAATACCGCCGCGACTTCAGTCGATAAACGACCCATAGTCATTCCTGCAGCATCAACTACGTACCAAGTACGTGTTACGTCAGCAGGTTTTGTAAATGTTGTTTGACGCATTTTAAATTTCTCCTTTGATATTTTGTAGTTTCCGGGGCTACAAGCTTTCAAAGCCACTTATAATAATACTATTAATGCATATACAAGTCAATCATAATTTAAAAAAGAATGCGCAGGTACGCATTCTTAATATTTTTTCATATTATTCTTTAAATTAAGCTAATTCAGAGAAGAATTTGATTGTTCTAACCATTTGGCTAGTGTATGAGTTTTCGTTATCGTACCAAGAAACAACTTGAACTTGGCTAGTTCCGTTACCCATGTCTGTAACCATTGTTTGCGTTGCATCAAATAATGATCCATAGCTAATTCCAATTACATCTGAAGAAACGATTTCGTCAGTTGTGTATCCGAATGAATCGTTAGATGCAGCTTTCATAGCAGCGTTGATGTCTTCAACTGAAGGTGTTCCATCAACTACAGCAATTAAGATAGTAGATGATCCAGTGATTGTAGGAACACGTTGAGCAGATCCGATTAATTTTCCGTTTAATTCTGGGATAACTAATCCGATAGCTTTTGCAGCTCCTGTAGAGTTAGGAACGATGTTTGCAGCAGCAGCTCTCGCTCTTCTCATGTCACCTTTTCTTTGAGGTCCATCTAAAGTCATTTGATCCCCTGTGTAAGCGTGAACTGTAGTCATAATTCCTGATTTAATTGTAGCTAATTTGTTTAATGCGTCAGCCATTGGCGCTAAACAGTTAGTTGTACAAGAAGCAGCAGAGATTACTGTATCTTCAGCTTTTAAGATTTCGTGGTTTGTGTTGAATACAACTGTTGGTAAGTCGTTTCCAGCTGGAGCTGAAATTACAACTTTACGTGCACCAGCAGTGATGTGTGCTTCTGCAGCAGCTTTAGATGTAAAGAATCCTGTACATTCTAATACTACGTCTACTTCTAAGTCTCCCCAAGGTAAGTTTTTTGGGTCTGCTTGAGCATAGATTTTAATTTCTTTCCCGTCAACCGTGATTGATTCTTCACCTGCAACTACTTTATCAGCTAAAGCATATCTTCCTTGAGCTGAATCGTATTTTAATAAGTGAGCAAGCATTTTAGGGCTTGTTAAGTCATTAATCGCAACAACTTCGTACCCTTCTGCACCAAACATTTGTCTGAATGCTAGACGTCCAATACGTCCAAATCCATTAATAGCAACTTTTACTGTCATTTTTAAAAGTCCTCCTTCGTTTTACTAGTAAATTATATGTTTTATTACGCTTTATGTCAATTCCAAAAACACTATTTTTCGACATTTTGTGAATTTTTTCACTTTGTAAGCGTTACCATTTTTGTTCTTTCATCTCCTTTTATATATGCACTTTTATTTCCTCAAAATGCAAGCAAAAAGACCTCTATAAATAGAGGTCTTATTTGAAGGTTTTTTTGAGAGAGCCTCATCGCTCCAAAGGCGAATTAATTAATTCTTATGCATGCCAAGGAACTGATACTAAAGCAGTATAGTCACCAGACCAAATTCCAAACATACAACCAACGATACCGATTACTAATAATAATGCGATACATTTAACTGCTGACCATTGTTTGTTTTTGATTAATGTGAAACACATTAATGTTAACGCTAATGGTAACATTGCTGGTAAAATTCCATTTAATAATGCTTGGATATCAATTACTGATTCCCCATTAGGAATAACCATTCCTAATGAAGTAGCACCATAGTTACAAGTTAAAGCACCTACAACGAATACCCCTAACATAGAAGCAGCACGTGTAAATTCTTTTGCATTTTTAGTTAACGCCCCAATTGCTCCTGTTCCTAAAGTATAAGACCAGTTCATTAAGAAGAAACGTAATGCCATTTGTACACCGAATGTGATTGCAAAGAATAAGATTGGACCAACGATGTTTCCTTCGATAGCCATGTTAGCTGTAATACCAGCTGTAATAGGTACAAGAGTAAACCAGAATAATGCATCCCCGATTCCTCCTAATGGACCCATCGCTGCAACTCTTACCGAACGGATAGTGTTGATATCAGCTTTTTGTTGTTCTAATGAAAGAACGATACCCATAACGAATGTTACTAAGAATGGGTGAGTGTTAAAGAACTCTAAGTTGTGCCCCATTGAAGCAGATAAGTCTTTCTTGTTTGTATGGATTTTTTCTAATCCAGGTAGGATTGAGTATAACCATCCTGCAGCTTGCATTCTTTCGTAGTTGAAAGATGCTTGAAGCATTAATGAACGCCATACCATTTTGTTCATTGTTGCTTTATCTAGGTTTTGAGCTGGTGTTTTATCTGTGTAGTTGTAGATATTAGATTCCATCAGTCATTCCTCCATTTCCGCTTCCTGCGTTTTCTTTAATTTTAATGTTTGTTTGGTAGTCGTATAATGCAATAGCGATACCTACGAATGCAACTAATAATAATGTAGCTCCCTTAACAGCTTCCACATTACCGATTACTGCAGCAGCAGTGAATCCTGCAAAGTAAATTCCCCATAAGTCGTTAGATAACATGATTTTTAATAAGATCGCGAACCCAACATAACGCATCATTCCTCCAGCAGCTCCAAGTCCAGCCATGAACCAAGAGAAGTCTTTACTAATTGTTTCAAGAGGTGCTTTTAATGCATCTCCTCCAACGTAAGCAAGAACTGCCATTACTGCGAATAATGTACCTAAGATTGTACAAGAAATAACGTTAACAGCAACAATTCCTTTAGGGTTAGCATCTTCAGCAGCTTTATCAGCTTTAGCCATAATCCCTGACATAATTGTGAATGTTAATGTTACAGCGTATTGTCCGAATACAGCGAAGATAACTGATGCTCCTAAAGCTTCGTCAATTCCTAATCCAGATTTAACTGCGAATACCATTGCAACGATTCCACCTAATACGGCATTTGGAGGTTGCGCTCCACCAACTGGCATGTTCCCAATCATCATTAACTCGTAAGTTCCCCCGATTGCTAACCCAGTATTTAAATCTCCTAAAATTAAACCGATAATCGTACAGTTTACGATTGGACGGTATAATAATTCTGTTAATGAGAATTGGTCAATAGCGATAATAAATGTTACTAGTGCCAATAATACAATTTCAATTACTTCCATAATTTAATTTTTCTCCTCTCTTAAATTATTTGAATAGTTTGCTAATATCTTCAGCAGCAATGTCTGGAACACGTTTAATTTCTAATTCCACACCTAACTCTCTAAGTTTAGCAAACGCAGCAACATCAGTGTCATCCACTGCTACTGAAGTAGCAACTTGACGTTTTCCTTCAGCCATATGCATGTTTCCAATGTTTAATTTTTTAATTGGTACTCCACCTTCTACTAGTTTTAAAACGTCCATAGGTGTTTCACAAATAATTGCGATCTTTTGTGCATCGCTCGCTTTTCCAATAATCTGACAAGTTTTTTCAATCGTGAAATATCTTGTTTGTGCGTATCCTGGTGCAGCCATGTTCATTAATCCTTGACGGAATTCATCAACAGCTACTGCATCATTTGCAACTAATAATAAATTAGCTCCTACTACTCCACACCATTGTGTAGCGACTTGCCCGTGGATCAGACGGTTGTCAATTCTTGTTAAGACGATGTTTGGCATAATTCTCTCTCCTTCGCTTTATCGTAATTAATGATTCAAAACTCCGATTATGATGAGGTAATCGGTGAAGCGCTTTCACTTCTGTGTTCCTTCTTCATCAACCACTTACAATTTATCACAAAATTACCCATATTTATTTACATTTTTTGTGTATAGTTTTGCACTTTTTAGCAAATGATACCGTTTTCATTCGCTTTTTTTGACATTTTTGACAACTTATCACAGATTTTTCAACAAAATTGAAATTCTTAACAAATTGCAATTTTATATTTTGTGTGGCATAATATGTATACACTTACATTGTATCGTGAGGAAAAATGACTGCTTATTTTTTTGAAAAAGAGGGGGACACTTTATGTTTAATAAAACAACAAGTTATTTATTTCAAAAGTATGGTGAAATTTTGGGTGAGTTTCACCATTTAAGAAACGATTTACAACCTAATCAAATTGAATTGAAGGTCAAAAGCAAAAAAGTAAACAATTTATATATATATAACGAAAATGTAACAATTTGTAAAACTGATGGTATCGCAATGATCGTCGTATCGCTTGATCCAAATAAAGAAAGTTATGAAAAATTTGTAATCCATCGCACAATTACTATAAAAGCAGGTGTTGCTTTTAATTTTATTTCCATTACTAATTCAAGTAAAATAGAATTAACAACGAGTAAAAACGCAACACGTGAAATTGTACCAACGTACAATAAAAAAACCATTCATTATGAAAAGATTGTACCGAGTATTACGATCAAAGAAATTTATGCTTATTATTATCAAGTTAGCAATGCGAACTACTCATTTCCCGGTGAATCACACGATATGTGGGAATTAACCTTTATCGATAACGGTGCTTTACACACTACCGTGGATGATCAAGATTTCAATTTAAAAAACTTTGATATCATATTATATGCGCCTAATCAATATCATACACAAAACACAATTGACAATAAATCATGTTCGTATTTAACAATTATGTTTGATATGGAGTGTGCGCATAGTGAGTTAATTAGTAATCGTGTATTTCATGCAAGTCGTGATGTGCACACCATCATTAATAACTTAGTAAAAACAAGTAATACTGAAATTTATTATGATACAGAGTTAATGGTTTGTTATTTAAAAGAATTAATTATCAAATTATTCCAATTTGATTTTACACAAAATACAAATATTGCTAGTACACCGATGCAACAAAAATTTGAAAATGAATTATTGAATGAAGTAATTATCTATATTAATGATAATATTTATACGACCTTAACGATTGAGGAAATCTGCCATCATTTCTCTATCTCACGTTCTAGTTTACAAACTCTATTTAAGAACAACTTAAATACAGCACCTAAGCAATATATTAGTGATATTAAATTAAATAAAAGTAAATTATTAATTAAAGAATCTGTATACACAATATCTGAAATTTCAAATAAATTAGGGTTCGCCTCAATTCATTACTTCTCAAGAAAGTTTAAGCAACAATTTGGCATTACTCCCACTGATTATGCAAAGAAAATATACAATTAAGACGTCTTGGACGTCTTTTTTTATAATTAAACTATAAAAAAAGTGTAGTCCTAAGACTACACTAGCTTCTTATATACCGTCTGATAAGTCATCGTTTTGAACTACTTTTTTTAGCTCAAACTTAACAACTTGGTCTCTTCCTGTATTCAATGCCATATCTGTTAGCATTGTTAAATCTTCAACAAAGTTTCTTGCCATAGCTACTTCACATAACATTGGTAAATTTGTTCCTGCTACTACTTCAATTTTTTCTAGTGATTGTCCACAAACAACCGCCGTTTTAAATGGAGATCCTCCAGGTAAGTCACTTAGCACTAAAATACCATCGCAATCTACTAAAGAATCCATAGCTGCTTTTAAATTATTTTCTAAATCTTCTGTTGTATGCTCTGCAACAAAATCGACTGCCACATAATTTGATTGTGGTCCAGCAATTAAATCCACTGAGCTAGTTAGTCCGCTTGCAAAATTTCCATGTCCTGTTACGATAATTCCGATCATTGTTGATTCCTCCTAATTATTTTGAATAAGGGTAAATAATAACCCCTTGTACGACTCTGTTTACTTCCCCTGTTGGACAAGGGTTATCTGGTGTAATGTTTAGCGCTAATGATTTAAACATGGCAATTAATTGTGCCACTACGATATATTCTAATCCTAAGAATACATTATTCATTTTATGTGCGTTATCAAATGAGATAAAGTAATCGACTAATGCTTCTACTTCTGCATCTGCATAACTTGAAACAGCTAAAATTTTGTTTCCATTTCTTTCTTTACTCATTTCTTTAATTAAATCTACTTCATATTGACGTGTATAAGCGTCATCACTTAAATACACAACTGTTAATGATGTTTGGTTCACAGCTGATTTTGGTCCATGTCTAAATCCTAATGGTGTATCATACATAATCACTACATCACCAGCACTTAGTTCACACATTTTTAATGCAGCTTCTTGTGCTACCCCTTTTACCGTATTACTTCCTAAGTAAATAATACGATCGAAGTTAAACTCATCTACGATAGTTTTAGTTTGTGCCCATGCATTATCGATAAATTGTTGTGTTCTTGTTGCAATTTCACATACATCATTACTAACTGCATCATAGTTAGCTAAATTAAACGCTAATACTGTTGCTAAGTACATGTTTGAAAAACTTGAAGTCATTGCAAAACTTTGATCGTGCGTTTCTTCTGTTAAGTTAATAGCATAACAATTATCTTTTCCTACTGCAAATTTAGATAATGCTCCGTTGTGGTTACAAGTTACAAACAAATGTGAAATATTCTCGCATACTGTATTAGCCACTTCTACCGCCGCTACTGATTCAGGTGAATTTCCTGAACGCCCATACGAAATTAATAATGTCGGTTTCGTTTTAGATAAATAGTTTTCTGGGCAAGCAACAATATCTGTAGTCGCATACGATTTACACTTATGGTTTGTAATCGTATTTAAATATGAGTAAATTGCATTTCCTACAAACTCACTTGTTCCTGCTCCTGTTAAAATAATATCGTAGTCTTCTTTCCCTACCACATTATTGATAAATGCGCTAATAGCATCTTTTTCATCTGCTACTTGCTTTAATGTTTTATTCCACGTTGTCGGTTGTTGTGCAATTTCTTTTGCTGTCCAATAACCTTTGTTTGCTTCCCATTCTTTGTCAGTTAAATTATATAACATAGTATCTCCTTTTTTTATTACAACAACATTATGCACTTTTTATATTTTGAAAGCAACGAATTTTTAAAAAGTGCAAAATGTTCGTTAATTTATAAACTTTTTCAATTGTATAACGTATGTTATTCATAGTATAATAGTATGCAGAGGTGAATAAAATGCTTAAAAATAAGAATAAAAAGAAGAGAGTACCTTTATCAGGTAAAAATGTATACATTGATAAAAAGGGTCGTAGAGTGTTCTACAAAGCATCTACGAAGCAAGGATTTATTATTTCAGAAGATTTAGAAGTACAATTCAAAAGTTTTTCAAATCGTTATTTAATTGGAGCTGCTGCATTCGTAATTGCGCACTTCCTATTATTTGAAGGAAATGTAAATATACTTATATCATTAGCAATTGGTCTAGGGGCATTTGGACTATGTGAATACAAATATCGTAAACTATTGGAAGTTTGTCCGATGATTCAAAACTTTGATATTAAAAATGCACAAAGATCAACAAAAGAATTAGATCAAGTAGATAAGAAGACACTTTTATTAAGAGCGACACTATATCTTGCTTTAGCTATCTTGCTAATCGTAAATATCTTTGTGACTCCATCTGTAAAAGACAATATGGTTTCTATTGTATTAAGTTGTGCAATTAGTTTATTTGCAGCGTATACTGCCATGACTTATGGTATTGCTATTAGTAAGCAAAAATAATAATTTAAAAATCTTAGTTGAAATATCGGTCAACTAAGATTTTTTTATATTTTTTCATTAAAATAAATAGGTAGCTTTAACTGTGCTATGCAATCTTTAGTATTCTTAATTGAAGTATTAAACAATTTATTAAATAACTTTACTTGGTTCAAACGAACAAGGGTATGTCCACATACACGTGGAATACTTTGTTTAAATATTTTTTCTAAACGTTCTGCCTCACTTACTTCTACACTAATATATGAGTGGTGACCCACTAGATATTTCAACATCTTCACAAGAGTTAAAGAATCAGCATAAATGATTTCACTCACTTCCACATTGTTTTCTTTTTCTTCATATACACAATACCCTTTTATTTGCTCATCCTCATCATAGTAAGCACAAATGCTTTTTCCACAATGATACCAGCGTTTAATCGCCGCTTCGTAGTAAGTTTCATCACGCATAAAATAAGTATGGAATACACGCGTAAACTGCTTATACATATTCGTAAGTTCTTTTACATCATAGTGATTGCTCACACCTAATGCATTCACTACAGGAATATCTGTTGCTTGAATGACATAACGCTTTCTGGTTGTTAGTTTTTCGAATCCATATTTATCAAATAGCTTAGGATGGTATCCATCAGCAAAAGTAAATAAAAAATTATGACTATCATCTTCAATCATTAAATCTAATAAATCGCGCATGATACCACGTTTGCGATAATCATAATGCGTACTCATTCCACTCAAATACGACACTCTTACTTGGTTGTTTTGCACATTCACAATATGAGTATTGCGATGTACCTGTGAGACAAGTAAGCCATCTAATTCGCTAATGAGTACTTTGGCATGCTCATATTCATGAGCAAAGTAGTATTCTAATAACTTTTCTTGTTTCGCGCTTTGTGAATGAATGCATAGATCTTTTAATAAAGTACAATCCTTTGTTTTTCCAAACCTAATCATCGTTTGCTTCACTTTCGCTAAATTCTACATCTATAATATCTCCATTATCATAAAAGTCATTTTCTTGCTCATATTGGTATTGATGTTTTTTAGCGTCATCTAAAATACGATTAATCTTATATCTTTGCCATGCAAAAATTAAGATTAATAATAATATCAAGAATAAGAAAATATAAATTAATGTTGGTAAAATCATAATAAATATAACTAGAGCTAATATTCCAAATAGTATTGATTTAAATTGATTCATAAGCCACCTCCTATGTTTCTTAATTATTATTATACACTAATTTAGTATAGAATAAAGGGTAATTAGAAGCACTAATCACCCACTATTTTATATTGACTTGCAATATCCTTTATTTTATTTAATCGATGGCGCATACCTGACTTAGAAATTATTTCATTATGTTCTTGTTCATACAATTCACACAGTTCATTTAAACTAGCTTCTGGGTTCTCTTTTCTAAGTAAAGCCACACGATATATGTTAGGTTGTAAATTATTTAATCCTACAAAATTTTCAATTCGCTCAATATCCTCTAATTGTTTTTTTCCTGCTTTCATACTTTTCATTTCATTTGCTACTTCACAATTATCTAATCTTCTAATACTGTTCATAACATCACGTTGAATACGATTGTCTTCAAAAATAAATAATGCATCATTAGCTCCTACACATTTTAAGAAATCACTAATTTGATCACCTGCTTTTAAATAAACTACCTCTTGATTTCTTCTTTTTATTAATTTAGCATTCATATTAAATTTAATCATTTGCTTTTGGATATATTTTGCTAAAGAGCGATTACTTGTTGCAATTTCTAAATGATAATTTGATGTGGTAGGTGAATTCACACTCCCGCATGCTAAAAATGCACCTGCTAAATATGCTCTAGCACAACACTCTTTTTTCACAATTACATGACTTGGATGTTCTTTTAATCCTTCCTCCCCAAAGATATCTAAATCTTTTAGAATTTCCAATGCTTTATTTTTGATTTTCACAAAATATATATTATTTTTTTTAAGCATCATTTTTTTCATAATCGATATTTCAATATCTGCTTGGTATAAATCTTTTACTAATTGAAAAATACGCTTAGCACTTGATATGTTTTCACTCTTACAAGTGATACTCATACCTTGATTGGTAAAATTTAGAGTAGCACTCATCTGTAAAAAAGCACTCAATTCCGCCTTTTTACAATGATCAAACAACTCATTTAAACATATTTCTTTTTTGACTTCACTTGTAAATGACATAAGCTACTCCTTCTCTAAAATTTCGATAAACACATTTTTTAATTTTGTGCTATCGTGATGAATAAATCCAGCATTGAAAGTTAACAGCTCCCGTTCTATGATTTCATATTCATGTTCTTTTTCAGTAATTTTTATTGGTTTACTTTGCTTTTCTAAATAGCGATCTAATGTTTTTTTATGTAAAATATCATTAAAGACTACTACTGTATCCACTATATTGGCGGATGCATGCTCATTGATAGCTTGTACATGGTCTTCTAAACTATAGTGATCGGTTTCCCCTGGTTGACTCATTGCATTACAAAAATAAATCTTTTCAGCTTGGCTATTTACAATCGCATTTTTTATTTCAGGTATAATAATATTGGGCAATATACTAGTGTATAAACTACCGATTCCATACACAATATAATCTGCTTCTTCAATTGCTTTCACGGCTTGTATACTCGCAGTAACCCGTTCTTGATAAAAGACATGTAAAATGCGGTTGTTAAATTCAGGAATATTGCTTTCTCCACGTACAATTGTACCATCTTCCATCATGGCCATTAGTGTAACAATTTGTGTTGTAGAAGGCAAGACTTTTCCTTTTACTTTTAAAACTTTCGATAATTTCTCAATGGCTTCCATAAAATTCCCTGTTGTTTGCGTTAAGGCAGTCAACATTAGATTTCCTAAATTATGGCCACCAATATCTTGTACCCCTTCAAAACGATAATCCATTAATGGTCCTAATAAACTTTCATTTTCTGCCAAGGAAACCATCACATTTCGAATATCTCCCATAGCCGGTATTTGAAATTGTTGGCGCAATCGTCCCGTACTTCCCCCATCATCAGCGACTGTGACAATCGCACTAATGTCAATATTTTCTATTTCTTTAAATCCTTGTAAGATAACTGCAGACCCTGTTCCGCCCCCTATTATAGCAACTTTCTTCATATTATTGACCCTTTTTATCGCGATGCGCTTTATGTGCCGTATAGCGTTTGCGATAAGAATCATATAAGAAGTTCGTGAGTGTTACTGAGCGATGTTGTCCTCCAGTACATCCTATTCCTAATGTTAAATGGTTTTTTCCTTCCATTTGATATTGATCAAACAAATAATTTAAATAAGGAATTGTTTTTTCAACAAATAGCTCCGTTTGTGGAAACTGCATCACATACTCATACACTTCCTTATCATCCCCAGTTAATTCTCTTAACTCTTCCACATAATAAGGGTTTGGTAAGAACCGGACATCAATTAATAAATCAGCATCCATGGGTACTCCATGTTTATAACCAAATGACATAAAGGTAATCGTAAATGCAACTTGCTCATCAATTGCTAATTGTGCTTCAATCATTTTTTTCAATGTTTTTTGTGTCAGTTTTGTCGTATCAATATGAACCGTATTGAAATAAGTTAAGTTAATAAACATATCCCGTTCTTTTTCGATTGCATCCTCCAATGTATTGGCTTTATCAAATACAATAAATGGGTGATTTCTTCTTGTAAATTTATAGCGTAATAACAACTTTTCATTACTTGCATCCAAGAATAATAAACGTACATCTATTTCTTTTTCTCTAAAGTAATTAATAAAAGTTTGATAATCCAGTGCTGTTGTAGCTAACGCTAAATTTGCATAGCGTGGATCATGTTCTGTGCGAATAATTTCTCCTAATTGTTCAATTAGTTGAACTGGAAATTGATCAATACAGTGATATCCCATATCTTCTAAAACACCCATTGCTGTCGTCTTTCCAGCACCAGACATTCCTGTCACTAATATTATATTTTGTTTGTTCATATTAACACCAACCTTTTTACTATTATATCATATTATGAAGAGAAGAAAAAAGTATCTGTTTATACAGATACTTAGATTCCTTTGATTATATGGAAAGCATGCTGTGCAGCAATGGCTCCATCATTAGTCGCTGTGACAACTTGGCGTAACCCTTTTTGAATGACATCGCCTGCTCCATAAATTCCTTTTACAGCTGTTTCCATATTCGCATCCACTACAATGTAATTATGGTCATCTAAAATAGGTAAATCTTTTACAATAGCAGTCATCGGTTCTGCTCCGATATAGGGGAACACACCTTTTACTTTTAATGTTTTAGTTTTTTCTGTCGATTGTAATACCAATGCATTTACTTTATTATTTTCCGCAATAATTTCAATAGGTACATATTTTTGATGCAGTTCAATTTTTGGATGATTTTTAATTTTATCCACTACGATTGCATCCGCTCTAAATACATCTCTTCGCATCACGATATGCACTTTACTCACAAATTGTGTTAAATATAATGCTTCTTCTAATGCTGCATTACCCGCTCCAATGACGGCTACTTCTTCATCTACAAAGAATGCCCCATCACACACTGCACAATACGAGACACCTCTACCAACATTCTCTTCTTCACCTTTAATATTCAGCAGTTTTTCTTTTGTTCCTGTTGCAATAATCACTGATTTACATAAATAGGTGGCATCTTCACAAACTACTTTTTTGATATCTCCATCTATAATTTCTACTACATTCCCATATATATACTCCGCTTGAAAAGAAGTAGCATGCGTAAACATATTCATTGCTAGACTGGCTCCATTAATTGTTTCATAGCCAGGATAGTTACTAATTTCATGCGTCTTTACTAATTTTCCACCAGGTGCTCCCACTTCAATCATCGCGGTACTAAGACCCGCTCTAGAAGCATAAATCGCTGCACACATGCCTGCTGGTCCAGCTCCAATAATGACTAAATCAAATGTACGTTCCATTCTTCATCCTCCTCTAGAATTGTTTTCAATTCATTCAAGTCATGAATCAATCGACTTGGCTTACTTGCTTTTAATTTTACTTCGCTTAATCCATTTGTAGCATAGGCAATGCTATACGCTCCCATGCGTTTCGCACTTTCCATATCACTTTGTGTATCCCCAATGTAAATTACATTATCAATCGGTACATGTAACTGTTCACATGCCTTATATAACGGTTGTGGGTGTGGTTTATGATAGTCTACATCATCTGCGCAAATGATAACATCAAAGTACTCTAACATTTTACAATGTTTAATGCCATGCATGGCTGATGTTTTTAATTTACTCGTTACAATAGCCATTGAATATCCCTGCTTTTTAAAGTGTGATAATACTTCGATAGCATGTGGCATCGTCTTTACATACGCATCGTGATTCGCTAAGTTATGTGTTCGATAAGTGTGCAAGACTTCTTCGATTTCTGATTCTGAATAATATTTCCTAAATGTTGTTTTAAGTGGCGGTCCAAAGAAACTATGAATGATTTCATCATTCATTTCCTCTTGTATAGGATGCACTTTAAAAGTGTGATAAAAACTTTCTTTGATTAAAGGAAATGTATCTGCTAGTGTTCCATCAAAGTCAAATAGTAAAGCCGGTTTTTCTTTTTTAAATGGATAACAGTTTTTAAATAAACGATCATACACACCTAAATACCCTGCTATTCCAACCACTAAGAACAGTAAAGAAACAATTTGTGCAATACGTAAACCAAAGAATAATAAGGCATCAGTACGTAATCCTTCTACAAAAAACCGCACAACTCCATACCAAGCCACATAAGCATAAATCATATCTCCTTTTTTGCGCCATGCATACTTTTTAAATACCGTTTTAATTAGAATAAATCCAATTAAATTGCCGATGGCTTCAAACAAGAAAGTTGGTTGACGATAAAATCCATCAATAAACATATTGTTTTTAATAAACTCAGGGTAATATTTAAAATAGGATTCACTTACAATATGTCCATATGCTTCATGGTTCATAAAGTTACCAAATCTTCCAATCACTTGTGCCAACATTAAATTTGGCATAATGCAATCTCCAATGCGTAATAAATTGTAACCTTTATTTCTAAAGTAGAAATAAGAATAGATCACACCTGCAATAATACCACCATGAATAGCTAATCCTCCTTCCCATACATATAGTATCGAAATGGGGTCATGAATGTATTGTTGCCATTCAAATAAACAATAATATAAACGTGCTCCAATAATAGCTATTGGTAACATCATTACAAAATAATCTTCTAAAACCTGCTTATCATAACCAAGTTTTTGTGCCGTATTTACTGATATACAATACGCAATTAATGCTGCTGTCAAGATGAGTACTGCATACCATGCAATACTTAAATGTATTCCCCCTATTGATATTTCAAGAAAGGTATTAAATGTTGGAAAAAATTCCATATGCTCCTCCTTATTGTTTTTGTGTTGCGATAAAGTCGAGTACTCTTTGCTCAAACTCTTTGGCGCTATCAAATCCGTTTTCTTTTAATAAAATATTAGAAACAGCAGATTCAATAACAATTCCCATACTACGACCTTCTCGTACTGGAATAATCATTTTTGGAATTTCCACATCTAGCATGGTTTCATATTTAGTCGCTTCAATTCCTACTCGATCATATGTATTGGCATTATTCCATGCGACTAATTCAATAACAACATCTAAACGAGATTTACTCAATATTGAATTAGCTCCATACATACGAGCCACATCTATAATCCCGACTCCTCTAATTTCAAGCATCCCTTCTAAAATTTTAGGTGGTGCTCCATAAACCTTATTATGGATCGCATGACAATCTACTCGATCATCAGCTACTAATTGATGCCCTCTGCGCATCAATTCTAATGCTACTTCACTTTTCCCAATTCCACTTTCTCCGCGTATGAATACGCCTTTACCATACATATTCATTAATACTCCATGATAGCAATCAACCATTGCTAGTTGTTCATCTAAATAACTAACAAGATTTACAATTAAGTTACTTGTATATTGATTGCTTTTAATGATAGGAAAGTTCTTCTTTTTCGCAATTTGGTACAATTCTTTGGGACACTCATGTTTGCGAGTTAAAATAATCGCCGGTGTTTCTTCTGAAGTTATGAAATCAAAAGCATATAATTTACTTAGATCATCCATCGTTTTAATATATTCAACTTCCTTATCACCTAATACAATGATTCTTTTCTTTTGCGAGTAGTCATAATATCCCGCTAACTCTAAACCAGGTCTATTTACATCTGCAATACTAATTTCTCTTGTAAGTGATTGTTCATCACCAATTAAAACTTCATATCCAAAATTATCAATTAATTCTTTTACAGTCGTTTTATTTTGCTTCATAAGTTCCTCTTTCTAATACTTTTTTCAAGTATCTTCCGGTATGCGATCTTTCTACTTCACAAATTTTTTCTGGTGTTCCTGTAGCTACTATTTCTCCTCCTTCATCTCCCCCTTCAGGACCTAAATCAATAATATAATCTGCACATTTTATAACATCTAAATTATGTTCAATGACAATTACACTATCGCCATTTTGCACAATACGACGTAATACTTTAAGCAGCGTTGCAACATCATGAGTATGCAATCCAGTGGTTGGTTCATCTAAGATAAAAACTGTTTTTCCAGTTGCTTTCTTTTGTAATTCACTTGCTAGTTTTACCCTTTGTGCTTCCCCACCTGATAAAGTAGTTGCACTTTGCCCCAGTTTAATATAGCCTAATCCTACATCAAATAATGTTTGTAGCTTATGTTTAATTTTATGAATATTAGAGAAGAAGATAATTCCTTCTTCTACACTCATTTCTAAAACATCATAAATATTTTTACCTTTATACATAACTTGAAGCGTTTCCTCATTGTAACGCTTTCCAGCACAATGCTCACAAGCAACATATACATCTGGTAAAAAATGCATGGAAATCTTAATGATTCCATCTCCCTGACAAGCTTCACAACGTCCACCGCGCACATTGAATGAAAATCTTCCTTTTTCATATCCACGCATTTTAGCTTCTGGTGTTTGGGCGAATAAGTCACGAATATCATCAAAAACACCTGTATAAGTAGCAGGATTACTACGTGGTGTACGACCGATTGGATCTTGTGAAATATTGATTAATTTATCAATATGTTCTAATCCTTTTATCTTTTTATAAGCCCCTGCCTTCACTTTACTTCTACCTAATTCTTTTTGGATAGCTTTACTAATAATTTCGTTTACTAAACTACTTTTTCCACTTCCACTCACTCCACTCACTACGCAGAATGTGTGCAATGGCACTTTTACATTTACATCTTTTAAATTATTTTCGCTTGCTTTTGTGACTTCAATATACTGTTTATTTCCTTTTTTACGAATACTTGGAATTAGGATTTGGCGTTTTCCAGCTAAGTATTGCCCAGTCAAACTATTTTCATTTTCCATGACTTCTTCTACGCTACCAGCTGCCATCACTTCTCCACCATGTACCCCTGCACCTGGCCCTATATCAATCACATAATCACTTTGCATCATCGTATCCTCATCATGTTCAACGACAATTAAAGTGTTTCCTAAGTCACGCATTTTTTTAAGTGAGTCAATTAATCGGTCATTATCACGTTGGTGTAGACCAATACTTGGTTCATCTAATACATATAAGACACCACTTAAATGTGATCCAATCTGAGTAGCTAAACGGATACGTTGTGCTTCTCCACCACTTAAAGTACCTGCTAATCGATTTAATGTTAAATAATTAATTCCCACATCAAATAAAAATTGTAGACGATTTTCTATTTCTACTAATATAAGACGTGCAATTTTTCTTTGCGAATCATTTAAGTCCAAATTTTTCACAAATTGTAATCCTTGTTTTATACTCATACTTGTCCATTCATCAATGTTTTTTCCATCTACTTGTACGCTTAATGCTTGCTCATTTAAACGTTTTCCTTGGCAAGTTGGACAAGTGTCTTCTACCATGAATGAAGCATACCATTCACGTGAAAAAGAACTTGTTGTTTCCATGAATCGTCGCTCAATCAAGGTAATGATTCCTTCAATAAATTCTACTTTATGTGTCACACTTCCACTTTTAGAATACATTGTGTAATCAATTACATCATCACTTCCATACAGTAAATACTGCATTTGTTTTTTAGTCATATTTTTAATTGGTTTATGAACATCAATTTCATAATAATCGCATAATGCTTTAAACTTTTGCCACTCTAAATTATCCTTCTTTAAAATGTTCTTATAATATACAATAGCACCTTCCATAATCGATAGATTGCGATCAGGAATCAATGTATCGACACTTACCTTTTGTGTTACACCTAACCCTTTACAAGTAGGACAGGCTCCATAAGGTGCATTGAACGAAAATAATTTTGGTTCTAATTTAGGTACACTAAATCCACAATACTTACAAGAATAATTACTTGAGAACAATAGTTCTTCTTCTTGTGTGAATACAATTGCTAATCCATCTGATAACTTTAATGCCGTTTCTAATGAATCGTGTATACGACTACGATCGCTACCTTTTACAATACGATCAACAATGACATCAATACTATGTTTTTTATTTTTTTCCAATTCTTCTATTTCTTCTAACATGCGAGTTTCCCCATTAATTCGAGCACGGATGAACCCTTCTTTTTGCAATCTCTCTAATAACTCCTTATGTGTTCCTTTTTTATTGTCTACTACTGGAGCTAATATTTGGATCCGTGTCCCCTCTTCAATCTCCATCACTCGATCCACCATTTGTTTAATCGTTTGTGAGGTGATCGCAATTTCATGTATCGGGCAATAAGGCACCCCAATTCTTGCAAATAGTAAACGTAAGTAATCATATATTTCAGTAGAAGTACCCACTGTACTTCTTGGATTGTTACTCGTTGTTTTTTGGTCAATGGAAATAGCAGGGCTTAATCCTTCAATGCTATCTACGTCCGGTTTTTCACTGTTTCCTAAAAACTGTCTAGCATAAGCACTTAATGATTCTACATATCTTCTTTGTCCTTCCGCATAAATGGTATCAAAAGCTAGTGATGTCTTACCACTTCCACTTACTCCTGTCATAATGACTAATTTGTTTCTTGGGATATCAATTGATATATCTTTTAAATTATTTTCTCTTGCTCCCTTAATGGATAATATATTTTTACTCATATCTTTACCTCTATTCTAATTTTTTTGACTCTATTCATTCTACCATTTTTCAAATGATTTTTCATCTATTTGCATTCTTATTAGATAAACAATTCACAAAACACATGCATCCTCCTATGAATCGTTTTCTTTTCTCCATTATTCTCAAATAATTAGGTTTATGATATAATAGGAAAACTGAGGTGAAACTATGAATTTTAAACAAATTGATATCCATACTTATGATGCTTTTGCAAAGGTACATCCCCACCAAAATTTCTTAAATAGCAAAGCTGCACTAGAAGCAAAAAGTAAAGAGTGGGAAGTAGAGTATGTGGGTCTTTATCAAGAAGAGATACTTGTTGCTGCAACAGCATTAGTTTATATTCCTACTATGCGTGCTTTTACGTACGCCTATGCACAAAGAGGGTTTTTACTAGATTATTCCAACAACCAATTAGTGTCCACTTTTACACAATCTATTAAACAGTATTTAAAAAAACAAAAAGTTAGTTATTTGAAAATTGATCCGTATGTTATTTATCAAACACGTGATTTAAATGGAGAGGAAATAGTCGATCGTCAAAAAAATGATACTGCAATCCATAATTTAACGCAAAATGGATTCATTCATGATGGGTTTACAAGTGGTTACAATGATTATAAACAATGTCGTTGGATGTCTAGTATTAATATTGCAAATCAAACTAAAGAAAAAGTATTTAATTCTTTTGAACCACGTACAAAGCGTGACATTAATACCGCATTAAAAAATAAAGTAAAAATAAAACAATTATCGTATGAGGAATTACATATCTTAAAAGAGGTCGTAGATGCAACAGGTGATCGTAGACAATTCACTCAAATTCCTTTATCTTTTTATGAACGCCAATGGCACACATACCAAGAGAATGCCAAAGTATATTGTGCGTATATCGATTTAGATGAATATATTACATCAATTCAATTAGATATCGCTAGACAAGAGGAAGTCAAAGCACTTGCCACTACACGCTTAGAAACTACCCCTAATTCAAAGAAAATAATTAACCGTATCAATGAATCAAATTCCATGTTAGTTAAATTGTATAAAAACATTAAAGAAGCAAAAACGTTACAAAAAAAACATGGTAAAACCTTAATTTTAGCCGCTTCTCTATTTATTTATTATGGTGAAGAAGTCATTTATTTAACAAGTGGTTCTTACGATGAATTTAAATTATTTAAAGGTCCTTATGCCTTGCAGTGGCATGTCATCCAAGAAGCCATAGATTTAAATTATTCTATTTATAATTTCTATGGAATTAGTGGTTACTTTACAGAAGACAAAGAAGGGTACGGCGTGTATTATTTTAAACGGGGATTTAAAGCGGATGTAGTCGAGTTAATTGGTGAATTTATTTTACCTATTCATAATGTATATTATCAAATATTAAAAAAAGCAAATAAAGTATAAAAGAGGCAGTTCAATCATGAACCACCTCTTTTTTACTTCGCTATTTCCACTCTTATTTTTTTCTTTTTAATCGTTTTGTTTTTCATTTGATCCACAATGTATTGTGCTTTGCCATTAAATATTTCAATGTAACTAATTCTATTTAGCACTTCTACTACTCCTATATCATCTTGATTAACTCCTTCAATAGAAGTAAATGCCCCAATAATATCAAGCGTACGAACCCCTTTTTCTTTTCCTGCATTTAAATAAATTTTTTCAACTGCTGTTTCAAATTGCTTACTAATATTTTTCTTAGCTATACGTGTATTCAAATCAGATGTATCTTCTTCTACAAATTTTTCCCATTTGTAATCAGGTAACACTTGTAATTCTTTTCGATCTTTAATTAATACAATCGAATTCCCAGTTTCATTAATTCTTCCAGTACGCCCACTTCGATGTACATAATCAAATTTGTTACTTGGTAATCCATAATGAATAACATGACTTACTTTATCAATGTCAATCCCTCTGGCTGCCACATCACTTGCCACTAAAATACGAACTTGACCAGATTTAAATTTCTTTAAATTTTCAAAACGTTTTTCTTGGAAAATATCGCCATGTATTTTAACATGCTTGAATCCTTGATCTTTTAATGTTAAACAAACATCATCTACTTCATCCTTACGTTCACAGAAAATGATTACACTTTCGGCCTGGATACTATCTAGAGTATCGATTAATGCCTCGTCTGTATCATTCGTTTCCACAAACATATGCTTTATTTTTAATTGTCCACTTAAGTTTAAAAATTCATAAGGAGCAAAAAATTGCTCAATTAAATCATGAATTTTTTCTGGATAGGTCGCACTAAATAATGCTTTTTTCACATCCTGAGATAAATACGCTAAAATTTCTTTAACTTGTTCATTAAATCCTAAATCCAACATATAATCTGCTTCATCAATCACTACATAAGAAACTTGACTTAAGTCAATGCTTCCACGATTAATATGGTCAATTAATCGACCTGGCGTAGCACTCACGACATGACATTTTTGTTGCAGGGCATTCACTTGATAACTCATTTTTTCTTTTCCATATATAGCCGTTGCTTTAATTTTCTTAAACTTACCAATGTGTGAAAATTCTTCTTTCACCTGTACACTTAACTCCCTTGTACAAGTTAATACTAATACTTGCACATTCAAGTTTTCCCAATCTATCATCTCACATAAAGGTATGGCATATGCTGCTGTTTTTCCACTTCCTGTATTGGATTGGACAACAATGTTTTTATGCTCTAAAAATAATGGTATCACTTGCTTTTGCACTTCATTCAAAGTGTGGTATCCCATTATATCTAGCGCTTTTTCTATTTCTTTACTTAACTTTATCATAAGCCGTATTATAACACACTAATAATGAACTAACTAGTTTATTATTAAATAAATAAAGACGCAAGTAACTTGCGCCTTTATAATTTTATAAATATTCGTACATGTTAGAATAATCGCTTGCGCTTTTATCCCAACTTACATCAAACTTCATGGCCTGCTTTATTAATTTTTTGAAATCAGCTTTTTGTTCATAGTATACGTATAATGCTCGATAGATTGCTTCAATCATATCTTTTGAATCGTATTGTGCAAAGCTAAATCCAGTTCCTTCTTTTGTGTATTCGTTATAAGGAATCACGCTATCTTTTAAACCACCTGTTTCGCGTACGATTGGTAAGGTACCATAACGTAAGGAAATCATTTGTGATAAGCCACATGGTTCAAATTTAGAAGGCATTAGAAAACAATCACAAGAAGCATAAATTTGATGTGCAAGATCCTCATTATACCCGCGATAGAAACCAAATTTACCTGCATTTTTTGATGCAATCGCATCCAATGCCACTTCCATTCCGTGATCTCCACTACCTAATATTACAAGTTGTACATTAGCATGTAGTAGTGCATTCATTTGGTCTAATACTAGTTGTAATCCTTTTTGAGAAGTTAAACGAGTAACCATTCCCATTAACATGACATCTGGGTCTTCTTGCAACCCAAACGCTTGTTGTAACGCTCTCTTATTCTCAGCCTTACCCTTAAAGACATTTACTTTATTAAATGTTTTAACAATTGTGCTATCTTTACTTGGGTTCCATTCATCGATATCAATTCCATTTAAAATACCACCTAAATCCATATATCGCATTTGCAATACATGTTCTAAATGCTCGCCATATTCACTTGTTAAAATTTCTCGTGAATATGTTGGTGACACAGTTGTCACTCGATCTGCATACACAATTCCTGATTTCATAAATGAAATTCCTTCATCAAATCGGACAGCTCCACATTCATATAAATAATAGTCTAATCCCAGACAATTATGTAGCATCTCTTTTCCGAAGTTTCCTTGGTATGCTAAATTATGAATTGTATAAACATGTTTCATCGCACGATATCTAGCATCGTGTTGGAAATTTTCCTTACACATGGCAGGAATCATCCCTGTATGCCAATCATGGCAATGTAATACGTCTGGGAAATAATTGACTTGGTTTAATAATTCTAATACCGCCTTTTGGAAGTATGCAAAACGTTCCCCATCATCATCATACCCATATAGCTCATCTCTTTCAAAATACTTTTGGTTTTCCACAAAATAAAATGTGACTCCATTTACATCTTGTGAATAAATATTTACGATTACTTCTTCATAATTAATCGTTACATAATAGGTGCATTCAAACACAAAATCTTTGTGATTATTAATTGCCATTTTTCTATATAATGGTAATACTACTCGAACTTCATGCCCTTGCTTTAATAATGCTTTTGGTAACGAACCAATTACATCTGCTAATCCACCGCTCTTAATAAACGGTAGTCCCTCTGCTGCAACAAATAAAATAGATTTCATAATTCCCCCCACTTATATCTTATCGTGTCTTTTTACATATGCTGGCTTTTCTTTTGTTCCTACTATTTTTTTGATTTTTTTAATCGATACTTTTTTGTCTACTACTGCGCAATCGATAATGGCGTTTTCCCCAATGTAACTACCAGGTAATACAACACTATTGCTAACCACTGCACCTTTCTTAATAATACATCCACGTCCAATTACGCTATTCTCAACTTTTCCTTCAATCATACATCCATTAGATACTAAACTACCTGCTGCACTTCCATCTTTGAAATAATGTGTTGGTGCACTATCACTTGTTTTTGTATAAATAGGCCAATCTTTTTTAAATAATTTTTTTCGAACTTGTGGATTTAATAATTCAATACTAGATTTATAGTATTGTTTAAAACTATTAATCGATGTTAAGTAACCTTTATAAGCAAAACCTCTTACATCTAAGAAGCTACAAGCGTCATTTACCATATCCCTTAATTTATATAGAGAGGATGTCGATTGTGCTTGTTCAATAAGTGCTAAGAATATTTCTTTACTCATCACATACGATTCCATTGAAATAGCTTGCGCTTTCTTATCTCCTTTATTTACACCAATATTTTGAATACCTTTTTGCTTGTTTAAATGTAAGGTATCACAACCAATGAACTCTTCATCTGCTGTATCTACATTTTTATAAACAACAGTGATATCTGCCTCTGAGTGCATATGCTGTTCTAGCACATCATTGTAATCTAAGCTACAAACCATATGATTACAAGTAATGACTACATATTTTTGAGTCATTTCTTCAATGGCTCTACGATTATAAATAAAGTTTGCTACATC
>CAYJGK010000022.1:23830-31093 GCA_964370065.1 uncultured Erysipelotrichaceae bacterium
CCTTCCCCTATTTCAGCACCTGGCAAGATTACAGCATCATTAATTTGTGCACCTTTACCAATTTCAACATTATTAAATAATACAGAACGTTCTACTATTCCTTCAATAGAACACCCTTGGTTTACATATGAATGTTTGACCACACCATCTTCTGAAATATATTGTGGTAAGTTAATCACTTCTTCTGTATAGATTTTCCAATTTGGATCATTTAAATCTAATTCTTCATTTTTGTAAAGTAAATCCATATTTGCTTCCCATAATGAATCAATTGTTCCTACATCTTTCCAATACCCTTTGAATTCATACGCGAATAAGCGTTTGCACTCACTTAATAAAGTGGGGATAATATCATGTCCAAAGTCATGTGTGGAATTTGGGTTTTTATCATCTTCTGTTAATTTTTTTCGCAATAATTTCCAATCAAAAATATAAATCCCCATACTTGCTAAATTGCTTTTTGGTTCTGCAGGCTTTTCTTCGAACTCAATGATTCGTCCTGTTTCATCCGTATTCATTATTCCAAAACGGCTTGCTTCTTTGATATCTACTGGTAAGACAGCGATTGTTACATCTGCTTGTTTTTCCTTATGATAGGCTAACATTTTAGCATAATCCATCTTATAAATGTGATCTCCCGATAACACTAATACATGGTCTGGTTCATATTGATCAATAAAGTCAATATTTTGTGTAATAGCATCTGCCGTTCCACGATATACATCTAAATCTGAATCTGCTTTTTCACGTGGTGGCAACACATATACACCACTATCAAAAGTGTCTAATCCCCAACGATGCCCTGCACTTGCATAAGCATTTAACAAGACTGATTCGTATTGTGTTAGTACCCCTACTACATCAATCCCTGAGTTGGCACAGTTACTTAATGGAAAATCGATAATACGATACTTACCACCAAAGTAAACTGCAGGTTTTGCAACTTTGCTTGTCAGTGCGTAAAGTCTTGAACCTCTTCCGCCGGCTAAAATCATAGCCAACATATTGTTTTGTCTCATAAGTTATCCCCCTATTTCTCTATGTCCTTAGTATATCATAATTATGTGAAAAAACACATAAATTTGTAAGCAATTCCATATTTTAAATCATTTTTTTACATTTCAAAATGTAAGCGAGTTACATCGAGCAAAAATAAAAAAAGATAAAGGATTTTTTCCTTTATCTTAATTTCTTATTTAATATAGTTTTGCGCAGCCGTAATAATTGCAACTTTATATACTTCTTCCGCTGTACAACCACGACTCAAGTCATTAATTGGAGCATTTAACCCTTGTAAGATTGGTCCTACTGCTTCAAACCCACCTAGCCGTTGCGCAATTTTATAACCTATGTTTCCTGCTTCAATATTCGGGAAAATAAATGTATTACAAGTTCCAGCAACTTTTGAATCAGGTGCTTTTGTATTGGCAACAACTGGAGAAATTGCACTATCAAATTGGAATTCTCCATCCACTGGGTAATCTAAATCCATCGCCAATAAACGTTTTGTAGCATTTGCCATTTTATCAACGCCTTCCCCTTTACCAGATCCTTTTGTAGAATAACTTAATAATCCCACAACTGGGTCCACTCCAAATACACGAGCTGTTTTTGCCGTTTCTAACGCAATCTCCACAATATCATCTTCACTTGGTGAAATGTTGATGGCACAATCTGACATCACTAATTTTTCATTATTTCTAACTAAAATAAATGAACTGGATACAATTTTTGAATTTGGTTTTGTTTTTACCAATTGTAAAGCAGGACGTACCGTATCTGCAGTTGAATAAGTTGCTCCCCCTACTAATCCTTCCGCTTCTTCCATCGCCACTAACATAGTCCCAAAATAATTAGTTTGCTTTAATGCTTTCGCACAAGTTACTGCATCCATTTTACCTTTACGTAATTCTACCATTTTACTAATCATAGCATCAATTTGTGCATAGTTTTCTGGATCAATAATCGTAATATCTCCGATGCAGGCTCCACAATTAGCAGCCGCTTCACGTACTGCTTGTTCATTTCCTAATAAAATAGGACTCACTACCCCTTCAGCATTTAATTTAGCTGCTGCATTTAAAATTCTTGGTTCCTCTCCTTCTGGAAAAACAATCCTTGTTTTTTTTCCTTCTAAAATTTCTAACATTGATGTTAACATGAAATAACCTCTCTCTTCTTTTACTGTATATATTATACTACTTATTTGTTGAAATGCTACTTTTTTACCACATATTTATAAAATAAAACGGTTTAAAAAACCTTTTAAACTTTAATAATTTTTTGTAAGGTACGTATGACACTGTATCCAATAAATACATTTAACCCTACCATTATACTCGCCTTCACTACACGGATGAATAATGATAATAACATAGGAATTCCATACATAATATCTAAATATAAAGGGGTAAGTATCATATTAATTAGTAATTCTGCAAAAACAACAACAAGCATCCATTTCGCTAAATCACTGGACTGCTGCACACTTATTTTTCTTTCGATATATTGTAAGACAACTATCATAATGGTACAAGCCATGACAATATAGAGAATAATTCCAATTTTTGTGAATACATTCAATGCAAGTGCACTTCCACTAATATTAACTTCTTGTAACGGAGCTAAATAGAGAATAGCCATACTTGCCAATCCAATAAAAATAGTATTTACAAATAGCCGTGTTTTCTTTAAATTGAACTGCTTTGATTTTTGTATAAAAATAGCGGGTAAGGTTGCTGCAATAATGTGATTTAAAGTAAACCCTAAAAAGGGATACTCCGTTGGGGTAATTAATAACCCAATTACATCCATGGCAAATCCCACTAAAAATGCATAGCTTGGTTGTAAGAAAAAACCACACATGAGTAATGGCAAGTAGGTAAACCCTACTTTTACACTAGGGACGCCAAAAAAAGGAATGGTTAATGATAAAGCGTTTAAAGCAACGCTAGACACAACAAATAAAGAGGCATACACTAATGGTTTTACCTCTTTTTTCATAGGGTATTTTTTAAATGTATAAACAAATAAAAAGGCAATGGCTAAAAAACAAATGCCTTGTGAAAATAAAACATATTGGCTCATATAGTTCCTACTGCATTGAATGAAATAGCAGATTTCCTTTCTTTTAAATTATAATAAAAATAGTATATATGTTATTCATTATGATTTCAAGGCTAATTATACACAAATATTAATAAACTACTTAGTAAGTGTCGAGTATATATTCACGTACTTGAGAAATAAAGTATAACGATCCACAAACAATTGTGACACCTTCTTGTTTGGTTGTATACTCTAAAGCTTTTTTAAAATCAGGAATTGCACGAATATTGTCATCAATTTGCATATTTTGAATCGTTGCGGCACGATAAAAATCAAACTCGCATACGACAACATCCCTACTTATTGTTTGAAGTACTTCTAACATTTCTTTAAATGGTTTATCTTGTAAAGCAGAAAATATAATATGTATATTGGGTAAATTTTGACATGTATCAATGAGTGCTAGTATCCCTTCTTTATTATGCGCACCATCTACAATAATCTTTGGGTGTGTAGATACTAATTCAAAACGTCCTTTCCATTTTGCCTTTCGAACCCCTTTGTACAGTTGTTGTTCACTTACTTGTATTAGATTTTGACTATTCAAATAATCTATTATTTCAATAGCCAAACTAATATTTTTCGCCTGGTATTTTGCCTGATTCAACTGTTGTAGCCCTTTATAATTTTTATAGTTAAATTGTAAATGTGGTTGTGTTTCTATATGTGTTACTTGCTCACACAAAATGAAACGACTATTTTGTTGGTTACAAACTTCTTTAAACACATCTAAACAAACTCCCTTTTCTTCACTAGTAATTAAGGGAATTCCCTCTTTTACAATTCCCGCTTTTGCTTGCGCTATCGCTTCATAGGTGCTCCCTAAAAAATCCATATGGTCTAATCCAATATTGGTAATGGCACAAACTAAAGGCTGAATTATATTCGTTGCATCTAACTCCCCTCCTAAACCTACTTCAAAAACGGCATAGTCTACCTTATTCTCCACAAAATACAATAAAGCAATAAACATATCAATCTCAAACATACTAAGGCCAAATTGCTCCCAGTCATTATAGTAAGTATTCGCACACTGTACGATAAATGTATCTTCAATAAATTCATTATTAATCCGTATACGATCATGATGTGTCTCAAGGTAGGGAGAAGTAAACATGCCTACTTTATATCCAGCTTCCATCATTATATGAGCCACTGTATTAGTCGTACTTCCCTTTCCGTTTGTTCCCCCAATATGAATGCAATTTAACTGTAGTTGAGGCTGTCCCACTTTTTCAATAAACGCTTTGAAAGAACGCAACTTAATTGTGTTCGTTTTTCTTTTTTCTATTAAATCAATAATTTCACTAGAATGTTTAAATCGCATCTTCTATTCTCCAATCAATTTCTTGTCTGTTATGTTCTTTCAAAAAGGCATTTGTTTTTGAAAAAGGCCGACTACCAAAAAAACCTCGATAACTACTTAAAGGAGAGGGATGTGCACTTTCAATAATAAGGTGTTTCTTATCATCAATTAGTACCTTATTTTTTTGTGCTGGCTTTCCCCACAAGATAAATACAATAGGCTGTTCTCGATCATTTAGCGTCTGTATAACACGTTTACTAAACTGTTCCCATCCCTTTCCCTTATGTGCCTGTGGCTGACTCTCTTCTACACTCATCACGGTATTCATTAACAACACGCCTTGTTTTGCCCAACTTGTTAAATCCCCATGGTTTGGAATATCGTACCCTAAATCATTTTCTAGTTCCTTATATATATTCATTAAAGAAGGAGGAATTTTAATCCCCTTAGGTACTGAAAAGCTATATCCCATTGCTTGATTAGCTTGATGATATGGGTCTTGTCCTAAGATCACAACTTTAATTTCTTGCAAGTTGCAAGCATCAAAACAAGCAAATAAATTTGCTTGTTTTGGATAGACATTTACTTCTTGTCTTCTTTCTTTTATGTAAGCCATTAGCTGTGTAAAATATGGCTTTTCACTTTCTTCTTGAATCACTTGTGTAAATTCCATAGTACTCCTTTATTGCTTTTTACGATGTAAAATAATTAACCCAATGGCTGGTATGACCATTTTATCATCAAAAATCACTTGCTCATCATCATGGTAAATAACACTATAGTTTGCTATTGCATCAATACATAGTGGATATCTTGTAGGGTTGAAGAACACAATCATTTCTTCTCTTGCGTCAATAATTTTATATTTTAATGCTTGTTCATATACTGTTTCATACGTTACCCCTTGATGTATGTCTTGAATATTATCTAATCTAAACACTTCATTTGTTTTACGTATTTGAATTAATCTTTTCACGTAATCATGGATTTCTTTATGTTCCACCAAACGCTTCCAATCAATATGGTTAATTGCATCACTCGTATTATACGTATTATGCAATCCTTTTTTAGTGCGGGCAAATTCTTGTCCACCATGAATAAATGGGATTCCTTGTGATAGAATGACTCCTGCTAACAGTAACTTGTGATACCGTATTTTATCTTCTTCACTACCATGGACAATATCATTAATTCGATCCCAACTTGTTTGATTATCATGACATTCCACATAGTTCACACTCTTATTCGGATTATTAAATAATGGATATTCTCCTATACTTTGGGTAGCCGCTCCTAATACATTCATCGCTTTATATATTTTGCTAGTATCACCTAATAAATATCCTACTTCATTTTTATTAGCATCCATTGTGCCCGCTTTCATCACATCGCGGAAACGATCTGAAAAGTGCGCAATATTGGGCATAAATTCTTGATTTTGTATTGTCGCTCTTTGATTTTCGGCTAAGAAACTTGGCATATTCCAACCTTCGCCATACACCATAAATTTAGGTTTAATCGATTGGCATCGTTTAGCAATCTCATTCATTGTGCGAATATCTAGAATTCCCATCAAGTCAAAACGCAGACCATCTATATCATATTCTCTTAATAAATATTCACATGAATCAACAATTAACTTAGAACACATCATTCGTGTAGAATCAATATCATTCCCACAAGCACTCGCATTACTATACCCTCTTATCGGGTCATATTGATAGTAATAGTAGGGAACACATTTATGTAAGGATGATTGTTCAATATCATACATATGATTGAATACTACATCCACATTCACATTAATACCTTGTTTATGGACCGCTTGGATAAAAGTTTTGGCATCTTTTATCACTTGTATAGGATTGTGTACTTGACTTGAATATGAGTTTTCTAAAGTCATCCATGATATCACATCATATCCCCAATTATAAAATGTATTAATATTAGCATCATCTACACTACCAAAATCATGAATAGGTAATAATTGGATATGCGTAACACCTAAATCTTTGATATATTCAATCACTCCATCTTCAATTAATGATAAATACGTCCCCTTAGATGAAAAATCACGTACACTCATTTCATAAATAATGGCATCACTATAGGTATTAAGTCGTATTTTGCGATGGGCATTTAATATCTTTTCACTTTGTACAATCACACTTCTTTTACTATTTAAAGTAGTTGCTTTGGCATAAGGGTCTTGTGTGGCATACACTTCTCCATTGACCTCTACATAATAAAGGTAAGATGCATGTAAAATATTTTCATTTATTGTATACGCATAGACTCCTCTGTCACCACGCTGCATAGCATACATCGCACCTTCTACTTCTAACCACACTTTATAACTAGTAGGAGCCCACACCTTAAATGTTGTTGCGCACTTAGAGTAGTTAGCACCTAAATCATTTTTTGCATAATAAAATAGATCATCAAATAATGGTTGTTTTACAATTCCTGCGAATTGTAAAGGTGTATATCTTGCATGTTCATGATACACATTGTATTGTTTACCAAATTCAATGGTTCCTTCAATACTACATGTATAAATACGCTGACCACCTTCCGTAACTTCTTTTACAATTGTTAAGGGCATTTGATGATGATGTTCATCTTCAATGTAGAAGAGCTTACTTATTCCACCATAACTCATAGTAGAAAAATAAATCGTTACAACATTGAAATTATCCAGATAAGCTGCATAAATTTCTTGTTTTCTCATGTTAATCACCACCTATATTATACAACAAAATAAAAAAAATAAGAAAAAAAAGTTCTTTTCACACGAAAATGCTTGGATTATTATAAATTTTACTAACAATGTATGAAAAAAAGGAACG
>CAYJGK010000023.1:0-30752 GCA_964370065.1 uncultured Erysipelotrichaceae bacterium
TAGAATTCTACAACAGATAATTGCAAATTAAAAACAATCCAATTAGGATTGTTTTTTTTTATTATAATAACTCAATAATTGCTTGCGCTGCACTATATCCTGTTGATAGCGCAATTGTGATATTATAACCACCAATAGGACCATGAAGATCTATGCATTCTCCAATAAAATAAAGACCTAAATGCATTTTAGATTCAAAAGTTTTTGTATCCAACCCTTTTACATCTATTCCTCCACCACTCACAAAAGCTGTTTCTAAAGGTGCACTTCCTGCAATAACCACCACTTGTGCTTTTAGCAATTCAACTACCTTCTTCCATTGTTTAGGACTTAACTGTTTTACTTTTACTTGAGGCGTGACACCTAATACCTCTAAAATGTAGTAAGCATAACGTTTATTAATTAGTTTGGCTAATACACTACTCATCTGACTCTCTTTTTGTTTCTCAAACATCGCTAATATTCCATCTTCAGTAATTGAAGGTAGTAAATCAATGATTAATTGCTCTATTTTTTGAGTATGTACATATTCTGATATTTTTAGTATGGCACTCCCACTCAAACCTTTATGGGTATACATAAGGTTTCCTTTTACTTTATGTTTTTTAGCCTTTACTTCCACTTCATTAAAACTTGCCCCCGCTAAATCAGGTACGTGCTTTAAAATGACACTTGTTTCCACAGGATAAAGTGGAATAGTTGGTTGATTAAGTTCTTTCGCAAACCGCATATGATCACCATTACTTCCTGTTTTAGAAAAGCTTGCTCCCCCTGTTGCTATCACTACTTTTTTAGTATCATAGAAAGAATTTTGAGTGATCACACGATAACCTAGCTCTTTTTTTTGAATACAAGTAACGTTTTCATTAAAGTTAATATTTAAATCTTTTTGTAAAAAATCGACAATATCTTTAGCTTGATCTGATTTAGGAAACACTCTTCCCTCTTCTTCTACTTTTAATTGTATAGTTTCACTAAAAAACTGCATAATCTGTTTGGGTCCAAACTTATGAATCGTGCTATATAAGTATTTTTTATTGTGCTTAATTTCTTCTAAAAAAGCTTTGCTATCTTTATCGTTGGTAACATTACACCGTCCACCACCACTTAGCATTAACTTTTTCCCACTCGTTTTATTTTTTTCTATTAATAATGCTTTGCATTTTTTATGCAGTTGTGCATAACACATTAGTCCTGCAGGTCCTGCTCCTATAATTATTACATCATACATATTTATCACCGCATTTAGTATATCATAAATTAAATGTTTCTCCTACTTATGATAGTATAAAAAAACCTCAACTCATGAGGATTTTTTTACTTCTCTTCTTTCTTCAAAAAAGATACCTTTTCTGCGATAAGTTCATAATTATGAAATGTATGTCCTTCATTACTTATGTGTTCTTTACTTTGAATGCGTCCTTTAATTCCAACTAAATCACCACTTTCACAAGAGGTGGCACAATTTTCAGCAATTCCACGCCATAACATAAATACCATTGGATCCACTTCATAAATATTATCAGCATTTTTAAAGCTACGTGTAACTTCTACTAATAAAGTTGCATACTTAAACCCTGTTCCTGTTTCCTTCACATTTGAAATTTCTTTCACTTTTCCAACTACTACAAATTGATTTAACATATCACTCTCTTTTCTCTGTATTCCATTCACATTATACTGAATTTTATAAAATTTTGTTTTTAATGAATTTATTAATACGCGTATATAAAGAAGAAAAAAGCCTATAAAATTAGGCTTTTTTTATTTAATTTGTCGAGTTTGTTACTTCTACTATACTTTTATTATTTATATCCAAGTAAGTAAAGGCAATTTTGATATCAGCAAGTGTTAAATCTTCTATTGCATTCACTGCATCAAAGTATTCATTACCAACAAAATAGTTACGCATAAAAGTCGATGCAATTTGATTATGTGAATTCAATGCATTCACACACAATCCAAAATATCTATTTTTTAATTGTGTTAAAATTTCTTCATTTAAAGGTTGGATGTCATTTAATACAGTGTGGATTAAATCGATAAATTTCTGTTTATGTCTTGTTTCACTATAAAACATAACCACACTGTAATCTTCATTAAAATCAATTTCGAAATTAAATGAAGTATTGATGATCTCCTCATCTAACCAGGTTTGATATGCTTCATTTAATGTTGAAAAATAAAAATCGAACACTGTTTTAAAACACCATTCATTTAAATTTCTAAAAGCTGGGTCATCCATTACTTTTAATTTATACGAAACACAAACTTTAGGCATCCCTACATCCATTTGGATTGTTTTTTTACAAGTTGCCACACTTTCTTGTTCGATTACTGGCTTGCGATGAACGACTGGGCAAACAGAAAACTGTTTTTTTGCTTGGTTAGCTTCAATTTCTTTTAATACTAGTTCTACATCTAAAGAGGTGACTCCAATTAACATTGTTTTAGAGGGATGATAATTTAATGCATAACACTGTTCTAATTGTTCTTTCGTAATAGCGTTTACACTCTCTATATCGCCTCCAATATCATATCGTAAAGGATGTTCTTTATATACTGCAGATAGACTTTCGTTAATTAAACGCACTTCACTCATTTGCTGGTACATTTCTAATTCTTGTATGATAATGCCTTTTTCTTTTTCTACCGATTCATCAGTAATACTCAATGTTTGCACAAAATCTAATAATAAATGTAGTGGTTGAATACAATCTTCGCTTGTTGAAAAATAATAAGCTGTTTCTGTATAAGAAGTAAAAGCATTTACATTAGCTCCCATTTGTGAGAATAACTCCATCACATCTTCTCCTTGTGCGCTTTCAAACATTTTATGTTCTAAAAAATGAGCTATTCCTGCTGGAAATGCATATTCTTTACCATTTTCGTCTATTTGATGTAAGTCTAAGCCACCAATTGGAGTTGCCAGCATAAAATAGGCTTTATCAAAATTTTTCTTTTCCCATAGGACAACTTTTAATCCATTGTCTAAGGTGTGAGTATAATAGGTTTCATCAAATCTTTTATGATAATGCTTCTTCATTGTCACTCACTCCTTTCAAGGTATACGTACAAACATGCTCCACTTGGTTCATAACGCGTTTTACATCTTCTAAGCTAACCTGTACTACACCATCAATTAACTGATCAACACAAATGTTTTGTTTAGCTAATATATTGCGGTAGGATAAAGCAAATATTGCATCGATATCATCACGACTTGATTTAAATGAATTGATTAACATCTTTTTAGCAACATCTAATAACTGTGGATCAAAATCTAATGTTTGCATACGTTTTAATTGTATAGCAATTAAATTTTTGCTTTGCTCGATATTTTTAGTATCGACTCCTGTAGAGACCATTAAAGCCCCATCATAAGGTTGCAAGGTTGAATAAATAGAGTAGCACAAACTTTGTTTTTCTCTTAATTCTTGAAATAACAAAGAAGAAGGTATTTGTCCAAAAATAATATTAGCAATACGTAAGGCAGCGTAATCCTTATCTTGATTCGTTATTTGAGTAGTATAAATGGAAGTCAAATAACTTTGTGTCATCTGTTTTTCTTGTACCGGCATATCTTCTTCAATCAAATTTTGTAACGTATAACTAGGCATTTCAATGGGTATTAGTTTATGATGTAAAGGCAAGTATCGTCTAATGTCTTGCTCAATGTCTGTTTGTTCAATATCACCTAACACGAGCACATGCCAAGCTAAATCGTTCACTAATTCTTTGTATAGTTCATAAACTTGTTGTGGTGTAATAGTATCAATTTGACTTAAATCATCACTGACTCCAAATCCTAAAGGTTGATTTTTACCACCATAACGCATTGCCTTATGCATGCATAATGAACTAGGATCATCAATCATACGTTGCATTGAATTTTTTACATTTCTTTTTGCTTCCTCTACTTTTTGTAAAGGAAAACAACCATCTTCTAATAGAGGGTGGTTAATAAATTCATTCAATAACTCACATTGTGCCTTTACTAAATCAATTTTATGGTGAATAAATTTAGGGTGAATGGATTTTGTTTTGAATATAAATACTTGAGCATTCCCAACTACTGATGAGGAAGCACGATAGTTAGTTCCATACAATCGATCTAACTCATTACTCAACTTCTGTTTCGTATCATATTTTTCACAAACATCATTCAACAAATAGGCTAAGACTAATCTTGGGGTTACTTTTTCTTCTTCTAATTTGGCAATCATTCGCACTTGAATATTCACATTCTTAAATCGAGTATCTTTTATGATTTGCACATTGTTCATACAAAAACTCCTTTCTAAAGCACTTGGCTTTTATAAAGATAAAAACTGCATCACACAGTTTTTATTTTACTCTTCTGGTTTTATAAACACTTCTCTAGGTCGACTTCCTCTTGCAGGACCAATTACTCTGTCTGCTTCTAGCATGTCAACTAAACGAGCTGCTCTTGCATAACCAACGCTAAATTTTCTTTGAATAAATGACGTGCTCGCTTTTTGGGTTTCTACCACAAATTGCTTGACTTCATCATATAAAGGGTCTTTTGATTCACTCACGCTTCCTCCTTGTCCATCAATTTGATCTAGACGTAAGAATACGTCTTCAAATCGTGGTAGAGCTTGATTTGAACAAGCGTTTGCAACTGCACTCACTTCATCATCGGATAAGAAACATCCTTGCAAACGAGTGGCTACTTGGGTACCAACCGGTAAATATAACATATCTCCATTACCTAACAACTTCTCTGCACCGTGTTGATCAAGTATGGTTCTAGAATCAATTGCACTTGAGACTGCAAATGCAATACGACTTGGTATGTTCGCTTTAATAATCCCTGTAATCACATCCACTGAAGGCCTTTGAGTAGCCACAATTAAATGAATTCCAGCTGCCCTAGCAAGTTGTGTAATTCGTTGAATACTCGCTTCTACCTCTTTAGAGGCCACTAACATTAAATCTGCTAATTCGTCGATAACCACCATAATAAATGGCATTGGTTGAATGGTTTCTTCTGGATGCTGGGCAATATATTCATTAAATCCCGCAATATTACGCACACCACATTTGGCAAACATGTCATATCGATCATCCATCATTTTCACTACTACTTTTAAAGCTCGGCTAGCTTCTTCTGCATTAGTGATAACGGGAGCCAGTAAGTGTGGCACTTTTGTATATTGTGTAAACTCTACTTTTTTAGGGTCAATTAATAGCATTTTCACTTCATTAGGCTTCGCACGCATTAAAATACTACAAATAATCGTATTCACACATACCGATTTTCCACTACCTGTTGAACCAGCAATTAGCAAATGAGGTAGTTTGTTTAATTTGCCATAAACGCCTTGACCCATTAAGTCTTTTCCTAGTGTGAATAATAACTTTTCTTGTCCTTCCGACTCTGGTACATTACGGATTAAATCCTTCATAGTCACCATTGTTTTTTCTTGATTCGGAATTTCAATTCCTACGGTTGACTTACCAGGGATAGGCGCTTCAATACGAATATCTTTAGCCGCTAATCCCATTTTAATATCTTGTTGCAAATTACTAATACGATTTACCCTGACTCCATGTTCCGGACGTAATTCAAACTTTGTAACACTTGGTCCAATATGGGTATCGACAAGAGTGACAGGTACTGAAAATTGTGATAAAATCTCAACTAACCGTTTTCCCGCTTGATTAGCATTCATGCTATTTACATTTGATTTACCTTTTGGCTTACTAGTTTGCAGTAATCTTGCAGAAGGTAATTTATAGTTTGTAAAATCCGTGATATAAGCGGAAGTGCTCACTACCATATCCTTTATAGAAGGGGTAACTTCGTGCATAATGGGATTATCCTCTTCTACTTCTGTATCATCAAATACATCATTAACATCCATAAATTTAGAAGGAGATTTCACTTCTTTTATTTCTTTTACATCAGGTTCTTCTACTTCCTCTTGTTCGTCATCTTGATTATAATTTATAAAATCAACTTGTTTGGCTTCTTCTTGTGCTATTTTCTCTTGTAATTTTAATTCTTTACGTTCTTCTTTTTTCATTTTAGACACTTCTCTATGCTCTTTTATAACTTGTTTTACTTTATCAAACATTGCTTTATTGCTAAGTAATAAAAGACCTAAAATGACACACACTGCCATTACAATTAATGTCCCAATGCGATCAAACAACAAGGATGTTAAACTATATAAAATAGCTCCTATAAGTCCCCCTTGTGGGCTTAATTCACCACCAAAGATACGACTCATATCTGCTAAGTATTCATTAATCACGCGCATTCCAACAATTGTTTTATCACTTGGAATCGCAAAAATAATCAATAAAGAAACTAACAAAATAATGCATCCAATCCATTGTTTCATCTCTAAAAAACGCAATGTTTTAAATCTCATGTATCCAATTGAGAATATAATTAAGACAACGAAGCCTACACTATATAAATTACCAACTACCATCATCATCATCTGTGTAATAATATTACCGACTACTCCCACTTTTAGTAAACCGATTAAAGATAGAGCAATAATAGCTAATGCAATAACATATAATCTGATGATTTCAGTATGTTCATCACGCACTTTTTTTGTTTGTGTTGTTCTTTTTTTTGCCATATATGAATACCTATTAATTCATTTCTAAAATAACAGGTAATACCATCGGTCTCTTTCCTGTTTCTTTCATTAGATAACGAGTAATCTTATCTCTTGCTTCCATACGTGTTTCAATATTCTCATAGCGACGTTCTTGCACAGCATTCACAATCGTTGCTTCAAAAATATTCATGACTTCCTTTACGATATAGTCAGCATCTTTTAAATAGATTAATCCTCTAGTTTGCACATCTATTCCACTGACTATTTTTTTCGATTTAAAGTTTAATGTGACTCCGATAACCATAACACCATCTTTTGATAAAACTTCACGATCTTTTAATACCACACCTGTAACATCCCAGTTTTCATTTCCATCAATTAACACATCATTTAATTCTAAATCTTGGCTCATTGAAACTAATGATTTTTTCCTAAAGGTTGCGACTTGTCCATTATCACATAATACAATACGATCTGGAGTAAACCCCATTTGGGTTGCCAAATCTGCATTCTTAATTAATTGTCGATATTCTCCTTTAGTTGGCATGTAGTATTTTGGCTTGAATAAGTATAAAGACATTTTTAAATCTTCACATGAAGGATGCATTGATAAAACATCGCGTGATTTGAACGAATAAATAGTTCCACCCTCACGATAAATTTCATTTTCCATACTCACAGCTTCTTTTTCCGTACCATTTACTACTGTATCTGCAATAATGATAGTATCGCTTACTCTTGCTTGTACTAACGCATCTTCTCTTGTTGCAATATTAGACATTTTTAAGAACATGCGTTTTCCTGTACCAGAAACTAATACTAAAATATCTTCCATGTCATTAGTAAAGTCTTTCTTTTCTACGATCAACTGTTTTGGTACTTTGTAGTAATCTAGTTTATCTAATTCATCGATCATTTTTCTTAAGTTATCATCATGGAAGAATATTTTTTTCTTTTGTTGAATAGCTAAATCTAAAATTTCAGTAATTCTAAAGAAACTTTGTTTGTAAACAGCAACAATAAAGCGTCCTTCATTTTCTTCAAAAATTGGTGCAATCTTATCTTTAATTCTATGTTTAGGTGCCGTATGTCCTGGTTTATCAGCACTTGTTGATTCCGACAATAAACATAAGACTCCTTTTTTTCCAATTTCACTTAATTCATTAATATCGCAATCATAGTGAGGATTATGAATATTGTAATCAAAACAATACTCACCGTTATATACAATATATCCTTGATTACTATGAATTGCTAATCCAAATGAATCTGGTGTAGAATGTGAGACTCCGAATGTACGCACTTCAATTCCTTCAATATGAATTCTGCTATTGCGATCAATTACGCGAATATTCGAATTTTTAACTTTTTCTTTTTTCAAATTTTCTTGAATCATAACAGCGGTAAATTTACCTGTGTAAACAGGGACACTAATTTGCTTCAATAAGTATGGTAAAGCACGCATCACATCATCATGAGCATGTGTAATAAAAATACCACCTATTCTTTTCTTATTTTCAATTAAGTAAGTAAAGTCAGGAATGATGTATTCAACTCCTAATAAAGATCCATCAGGAATCATGATTCCTGCTTCCACAACAAAAATCACTTCATTGACTTCTATAACATACATATTTTTTCCATTTTCATCTAATCCACCTAAGGCGAATATTTTCACGTTTTCCATTTTATTTCCTCTTCCTTCATTCATTTAAACTATGTTTATCTTTTTATTTATTATAGCATAATCATTCTTTATTTATTATGCTAATGCAATTAATATCCTTGTATCAAGTCTACTTCATTACGTAATGTTTCACCCTTTTTAAAGGACATCAAATTTTCTTTTACTAATATTTCAAATAATTGATGCATCAGTGGATGGGCAAACGTTCCAGACACATGTGGTGTTATCAATAAACCAGGTATATCCCAAATTGGATGATTTTCTCTAATTGGTTCTTCATTAAAAACATCTAACATGGCTTTCCCAATCTGTTTATTTTGCAATGCTTCACAAATCATTTCTTGACTAATTGCATTACTTCTTCCCACATTGAGTATCACAACGCTGCTTTTCACAAGTTTTAATTGAGCTTCCTTAAAAATATGATTCGTTCCTTCGTATTTAGGCAAACCAAAAGCGATTACATCAGCACGATGCAATTGAGCATCAATCCCTGCTACACCATACACTTCATCAAAACAATCTAATTTTTTACCACTCCGGTTTACGCCAATTGTATAACCACCAAGTGCTTTAATTTTTTTTGCGAAACAACTACCAATATCGCCTGTACCATAAATAATAAAGGTCGACCCTTGTATTAAAGAAATGTGTCGTTTCTTTTGATATACATGGTTTTTTTGTTGAGCAAAATATACATCTAGATCACGAAATAAAGCTAACGTGGACATGACTAGATGTTCAGCTATGCTTTCTCCAAAAATACCAGAAGCATTGCATAAACGTACATTATGAGGAATGCAATTTACATAAGATTCATGACCGGCACTTTCTAATTGCAAATACTGTAAAGTATGACAATGTGGCAATAAGTGAACAGGTATATTTCCAATCACAATATCAACTTCTTGTACATCTTTATTTTCTAGTTGTTTTCGATCTTTATATACATAAGTAAATTGACGACTTAAAAAATCGACTGTATCTTTACTTAAGTTTTTTACACTTAGTATTTTCATAGGACCTCTTTACTGTACTTCTTTGTACTTAGTATAGCATAAAATTGTTTAAACACATATGATTTTCTTTATGAAAGGGATTGCAAAATGAATATAATTATGAATTTATTTATATAATGAAAAAGATAAGGATTTTTCCTTATCTTCTTTGTGTTACTGAACATTTTTTAAGTTTTCAACAAATGCATAAAAACCTGCACTATCACTACGATAATCACTTTCAATCACTCCATCTCCTGGATTGATTAAGTGATCATCTACTAAATAAAACGACATTCCAATCGTTTGTACAACACCATCATCCAAAGTGTTATTTCCTACCATTAAACATTCGCATGCACATACATTTTGTTGTTTCATAAAATCTTCATAGTAGGCAATATTTGGTTTTGTGTAATGTGAATTTTCATAACTTGTTAAAGCGACAAAGTCACTCACCTCTAAACCTGCCCATGCTAAACGATGCTCTACTGCACGTCTTGGAAAAACAGGGTTTGTCGTTAAGAATAAACGATATCCTTTTTCTTTCAATAAATGCACCGCTTTTTTCATGTAGTTATTTTGACTAACCCCTTTACTTAATTTAGGAAATTCTTCTTCGTAAAATTTAGTAAAAACTGCTTCAACACTTTGCTTTTCAATTCCAGTAAGATTGGTAAAACAATTCCAAAATACGATGTCATTAGTTTGTTTCCCATCATTGTGACTCATCGCTTGTACACCAGCCATAATTCCTTTTGTTAATAATTTTGCGTCGTATTCACTCCCTGCGAAATAGTGTGCAATACTAGCAAAGTAATCTTGGATAAAAGCATCCAAATCCATTGGTAATAATGTGCCATCTAAATCAAAAAATACTGTGTTCATGTTGTGTCCCCTCCTATTTGTGTGTCCAACTATAATATTCTTTATCTTTTAATATTGCGTCTTCTTGTGATTCTTCTTTTTGTCTTTTATGCAAATAGAAAGTTTCCTGTTTAAATAAATCGACTAATGTTACTTCATCAACATAATAAGTTGCTTGATTACTCTTCGCAATAAAGCGATTCTCTTGATAAGCAAAATAGGTTATTGCTTGTTTAGTTTTAATAAATACTATTTCTTTCCTATATAAATAATGTAGCACTTCTTCCATACTATTTATTTTTTCCATTTTATCACACCCATCATTAACTTTATCACACTTCAATCATTATTGTAAGTAGATTATTGATGATATTTTTGAACACATGATACAGCATTTTTCCAGCCATCATATAAAGCGTCCACCTTATCTTTAGGCTGTATTGGTATATAGGTTTTTGCAGCTTGTAGTTTTTGTTTTAATTGTTTTAAATCTTTAAAATAGCCACATGCTAACCCTGCTAACATAGCTGCTCCTAATGCTGTTGTTTCTTTCACTTTAGCTACATGTACTTCTTTTTGAATTAAATCACTTTGAAATTGCATTAAATATTGATTATCTGTTGCGCCTCCATCCACTTGTAAAGAAACAAGAGATTGCCTAGCATCTTTCATCATGGCATCTAATACATCTTTGCTTTGATACGCAATACTTTCTAGTGTAGCACGTGTAATATGGGCATCGCTACTTCCTCTTGTTAAACCAAAGATTGCACCCCTTGCCTTATCATCCCAATAAGGTGCCCCTAATCCAACAAAGGCAGGTACAACATATACTTCATCACTATCATTAATAGATGTTGCTAGTGATTCACTTAATTTCGCATCATTAAATAATTGCAACCCATCACGTAGCCACTGAATCGCACTTCCTGCTACAAAAATGCTTCCCTCCAATGCATAGTGTACTTCATTATTGATTCCCCATGCAATTGTAGTAATTAAGCCATGTTGTGAATGAATCGCTTGATTATGCGTATTCATTAACATAAAACAACCTGTTCCATATGTATTTTTAACCATTCCTTTATGAAAACATCCTTGTCCAAATAAAGCTGCCTGCTGATCCCCTATCATACTGGCAATGGCTACTTTTTGATTGAAAAATAACGAAGGATTTGTGTGCGTGTAAATAGCAGAAGAAGGACATACACTTGGTAGCATCGTTTTTGGAATATTTAATATTTCTAATAAGGTGTCATCCCAACATAAGTCATGGATATTGTATAGCATAGTTCTTGCTGCATTAGAGTAATCACTCACATGTGCCACTCCTCCACTCAGCTTATACACTAACCAAGTATCGATTGTACCAAACATTAATTCATTAGCTTGCGCTTTCATTTGTGCCCCTGGCACGTGATCTAAAATCCATCTGATTTTAGTAGCAGAAAAATAAGGATCAATCACTAACCCTGTTTTCTCTTGAAATAAAGAAGCATACCCTTTTCGTTTTAAATCATCACAAATTCCATCACTTTGTCTAGACTGCCAAACTAATGCACGATGAATTGGTAACCCTGTTGCTTTATCCCACACAATCGTCGTTTCTCTTTGATTCGTAATACCGATACTTTCTATTTCACTTGGTTTTATGCTGGATGTAATAAATGCTTCACTCATGCAACTTAAAACACTCAACCAAATTTCATTAGCATCATGTTCTACCCACCCTGGTTCATCAAAGTATTGTGTAAATTCTTTTTGAGCTTGTCCCACTATTTCTAAATCTTCATTAAAAATGATGACACGACTGCTTGTTGTTCCTTGATCAATTGTTAATATATATTTTTTCATTTTCGCACACTCTCTATTTCTATACATTCAAAACGGTATTTTTGTTTTACATCAGGGTATTTCTCTTTGTCCACAAGTTCCATAAACATGGTTTGAGGACGAATATATAAATTGCAATCATCATATAGTTTACGATACACTACATAAATTTCTTTGGTTTCACTATGGATAGCCAATTCTTCTACAAAATAATAATCACCTTTAAAATGTTTATAAATAGCTTTTACTTTCATATTATCTCCTATTTTTCAAAAGGAAAAAAAGTACTTAGTTGTAATTCCTCTTTAATCATCAACAATTCTTTTTGTAATGATTCAGATATAGGTACTCCTTTTTCTTCTCTTTCTAATCGAACTTCATATTCTTTTTCTCCTGCTGTATAGATACGGGATTGCCCTTTTGCTTTTTTGGATTGACGCAATGCACAACAGATTTCAGTGGTTCTTTTACGCAATACTTCTTCACCCATAAAAAATTCTGGATTAATTACAATAAAAAAATGACCTAAGTGAAAAGGACGAAGATTTCCTTTCTCATCCGTATCTTTAATGTCCTTTAATGCGATACCATCACTTAATGCGCTAGATAAAATTTCTACAACTGTCGCATATCCATACCCTTTGTAGCCTGCTTGTTCCTCACCAACACCACCAAGTGGAGCGAGCGCTGCTTTACCTGTTGATAAGTATTCTAAAATAGTTTGTGAATCGACGATTGGCGTATCACTTACAATCGCACCAGATGGTGTAGATTTTCCAATTCTAGCATAATACTCTATCTTTCCTCTTTGAAAAATAGAAGTAGCACAATCTAAACAAAAATGAAAGGGTTCTTGTGTAGGTATACTAAAAGTTAATGGATTAGTTCCTAACATATTTTCCACCCCAAAAGTAGGAGCGATACTACTTCTAGCGTTTGTTCCTGTAATTCCAATCATCCCCGCATTTGCCGCTAAATCAGTATAGTATCCTGCAATACCATAATGTGATGAATTACGAATGACTCCCATTGCTATACCATATTTTTTTGCTTTTTCAATTAAATGATTCATCATATGATAAGAGGCAACCATGCCCATCCCATCATTTGCATCCATGACTTGTGTAGTCAATGTGTCCTTCAGTATTTCACAATGGGTAACTGGATTTAGTATTCCTTTTTTAATACGATCTAAATATATTGGTTTGAATCGATTCACCCCATGACTTTCAATTCCTCGATGATCACTCTCTAATAATATTTCCGCGCATATTTTAGCATCTTGTTCACTAACCCCATACCCCATAAAACTTTCTATTAAAAATTGATTCATTATATTCCATGCAACATATGGTCTTTCTTCCATGTTTCATCCTTTCTTTATCTTTAAGATAAATACGAATTATATTCTTTACCAAAACATTCAAATTGAAATCCATGCTATCTTTTCATCTATTACATTTATTATAACTTTTTTTAACGTAAAAAAAAAGCCAATTATACAAAGTCACACCTTCATATAATTAGCTATTATTTACAATTTGCTAGCAGTTAGAACTTTCCGCTTCTGCCGCCACTTGAACCCGATGATCCAGATGAATTACTCTTTGGACGTATTACTTTTGTAACTGTTGAATACAAGAATTGATCACTCTTATCATGTAACAAGAAAGAATCTTTATCAATATATGCCTTCGCTTCTTTTTGCGCTACTACATTGTTCATTTGCGTAAATAAGTACACGACGTATCCTACTGCTGCAAATATACCAACTAACATTACAATACCGAATCCGATGACATAATACATGGTTCCTCGATATTGATTTGAGTAATCATACTCATCTCCTGTTCTGGCTTGTTTAGCATATGCTTCTACCATATCTACATATTCACTAAATCCTTTTTCGTATTCCCCATCACTAAAGTAATGTAAGATATTTTCCTCAAATTGATCGAGTGCATAATTATTATATGCAACATCACCAAACCCTTCTGTTGTAATCGCCCAATCGCGATACTCTAGGCTCAATAAGAGTAATAAACCATCTTTATTGTTACCATAACCAAAATCATAGTAGTAATACATATTTTCTGCATACGTAGATGCCGCTTCTCCTTCTAAAGAAAAAGTGGTTACAATGTATACATCTAATTGATATGTTTCATATATATACGCTAATTGTTCTTCTAGTTCTTGTTCTATTTCACTACTTATTAAATCATCGCCATCATAAATACGTGTTTCATTAGCAGAAATAGAAAGGGTTGGTACAAGTGTTAGAATAAATAGGAGAAGTAATAATTTTAATTTAAATTTCATTGTTTTTCCTCCTTACATCCACATGATTATAGCTGCAAATACAGCTGAGCCAAGTGCTGCCACTAAGACAAAAGTAGCGAGTCCATATTTTACTGCTTTCATTTTATCAATTGGTAACTTCCCAACAAATTTACCAGTTTGCCCATTCATTGCAAATGTGTATTTTTCTCCTTTATAAGTGGAGTTTAAAATCCATACTGGTAATAACGCATATTGAATATTCCCACGTTCATTCACTACATTTTTATGCGTTACACGATGTGTATCATACCCTTGAATTGTACTACTATATAACGATAATAAACTGTTACTCATACGATCTGCTACACGCTCACTTAAATCATCCGCTACCACATCGTAGTTTTGTGCTAAATAACCCGCTAAGTAAGCCGTACTAAAATTAACTGCTTGCGTATAATCATATGGTTCAATGGATTCCATTAGAGTATCATCCATTTTAGAAGAACCATCAGCAGGAACACTAGCAAAATCAACTTCCCCATTACGTCTTAATGCATAATGGTTCGTTTTAGTATAAATATAGTTTCCACTTGTCCAAGAACGAGAGGTTTGTGCTCGATACGTAACTTCTCCTTTAGCTGTACAATTAAATAGCCAAAACGGCACATAAATACCACTAATTTCATCAATATGATTTTCACTTTTGAATTCATTTGGCAATAATTTTTTACCCTTTAAATAATTATAAAGCTCTGTTTTTGCACTTTTTCTATCAATTTTAAAAGGAATGACTAAATCGGGACGATATTCATCTTTTAATTGTGAGGCAATAATAACAGGATTGTCACAATATGGACACTTAGTTGCTGTTGTGACTTCATCTGAAATAATTTCTCCAGCGCAGGATTGACAAATATATTTCTTAACACTTTGCTTTTCACTTTCATTCCAATTCGTTGCCCCATTTGTTTCATCATAATGTGACCACTCTAAACTTGCTTCTTGCGATTCACTTAATTGTGCAAAATCTGCTATGGCAGCTACATCAAATTCACAACCGCAATATTCACAAGTCATATTCTGAGCATTGGAATCAAATTTAATCGCCGCACCGCAACTTGGACATTTATTTTGTTGAATGGTATCGGTATTATTTTTTGTCGAATTCATTTATTATATCCCCGCATTCTGGACAAAATTTAGGCGCATTGTTTACATCTTCTGGTGTGTACCCGCATTTGTCACAAACAATTTTAACCCCTTTGTTTGGTTTCCCGCAGTTTGTACAAAATTTACCCGTGTTTACTGTATGACACTCGCATGTCCAACCTCCTGTTTGTGGGGATTGTTTTCCGCATTCTTCACAAAATTTACCTGTATTTTGTTTCCCACAACCACAGGTCCATCCATTTGCTTGTGGTGCATGAGCCATCTGCGTTTGTTGTGCTTGTTGATCAGCAAATAGAGCATTGGCATTAATACCACCACTTTGTTGAGCCATGTTCATCCCTGCAAAAGCCATAAATGCACCTGTCCCTTCATTTCCCGCAGCTAACTTCATCGCATCTGCTTGTGCTTGTGTAAGTGTAGCAGCCGCCATTCCACTATTACGTAGTACTGCTGTTCTTTGCATTTCTTTAATCATATCCTCATCTTCTTTAGAAGCAACTACTGAGTTAACTCCAAAAGAAACAATCTTTAATCCACGTAATGCTTGCCATTTATCCGATAAAATTTCATTTAATTCTACTGCTAATTCTGTTGTATGCGCAGGAATCGCTGAATAGCGTAGACCCATTGCACTCATTTTAGCGAAAGCAGGTTGCAATGCTGTCAATAATTCACTTTTCAACATCCCATCTATTTCTTCACGTAAATATTCTCTTTCTACATTTCCGCAAACATTTGTATAGAATAAAATTGGATCAACAATTTTATATGAATATTCTCCATGACAACGCACTGCAATATCAATATCTAATCCAATATTATTGTCCACTACACGGAATGGCACAGGGTTAGCTGTTCCATATTTATTACCTAAGATTTCCTTCACATTAATAAAGTAAATTCTTTGATCTGTTCCTGTATTATCACCAAAAGTAAAACGCTTCCCAATTAGTGAAAATGTATTTTTTACTGATTCTCCTAAGCTACCTGTAAATAAACTAGGTGCAATAGCATTATCATATGTAAATTCACCAGGTGTCGCACAAACTTCTACAATCTTCCCTTGTTCAACAATAATCATACATTGCCCATCTGCAACGATAATTTTAGATCCATCACTAATTACATTATCGTGGCCTTTTGTATTTTGTGAGCCTTTTTCGTTTTGTCTAATACCTTTTGTCAATAAAACATTGACATCTAAAGCATCACTGACAAAGGCCTCTTTCCATTCATCTGCAAAAACTCCTTTAACTGAGTTTATTCCTGCTGCTATTAATCCCATAAGTATATCTCCTTTTCAATAATACTAGTATTATAAACTATTTTTTTATTCGTGTATATGCGCTAATACGTCGATTCCTTTTAGTAAAGACTTAATCATACTCATATCAATTATTGTAATCTGTGCATCCATTAGTTTTAACTTTTGTGCTATTGTTAATTTAGATGTATCTAGTAAGTAAACGACTGGTATACTACGTGTGTTATTCATTTTTGATAAGTAAGTAAATAACTCATCAAACAATAAACGATCTACATATTTTGCCTGCTTTACACGCTTTAACTCAATCCCAATTTGTTTTCCATTTTTTGTTAATAAGTAATCAAAGCAGTTATCACAATCATGTTGTGAAACCACTTCGTATCCCACTTTATTAAATGCATACATCACCAATTGTTCTTGCACTAACATTGAATTAATAATATGTAAGGCAGCTAACAATGATTCTGGATACAATTTTATGATCGCTGTGCATTTTTTTTGATTGGCAATCTCATCAAACCCTACTAACATACCATTGTCTAATATTGTAAAATTGCCATGTGCTATACAGTTACGAACATGCCGTAGTAAAGCAGATACAAAGCTTGTTTGTTTACTTTTCTTTAATATCATTTTCTGACAATTTTGACACACTTCATTTTTATATTGATTGACTACTTGTTCTTCTATATCATAATTTTGTAACTCTACATCATTATCATCTAAGTGCATCGTTCTTTTTAATATAGAAAAACAAAAATCGTCATAAATTAATTCACTCACTATTTTATTCTGATTGCTTTGTTTACTTGCAATATTGGGTACATACCAAAGTAATTGTACAATACTTTCCAACATTGCTTTATTTAGAGGTAATGGTTTAGGTGTGTGTAATAGGCTATAACTAACTTTTTTTGGATGCGTACAACATGTTTGATAAGGCATTGTTTCCCCTCCTTTTTTGATTTATTTTACCATAAAGTATACAAACAAAAGTAGGAATTACCTACTTTTTAATTACAATTTGGCTACGAGCTTGTTGAAATGCACTATCTTGTAAAAATTTGAAATAGGTAATGGAAGCATTTTGTTCAACCATTACTTGCTTGGCTTGCTTTTCGAAATATTGACTAATATCCGATTCTAAAGCAAAATAAATCATTTCATCTTTTTCTAATTTTAATAATTCTGTACAATTTAATGAAGAATAAATTTCTTCTTCCAGAATATTTTGTAACACTTGTATATTTTGAGGATGTAATCCTTTTTTGATTCTCGATAAATCATCTAACGGAGTTGGTGTTAAAAACCAAATACGATGTTGTTGTTCTTGAAAAAGTGCATCTTTAGAAATGTGATATTCACTTTCAATAAAATGGATGATTTTTTTCACATTCATTCTAGATGCCACCATTAATTTAGTATAGTTCATTACCTCTGTGTCATGATTCCATTGAGCAATTTTAATCTTTGATTGTATATAATTCATCATTTCATTCAATAAGGTGTTCACCCATAATAAACGCTGCATTTCTTTTTTCATTAATGCTATACGTGTATGTGTCATAATTTGTGATTCATATACTAATTGTTCATCGCTTGTCGCATTTTTTACCATCTCATAAGGTAGCGCTAATACTTCCTTCATAAAGTCATACAAAGGATCACATGCCTTATACATAGTTTCATGAATATCCATTAAATCTTGTTTAACTATCTCCCACAATAAAGAATTTTCTTCTATTTGTATTTGTGCATCTAATAAATCATCATATTCATCACCTAATGCTAACAATTGCTCATATGCATTCTTAGCACGGTTCCGATACCCTGCTTTGCAAACTTCATCATACGCAGTTCGATACTGTTCTACAAATTGCTTTACACTAGGTAAGCTGCTTTCTACAGTCGTTTGCTGTGCTGTTTCCACATTGTTTTGCATGGCCACCTTCGTAATTAATGCCGTATATTTTTCTTGTAACCCACTACTTGCAAAATCTGTTAAAAACTGAGTAGGGTCATTACTTGCATTCGCTAATTCCAAAGTTTCTTTGACATAGTTGTCCACATCTAGCTTTAATTGTGTATCTTTTACATCATATGCATCAAAAGTTTGTACATATGCCATGACTAATTGATTAATCACCTCATTCATCCTGTACCACCTCCATAACAAAGCGATACTGCCCATCTTTTGAATCCGGTGGAACAATGATGGCATTGGCATAGCGAATGTACTCATTATTTTTTCTTCCTATTTCTATAATTTGCGCTTTCTCTTGTTGAATGGCATTCCATGTTACTTGAAATTCTTGCTCGATGTGTTCTTGTGCTTCATCAAAACTTATCTCCATTGCTTCAATTTGCTTGGTAAAACATAAATATGCATTTTCTTGCGCACTACATAAACAGCGATATTCTTCCGTTTGTGCTATTTCTTTAAATATTAAATTTTGACTGACAAACCAATTTAATACTTGTTTTACTTCTCGTTTTATTTCTTCTAAACGTGACATGTCAAGATACGATAACATTTCACTTTCCATATATAATTCATACAGTTTACTAAATTGGTCATATCTGGTTTCATAAGTTTGATTTAATGCATTAACTTGTTGTAAGTACGATGTATCTTGTAACTCCTTATCATCCTTGAATAGGAGTGCCTGTTTCTTTTCATATACGGCTTTTACATCTTCCCTTTTTTGCACTTCACTTGCCTGAATACAAGCATTTAATCGATCTAACATAAGCGCTTTTGCACCTTGATTATACAAATAAGATTGTCTTATTTTACTTGTCGCTTCTTCTACTGTACTACAACTTTGCATCAATGTTATAGTTTCCTTAATCATCTGTGCTTGATTGGTTGTAAATGGATTTTTTAAGAACCTTTGATACATTAATTCATATAATTGAATAGTTTGCTTTAATTTCATAATGCTCACCCCTTTATTTGATATACAAACTAACAGAATACCTAATCTTTCTTCTTATTATACTCCTTTCTTTTATTTCTTTCTTTATTAACTATATTATACACAAATATTTTAAGGTTCACGCAAATGAATTCTTTTTTTGCGCTATTGATATGGTCAATTAGCCTAAAAAAAAGAAAATGTGTGAAGCATAATATACTTCACACATCTCCTAATATGACTAAACCTAATTTCTACTGTTCACTCTTTTTTTATTATAACCTTTTCCTGTTATAAACATATAGCTAATTTCTATACATATTTTTATTTTAAAGTAGGAATATACTTTTATCCTCTCTTATTTACTCACAAAAATAATCATTAATTTACAGTATATCCTGCAGCTGCAATCGCTTCACATACTTGTTGCTTTACATCATCAGACATTGTAAACCGTACAATTTTTTGATCTAGGTTAACGACTACATCACTTGTGTTAGCCACACTTTCTACTGCTTCTTTTACATGTTTGACACAATGTTGACACATCATTCCTTCTACTTTTAATTCCATATTTTTCTCTCTTTCTATGATTTTTTCATCTTTTGTATGCCATTTAAAATGACGTAAGCGTAATGCATTACTTACGACAAAAACACTAGATAAACTCATGGCTAATGCAGCAAAGTCGGGGGTTAAACGCAAATGGAAAGGAATGTATAGCAGCCCAGCAGCCAAAGGAATTCCTAATGCATTATAGAAAAATGCCCAAAATAAATTTTGTTTAACATTATTAATCGTGGCTTTACTTAATGTAATCGCATTACTTACATCCATTAAATCACTTCTCATCAATACAATATCTGCACTCTCAATAGCAATATCACTTCCTGCACCAATCGCAATTCCTACATCTGCTTGTACAAGCGCAACGGAATCATTCACACCATCTCCCACCATGGCTACTACATTGTTATTGTTTTGATAATGGCGTACCGCTTCTTCTTTTTCGTGTGGTAGTACCTCTGCAATCACCTCATCAATGCCAAGTGTATCTGCAATCGCTTGAGCAGTAAGCTTATTATCCCCAGTTAACATTACAACGTGAATGTGCAAGTCTTTTAAGATAGCAATACTTTGCTTACTTGTTTCTTTAATTGGGTCTTGTACGCAAATGTAACCTACACATACTTGATTAATTCCAATCAATAAAGGTGTTTTCCCTTGTTTCGCTAAAGTATTTAAGATGGATTCATGCCTTGTGATGTCGATATTGTTTTGTTTAAACATTTGTTGATTACCAATTATGACCATACAACCTTCACATACACCTACTATTCCTTGTCCCTCTCTTGCTTTAAAATCATGCACAGAAAGTAACGTTGCATTTTTATTTTGTGCATAGTCAATGATTGCGAGTGATAAAGGATGCTCACTCTTATGTTCTACACTATACAAATAATTCAGTACAGTTGTTTCATCATAATCAAAAACTGCTATATCACTCACAACCGGTTTTCCTAATGTTAATGTACCTGTTTTATCGACAATAACAGTGGAAACATTATGTAGTGTTTCCAATGCTTCTCCTGATTTAATTAGTATTTTATTTTGTGCCCCAATACCCGTTCCAACCATAATCGATACAGGAGTAGCTAGACCTAAAGCACAAGGGCACGATATAACTAAAACTGTAATTGCACTAGATAAAGCCATTTCGATACCATATCCCATCATAATCCACACGATGAAAGTAAGTAGTGCAATAAGCATCACAATGGGTACAAAAAGGCCAGCTATTTTATCCGCTAATTTAGCAATGGGTGCTTTCGTAGCTGACGCTTGTTTTACTAAATGAATAATCTGAGCAAATGTTGTATTTTCTCCTACTCTTGTAGCCTCCATAATGAAATATCCACTTTTATTAATAGTCCCCGCAATCACCCCATCGTGTACTTGTTTATAAACTGGTACACTTTCACCAGTAATAGATGATTGATCGATTGATGCACCTCCTTCAATAATTACCCCATCTACAGCAATCCCCATTCCTGCACGTACAACAACCCGGTCCTTTAATTGTACTTCCTCTTGAGGAATTGTGATTTCTTTTCCATCACGCAATACAACTGCTTGTTTGGGCGCTAAATCCAATAGTGCAGAAATAGCCTCTGTTGTTTTAGATTTACTTTTACTTTCTAAATATTTACCTACTGTAATAAGCGCTAAAATAGTGGCTGAAGCCTCAAAATATAAATCCATATGATATTGTGCTACTAATTCCATGTTGTGTGTACCTAATCCATATTGAATACGGAATAAAGCAAAAATTCCATACACTAAAGCAGCACTAGACCCAACTGCAATTAAACTATCCATATTAGGAGCACAATGATACAATGCTTTAAACCCATTAATAAAGTAACTGCGATTAATAATTAAAATAGGCAAAGCTAATAAAAATTGAATCAAGGCATACGAAGCTGCCCCTGCATGTCCACTTATAAACATTGGCAAGGGTGCCCCCCACATTCCACCCATTGAAATATACATTAATGGAATTAAGAAAATAATTGATATCTTCATTCTTGACTTCATAGACTGGGTAGTACTCACGACATTTTCTTCTATTTTTTGCTTTGTTGTATGCGGATTTTGTATTGCCTTGGCTTGGTAGCCCGCTTGATGAACCGCTTCTTCAATTTCTTGAATTTGTTTTTCACTTTGTATCGTTACTTGCATTGAGTGAGTCAGTAAATTTACGCTTACTTGGTCAACTCCTTCTAGTTTACTCACTACTTTTTCCACCCGTATACTACATGCAGAGCATGTCATACCGCTCACATTAAAATCTTTTTTCATTTGCGCTCTCCTTACTTCATTATTTTAGACATCACAACAATCATCTCATCTATTTTTTCATCACGTTCTACTTCATTTTTCGCATTATTCACACAACCCTTTAAGTGATTGGCAATGACTTTTCGATTTACTGCTTTCAACATTCCTTCGCTTGCCATAATTTGATTAATAATATCAATACAGTAACGTTCTTCTTCTACCATTTTAATAATCCCATCAATTTGACCACGAGCGGTTTTAAGCATTTTCAATACTTGTTTATCTGGTGACATATTGTTCTCCTTAACACACCCCCTGGGGGTGTATACTAATAGTATCATGTTATATGGTATTCAACAAGTAAATCGCAAAAAAAGGATGCATTAATCATCCTTTAACTCTTTATTCTTTTTGGTATCCTTCACTTTTCTACTCACTCTTTTTGCCATTGATTTATTATTAGCAACAGGAAATGCATCCCGCTCCGTAACTGTTTGATTAGCACTTAAAGATTTAATTTTTGATGTAAATGGTTTTATTTTTTTTGTCATATATTTTACCCCCTATGTTGTAGTATTCTAGTATATTAAGCACAAAATAAGAAAAAGAATAAACCAAAACCCACATAGAGATAATGATAAAATAAAAGCCATTCTAGAACGATTTAAATATTTAATTCGCTCATCTGCATCTTTTCTTTTAGAAAGATGCAAAGTATCATAAAATGAAATCCAGTATTCCAATTGCGCTTCTTGTTTCATACCAACTTGTTCTTCAATATATGCTTGATGTTCTAAAATAGGCGAACAGCCTTCTCCAGTGATGAGTTTTAAAGCTACTGTTGCATATACTAAACTCACACCTAAACCTATTAAAATAGACGAAAAAACAAGTGCAAAATATAGATGTTGATAGGCATTCGCATATTGAAATATAACTGGCATTGACATAACAATCGAAGCACTCACAAAAGAAAATGCTGCTTGCATTGTCGTAGCTTGCTGCTTGATTGTTTCTTCTCTTCTTTTTTCTTCATTGTAAGCAAAGATTGCATATTCTTTAATCGAAAGCAAGTATTCTATATTGCTCCATTCCGTTCCTTCTTTTTCCATATTACTCCCCCTTATTATATTATTATACTATTTTATTACCATAGTTTTCTTTATTTTGGATAAATAAATATAAACTCATATATACTTTTGCCACAATTTTATTCATAGACTTTTGCGCACTAATTAAATTGGCAATGCGGGTTACCTCTTGTTTGGTAGCATCCTCAATTGTGAAGTATACAATATCTCCTAATGGATGTTGCTCTTGTCTAAAGCGTAAAGTAAGAACTACCTCTTCATCACATGTATTATGTAATGTAAAAGTATCTGGCATTCTAAATTGATCTTCATAAATAATCTCAAAACTAGGAATCATCTCTTGTACTCTTTGTGGTAATTGCTTGGTATCTAAAATAAAATGTGAAATACACTTTGTAATATCTTCTTTACTCTTTTCCATTTTCATATCCGCCTGTATTTGCGAAATAGCTTTACAAGCTAAACGAATCCGAACACTACTTTCTTGTGCATACAGAGCAATACTGACTTCTTCTTGTTGTTTAATTAAATCATGCAAAGTATCTTCTAAACGCGACTCACCAATCCCCATAGTCACAAAATCATACGTATACATGACTTCTTTAGCAAATTGGCTTAAGTAAGGCAACAAAGAATATTGAATGACATGGTCTAATTCTTTAGGAGGGCCAGGCAAATTAATAATCATTTGTTTCTCATTTTGCAGGACACAACCATTTGCGGTACCCAAATCATTTTCTAATATATGCGCTGTTTTAGGAAAATTTCCTTGTTTGTAATTGGCTTTAGAAATAGATTTATTACCACCTAAAAAACCACATTTAGCTAACACCTTATCGACTTCTATTGAATTGACTTCCATCTCTAGACCTAAATATTGAGCTGATATTTCTTTAGTTAAGTCATCCTGAGTAGGGCCTAGTCCTCCCGTTGTGATAATACAGTTTGCCCCTCTTGTAAAGGCGATATCAAAACAATCTAATAATCGTTGAGGATTATCCCCAACCACGCTTTGATGGTACACATCAAACCCTAATTGCTTACACATTTTCAAGATAGCAGTTGCATTTGTGTTCACAATCTCCCCGAGTAATAATTCTGTACCAACATTTATAATTTCAACAATCATTTGTTTTTCCTTTCTAAAAAAGCAGCTAGTGCTGCTTTTAACTATGCTTTTTCTAAAAATACCTTATATGCTAAATAAGCTTCATAAATATCTGCTTTAGAAATAATTTCCCAAGGTGCATGCATATTTAATACAGCTACTCCTGCATCGATTACATTCATTCCATAGTTTCCTAAGATGTAGGCGATCGTACCACCTCCACCTTGGTCTACTTTACCTAATTCACTTGTTTGATAGTTAATGTTTGCTTCATCCATTAATTTTCTTAACTCTGCAATGTACTCAGGGTTTGCATCATTACATCCCCCTTTACCACGACTTCCTGTATATTTATTAAAACAGATACCTTGTCCTAAGAATGCTGAATTCTTTCTTTCGTTTACACCAGCATATAAAGGATCAAAACCAGCACTTACATCACTTGATAACATTTTTGATTGACTCATAGCACGGCGTACATCTAAATGAGAAGTTGATCCCATTAATGCAAGCATTTCAGCAACCGTATTTTCAAACCACATAGAATGTGCTCCTGTTGCTCCTACACTACCCACTTCTTCTTTATCTACTAGGATTGCACAGCTTGTATATTCATTCATTGATGTATCTAAACAAGCTAATAATGAAGCGTATGCACAAACACGATCATCATGTCCATATCCCATTACCATACTACGATCTAAACCATAGTCTCTTGCTTTCCCGCTTGGCACTACTTCAATTTCTGCAGAAATAAAGTCTTCTTCTTCCATATCATATTTTTCTTTTAATAATTTTAATACATTTGCTTTAACTGCATTTTTTTCTTCCCCTTTTAAAGGAATACTTCCCATTGTGACATCTAGGTCTTCCCCTTCCACCACTTTAGCTCCACTTTTCTGCATTTGATCAGCAGATAAGTGAATTAATAAATCCGTAATCCCCACTACTGGATCGTTATCATCTTCTCCAATAATGACTTCTACACGAGTCCCATCTTTTTTGAACACCACTCCATGTAAAGATAATGGTAATGTTACCCATTGGTATTTTTTAACTCCACCATAATAGTGAGTATCCGCTAATGTAAATCCTTCACTCTCATATAAAGGGTTTTGCTTTAAATCTAAACGTGGGGAATCAATGTGTGCTCCTAAAATACGAAGCCCATTTGATAGTGGTTGTTTCCCAATAATAAAAGTGGCTACATTTTTATCCATATTCACAGCATACACTTTATCTCCTGGTTGTAATGTTTCTTGATTTGCAATCTTATCTGCTAAATCTACATATCCACAAGCTTTTGCTAACGCTACACTTTCTTTTACACAAGCACGTTCTGTTTTTCCTTTAGTAATATAGTTTTTATACCCTTCACTAAAGTCCATAACGGCTTTCATTTGTTTTTCATCATACTTTTCCCAAGCTACTTTTTTGTACATATTGTTCTCCTTATATTGCTCTTGTATACTGCTTTAACCAAGCTTTTTCTGCTTCATCTAATGCTGGACTTATCAGATCATACACTTGTGTGTGATATGCATTTAACCATTCTTTACTACTTTCATCTAAGTAGTTTAAATCAATTAAATCTAAATCAATTGGTGCAAAAGTAATGGTTTCAAAACCTAAGAAAATCCCATCGCTATTTCTTTCTATTTCTTTCACAATCAATTCATTTTCAATACGAATTCCGTGTGATCCAGCAATATATACACCCGGCTCATTCGTTACATTCATTCCTACTTGTAAAGCCGTGTCTTCTTTTCTACCTAATGCTTTTTGCCAACGGATTCCCTGTGGTCCTTCATGAACATTTAATAGATGTCCCACTCCATGTCCCGTTCCACATTTATAATCTATACCATGTTCCCATAGTGGTTGTCTAGCTAGAATATCTAAGTTGATTCCACTCACTCCACTTAAAAACTTTGCTTTTGATAATTGAATCATACCTTTTAATACAAGTGTAAAGTGTTTTTTCCAAGTGGTGTCTACCTCACCTAATCCAAAAGTACGAGTTATATCAGTTGTACCTTCTAGGTATTGCCCTCCACTATCTACTAGTAACATGCCTTTTGCTTCTATTTTAGCATGATTTTCTGCTGTAGCACTATAATGCATCATTGCAGCATTTGCATTGTATCCTGCAATTGTATCAAAACTAGTTCCTAAAAAATGTTCTTGTTGTGCTCTTAAGTTAGTTAAGTAAGCATCTACACTTAATTCATCCATTTCGATTTGTCCTACATTTGTTTTTAACCAATACATAAATTTAGTTACTGCAACACCATCTTTAATATGCGCTGCTTTCGTATTTTCTATTTCTACACTATTTTTAACTGATTTCATTAATGTACTTGGATTCACATCATTGTAAATACGTGTCCCACTAGGTATATTACTCATAATTGCATAATTACAACGACCTTCATCGACCAATACACAATCTTCTTCACCTAATTCTTTTACATCTTCATAAATTGCAAAATAATCTTTGATTACTATTCTATTTTCTTTTAAATAGGTAGCTACCTTTTCATCTATTTTATTTGCATCTATATATAATGTGAATGTATCTTTTGTAATAATAACATTTGATAAAAATACAGGGTTAGACTGCACATCATTCCCTCTCATATTTAATACGTAAGCTATATCGTCTAATGAAGTTAATATATGCTGTGTTGCCTTTACTTTTTGCATTGCTTCCCGTATTTTACTAATTTTATCTTGCGCTGTCATACCACAATACTTCGTATCATATAGCCATACTTTCTCACAAGGTAACTGTACACGTTCTTCCCAAACTTCATCGACTAAATCCAAATTGTAATTAATTATGATATTTTTATTTCTTAATTGTTTTTCAAACATAGCTCCTAATACATTAGACACTACTCTTCCATCAAACCCTAAACATCCATTCTCTTTAATTTCATTTTGAATAAAAGCAATCGGTGTTGGATAATTTGGATCTTGTTGACGATAAAAGTCTACACAAGTATTTGACACTTGTTGTTCCCCTTGTATATAGTATCTTCCATCACTCCATACAACTGCTTTATCTTTCGTCACAACTAGTACTCCAGCTGAACCTGTAAAACCTGATAAGTATGCTCTTCCTCTAAAATATTCATTTACATATTCACTATCGTGAAAATCACTTGTTGGAACATAGTAAACATCAATATTGTGCTTCGCCATGCTAGCACGTAATTTTTCAATTCTTTGATTTATCATTATTTGCCCTTCTTTCCATACATTCTATTGTATTATAATTTGTAGTATATGAGAATATAATTGCTCTATTTTTATTATTTTTCTTCAAAATACATATTTGAATCATCCGGTGCTTGTATTCTGTCTGTATTCGTATATTTACGAATGCTTTCACAAACTGTAATAGTATAGCTTTCAAATAAAGCGTTTTTACCTGCTGCTTGACTCATACGATGGTCAAATTGATTACGCCATTTCTCAATAGCTTCTTCACTTTCCCACACATTCATTGATAACAATTTGCCTTCTTCTACTAAACTTTCAAAACGCTCTGCACGAATTAATCCTTCTTGCTGCGCTAACATTTTTTTCATCATTGACGCTAATTCTAAATAACTAGCTTTTGTTGATTGACTAATTTTCACTTCGAATAATACAATAATTTCTTTCATTTCAAACTCTCCTTTTTTTGTTATTTGCTGGATCACTTAATGTACTAATCTCTCCTGCTGCAATCGCCCATAAATAGATAGATGCTACACTCGCATAAGGGGAATACCTTTTTTTATACTTTTCAAATAAAGCAGGTGTTATTTCTTTATGTCGATAAAGCATACGCATTCCTCGTAATATTGCTAAATCACGATAACTGATTATGTCTTGCCTTTTCATACAAGAAATAAGCAACATTTCAACTGTCCAAACACCAATCCCTTTTAAACTGGATAACTCTTGGATGACTTGTTCATCACTTTTTTCATATAAAGAATCCAAATCAATCGTTTTATCCAATACATGCTGTGCTAAATTTTTCATATACTCGACTTTCCTAAAAGTAAGCCCACAGCCTTGCAAAGCGTCAATTGAAATTTCTTGTATGGCAACTGCATTCATTATCGGCATGCACTCTTGCATTCTATTCCAAATCGTTGCAACAGCCGACACAGATATCTGTTGTCCCACAATGTGTAGAATAAGAGATGTGAACAAATCATCTTGCTGTGCTCTATATACATGCCCAATTTGTGCAATTGCATCTCTTAATTTTTTATCTTTTTTACTTAAATAAGATATTTCTTTTTCCCCATACTTAATATACATTAAATCCCTCTACTTTCTTTATTACTATAGCATATCTATATAAAAATAGGTTATTCTAATTGGCTAATTACTAAAAAAACGATGTCTTCACACCGTTTATCTTCTTATAATAACTACCTTAGCACTCTTTTAACATGAATTTCTATTTCTATAAATTCATATTTTTTATTCTTTGCATGGCATCTTTTACAACACTTAAAGGACAAGCTAAATTTAAGCGAATAAAGCCTGTCCCTGATTTACCAAACAGCCCTCCACCTTCAACAACTATATGTGCTTCACTAGCTAATCGCTTAATTAACACTTCTTCTTCTATTCCATAGGCATTAAAATCTAACCATCCTAAATACGTTCCTAATGGGGCATTAAATTTAACTTTTGGTAATTGTTCTTTCACAAAAGCATCAACATAAGCCACATTTTCATCTAATACGCTTCTTAGCTCATCTAACCACGCTTCGCACTCATTATAGGCTGCAATCGTTGCTTCTAATGTAAATGGTGAAATCATTCCCATTCCTGCTTGTTTGTTAAATTTAGCTCGTAAAATACGATTTTTTATAATGATATTTGTAGCATGTAATCCAGCTAAGTTAAAAGTTTTATTGACAGCTGTAGCCACTACTACATGTTCGTACTCCTTATAGGATAATGCTGAATTATATTTTGCATGATGACGGATTAAATCAGAATGAACTTCATCTGAAAATACGATTACACCATATTTTTTTGTGATTTCCAATAGACGTTGTACATCGTTTTGACTCCAAATATCACCAGTAGGATTATGTGGATTACATAAGATAAATAATTTCGCTGTTTTACATTTTTCTTCAAAATCTTCAAAATTAATACTATATTCATTATTCTCATTTTTAATTAATGTATTATCAGAAACAATTCGATTCGCTTCTTTAATTTGTTCTGAAAACGGAAAATAAACTGGTGATTGAATAATCACTTCATCTTGTTTTTCACTAAATGCATAAATTGCATTCTTAATGGCTAGTACTGTACCAGCACTGTATACAATCCAGTCTTCATTTAACAGTATTTCATAACGCCTTGCATACCAATTTATAATACTTCGCTTATATTCTTCAGTCATCCCAGTATAACCAAAAATCAATTTATCTGCTCTTTGCTTAATTCTTTCAACGATAGCTGGTGCACATGCAAAATCCATATCTGCTACCCACATTGAAATAGAATCATCATGATACTCTACTCCTAAAAATCCATTTATCGTTGCTGCATCTGTTTTAAATGCTCCTGTCCCTATTCTACATACATGCGTTCTAAAATCATATTTCATGCTTTATAACCCCTTTTTTCTATCTACTAGATACACGATACTATAATTTCATAACACTTACAAGTAGACCTTTTACTTTCTTTTAATAAAGTGTAAGTAACCTTTTTTTACCATTACAACTGTATCGCTACTGTGCAAATAGAATCCACTTTATCACAATGATTAATTATTCTTCCTTCGCACATTTATTTTAATATCTGTTTGAAATAGAGGATGCACATCTATCTTATGCGTATACAATTTAAAGTTATGTGCCCCCTATTAAATCAAATATCATTTCCGTTCATCAATTGACTATTTCCATGGCAAAATCTCTTATCCATGTATCATATAAAAAATGAGAAACACATGGTTTCTCATTTTTGTATTAATTATTTACAAAATTTTCTAATGCATCCAAATCCAATGAATCCTAAGCATAATAATGCTAAGAATAATTGTGTTTG
>CAYJGK010000024.1:0-25233 GCA_964370065.1 uncultured Erysipelotrichaceae bacterium
GATAATCCTAAAGATACTTTAGAAAAAGAACTTAAAGAAGCTAAGACTAAACATGTAAGAGTTAATAATGTTTATATTTAATTTATTAATAATTTAGTTAATTTGATTCAAGATAAAATCTTTACTTAAAGAGAGTGTTTTCTGAATTTTTTGTAAACTATAAACCCAATAGTTTATGGTAGAATGATATTTAGTAACAATATGTGAGTTTGCACATTGTTGCTTTTTTAAAATATCATATGATTATTTACTTTTTCAAAGCTCCCACTATATTCATCCTTCAAATATGATTTGTAGGCTAGAATAAATCATACACCGTTTACATAAGGAATGTTTCATTTTTGTACGATTTTATCTTGTGCTAAATATAATGATTTCAACAAACTTTCATCACTTGGAAATATTGTACGAATCTTTGTGAACTTACGGAATCCACTATTTAAACTTTCAATGGCATTTGTCGTATACATGATTTCTCTAAGTTCTAGGATGTAGTCGAACATACTAGATACTTCATTCCAATTATCTTCCCATGGTTTAAAAGCATATGGATATTTCTGCCCCATTTCTCTAATGCAGCTTGTGCATTTTCAACGCTTATCGCACTATATACAGATTTTAAATCTTTACAGAAATCTTTTCGTTTTTATAGCCTAAGTATTTACATGAATTACGTATTAAGTGAACTATACAACGTTGTTAAACGACAGATGGCTAAACAGATGTAATCGTACTCTTAAGTCCTGTTAATCCAGCTGAGCACATGATTAAAATATCTTAAATCGCTCTTGCATATAAATTAATAATCTTTTGATCAACATCAGATATATCACGTGAATGTTTTTCAATTACAACTGGCTCGAAAGAAGCATTACGATCTCTAGGTACAGTAATATCTACAATACCTTGCGATGTTTTTACGTTTTTTTATACCCCTATGTTGATGGAATTCTGTGTCCATCATTTCTTGTAGGGTTTCTCCAAGTAGGTCTTTTAATGCATTGATAATATCTGTTGGTGATGTTACTCCATATTCTTCAATAATATGTTTTATAATATCTTTTTTACTCATAACAAAAATCCTCCTTTGGTAACTATATTTCATTCTACCATTAGAGGATTTGAGTTTACACAAAATTATTTACAGGCTCAAATTAGAAGTGAACAATTAACAAAATCAACTCAATAACTATGAATTAATTATTGATAAATTTGGTCGCCCTCATTTACAAACGTACAATATTTCTCCATAAAGAAAAACCACATCTTTTAGACGTGGTTGAACTATATATATTATTTATTAGTTATTTTTTTAAAACTTTTTTGTTATTTAAACTTACAATAGTTCCTAAAGATAATAGTGTTAAAACTATATACATTAAAATATTATCGCTTGTATTAGGATTAATTGTTCCATCAGTAGTTGGAACATTACCTTCCGGATTTGGTATATCCGTTCCAGTTTCTGGATTACTTTCTATTATTGTTAAATTAGCTATTAGAAACTTACCACTTGAAAATCCAACCTCAACACTATGAGTTCCAACTTCTAATGTACTTAATAATTCTTCTTCTAAAACTAAAACTATACTACCTTCAAGAAATCTAAATCCACCTGTAATTTTCACATCATCTATTTTAACATAGTCATATAAAAATGATGTAAAATCTAAATCAAATGAAAATGATGCTTCTTTTATATTAGTTTTATCAACAATTTGATTATCACCTTCAGTAGGTTTGAAATAAATAACCTCAGATATTACTTCTATTGATGAACCTTTAGTTACATTAGTTAAAGATACAGTGTAAGTAGTTACAGGATCTATTAATACTTCCACTCCATCTACTAAAACTGATTTAATTCTATATCCATCTATAGCATCAAATGTTAAATCCTTACTATCTTTTTCTTCTATGATTAAACTAGTCCCATAACCATGTTTAATCCCACTATCTGTAGTAATATCAACTGTATATGTAGGAAGGATAGTTCCTACAACACTTACTTCTTCTCCATTAACTACTTCATAATTTTTAGTATCTATTGGGTTATAAGAAGCTGGATAAGTATTAGTTCCTTCTTCTATCAATGTATCAGGATTATCAAAAGTCCATCCCTTTGGTAAACTTACAGTTGATAATGTTTTACCAACATATCCATCATATTCATTACCATTTAAAGTTTCTACTTTTTTATTAATAGTAAATTCGTATATTAAAAGCGTTGCATTTGTATTTTCAAACTTATAAAGATAATTATGATCTAGTGCAATAAATATTCTATATTTCCTTGCATCGATTGCATTTGCATACATGTCTGTTCTTTGCATCCCATTTTCAATATAACCTTCAACAACAGGGAATACTTCATTACCAGTATATTCATACTCAGTAATTGATAGCTTTGGTTGTGGCAAAACTGTTCTAGCAGGATAAACAGACATTTCTACATCTGCCAACATATCTACTTCTCTACCTTCATACTCTATAGTCATTGTCATTGTACATTTTATATCTCTAACAATTGCAGTGTCTTTTAAAGTATAACTTATATGTGTAGCTTTCGATGCATTAATTACAGTTGCATCTTCTCTTGTAATTTCAAGTGGGCATACATCATCAAATCCATATCTAACTATAGGATATTCAATAGGATCGTCATTAAAATACGATACATAAGTAAATGGACTCATTGTTCCATATTGCTCAACATCTCGGACACTTGATACATCAATTTCTATATTGATACTACTTGGATCGATCACTTCTGCCCTAACACAATTAAAGTTTAAAAAGAACATTGTTAACATTGCTGTTATAAATAAATTTTTTCTCATTTCATCATCCCTCTTTTTCTTAGAAATGTTATAATATATTTTTTAATATATATTATAATTATTTTTTTATACAGAATTACTGACTTTATTTGTGAAAACTACCCAAATCACAAAAATTGGTATTTCAGAAAGCATCTCCAAGCTATAATTACTGACGATCGAAATATATTGTTCGTTCTCCAGAAGACGGAAATAAAATATTGACAATGGCTTGTCTAAAAAAAGATGAGGAAGAACAAATAATATGTACTCTATATGTTTCAGATGAATATAGAGGCTTAGGTATTGAAACTTTAACAAACAAACAGGATTTATATGTTAGATTTATTAAATCACTAAAAAAATAAATTACACACAAAGAAGATAAATAATTTTATAAAATTGTGTTATACTACATATAGTGATTGAGTGATATCAATCGACTTAAGTAAGAGTTGTAGATACCTACTTCACTTGCTCCATGAAATAAAAAAGACTTCAGTAATGAAGACTTTTTTATTATTTACATAAAATAATAATCAGCTATTACATTTTTTACCATGCAAATTATATGTGAAAGATACATAAAATCGAATTCAGCAAATCGTTTTAATAGCTACCAATATTTTTTATTATTTTACTTGTGTACATAAAAAAATGGATGTGTTATCATCCATTTATCATTATAAGATTTTATATCCTAATTCTGTAATAATTCTTCTACTCGTTGTTACAATATCACCGTTACGCTCTACAGCTACTGATTTTCTTGCTACATTAATTTCGCAAGGAATCGCCATTTCTAATAGTGCATTTTTAATCTTGTTTGCACAATTTTCACATGTCATATTCTCAATAATAAATATATGTTTCATAAATATCGCCCTAGAAAATTAAGTTTCTTGGTGTTCTTGGGAATGGCTCAACATCTCTAATATTTTGCATTCCTGATAAATACATCATAAAACGATCAAAACCTAAACCAAATCCCGCATGTTTACAACCACCATACTTACGTAAATCCATATACCACTGTAATGATTCTGTTTCAATATTCATATCTTTCATACGATTTTCTAATACATCGTATCTTTCTTCCCTTTGGCTTCCACCAACTAACTCACCAACTCCTGGTACTAACAAGTCACAAGCTGCCACAGTTTTTTTATCATCGTTTACACGCATGTAGAAAGATTTGATTTCTTTTGGATAGTCCGTTAAAAATACAGGTCCACCAATAATTTGTTCACAAATATAACGTTCATGTTCTGAATTTAAATCCATACCCCAGAAAATTTTAGCGTTATCGAATTTTACACCATTCGCTATTGCTTTTTCTAACTCTTCAATGGCTTGTGTATATGTCATACGTTTAAATTCTGAATCACGTACTGCACTAATTCTTTCAATACATTGCTTATCAATAACAGCATTGAAGAATTTCATTTCTTCACTAGCATTATCTAATACATAGTCAATACAGAACTTAATCATATCTTCAATTAAATCCATGTTGTCATCTAAGTCAGCAAATGCAATTTCAGGCTCAATCATCCAAAATTCACTAGCATGTCTAGTTGTATTTGAATTTTCAGCTCTAAATGTAGGACCAAATGTATACACATCTCTAAATGCCATCGCAAAAGCTTCTACATGTAATTGTCCCGATACTGTTAATGAAGCATGTTTCGCAAAGAAATCTTCATCATATTTTGCATCCGCACGCGTTGTCACACTAAATGCTTCCCCTGCTCCTTCAGCATCATTTCCTGTTATTATTGGTGTATGTACATAAACGAACCCTTGGTTTTGAAAGAATTCATGTATTGCCATACTCAGTACTGAACGCAGTCTAAATGTTGCATAAAACGAATTCGCTCTGACCCGCAAATGTGGTATTTCTCTTAAGTATTCAAATGAATGACGTTTCTTTTGCAAAGGGTATGTTTCATCACATGCGCCTTCTAAGACAGATGTTGTTACTTCAATCTCAAAAGGCTGTTTACCATCTGGCGTCACAACAAGTTTACCTGTTACTTTAATAGCTGACCCTGTAGAATATTTTGCTACTTCATCAAATTTTTCAATTCCTTCTCGATACACTAATTGGATATTTCTAAAATAGGATCCATCATTTAATTCTATAAATCCTACTTTTCCCGAGCAGCGATTCGTACGAATCCATCCTTCTAGTTCTACATATTCTAATGTATCTAATTCCATTTGAGAACCTGTACAAACTGTTTCATATAGTTCTCTCACTGTCATAAATTCTATCATATTTACCTCCTGTTACTTTGTCTTTGATAATGCATTTGTCTCAAACACTATTTCTTGTATACTTGAAACAACATCTACTGTTTTTACTGTAATTCCTTTTGGAACTTGGATATGTTTATGGGTAAAGTCAATAATTCCTGTAATTCCACAATTGATTAATTGATCAACTGTATTTTGGACGTTATCTGAAATTGCTAATATTGCAATTCTACATCCTTTTGGCATATTTTCTTTAATCGTATTAATATCATAGACTGGAATATTAAATCGTACACCTTGTCTGTCTTGATCGACATCGAATGCACATGTAATCTCACCTACGACATGATCCCATTTATTATATTTCATCAATGCTCTTCCTAAGTTACCTGCACCTACTAAAATGATTTTTTCATCGAAATCTAATCCTAATTCTTGGTTAAATATTTCAATTAATGTATCAATATCATACCCATAACCTTGCTTTCCCAAATTTCCCAACAAAGAGAAATCACGGCGAATTGTAGTTGGTTCTATACTTACTACTTCACTCAATTCCTTAGACATGACTCTAGTTTTTCCATATTTTTTTAATCGGCGTAACGCCTTTAAATAAATCGGATATCTTTGCAAAGTCGCCTTTGGCACTTTTCTTTCGATCATTTTTATCACCCATGTCATTATATCACATATTTATCGCTTGTGAAATATTTAATTTATTGAACAAACAATAAAATTATTGAAAAAAAGAAGAAATCACATGACTCCTTCAATTTAATCCATTGGAAAATAAGATTTAGCACTGACATCAAAATCAGCGCGTTTTCCATTTTCAAATGCATAATATCCTGCACAAGCAATCATAGCTGCATTATCTGTACAGCACCATAACGGTGGTATTAACAATTCTTCTTTCCGCGTTTGCATCACTTGTGTCATCAATTCACGTAAACGGGAATTAGCTGCTACACCACCAGCCAATACCACTTGATTCACAGTATATTCATCTAGTGCTTTCAATGTTTTGTTCACAATTAATTGCAATGCTGTCTCTTGAAATGAGGCAGCTAAACAAGCCGGATCAAATGTCTCATTTTTACGTTTACAACGATCGATAAATTGCAAGACTCCACTTTTTAAGCCACTAAAGCTCAGGTCGTATTCCCCCTGTGTTTTAGGAGTTGGTAAAGTGTAGATGGCCTGTCCACTTTTTGCAAGTTTATCAATTTGAGGTCCACCAGGATACGGCAGCCCTAGAACGCGTCCCACTTTATCGTAAGCTTCTCCAATTGCATCGTCTTGCGTTGTTCCAATAATTGAACTATGATTTGCATCACTCATATACACTAGTTCAGAATGCCCCCCACTTACAACTAGTGCAAGAATTGGATAGTGAATATCTGCAATTAATTCATTTGCTAAAATGTGCCCTTTGATATGATGGACAGGAACTAATGGTTTATTAAATGCCCAAGCTAGTGTTTTAGCTGCTTGCACCCCCACATGCAAAGAACCAATTAATCCTGGCCCTTGGGTAAATGCAATAGCATCCATATCTTCCACTTCCATATTTGCTTTTTGTAATGCTTCTTCAATAATCATAGAAACATTTTCAACATGGATTCGACTTGCTACTTCTGGTAAAACCCCTCCAAATTGTTTATGCACATCAATCTGAGTAGCCACAATATTGGAAATCACTTCCTTTCCATTTTTTACTATCGCACAAGCCGTTTCATCACAACTTGATTCAATCCCTAATATATAGACATCTTTCATTTTAAACCTCCTATACCTTTTCCTAAAACTATGGCATCTTCATTATTATCTGTATAGTATCCTTTACGAACACTTAGCTTTAAAAAATCATGTCCAAAGTATAAACGTTGGGCAACAACATTACTACGACGCACCTCTAGAAATATTGTTTCACAATTTTCTTCTATTGCTTGCTCTATCATGTGGTCAAGCAGAATATGTGCATAACCCTTTCCTTGATGTGCTTTTGCAACAGCAATACGTACGACTTCACAACTATCAAATGTAATCCAATAATCCACATAACCTACAATTTCATTATCTATTTCTAATACCGCTAATTTAGCACATGGATTATCTTCTAATTCATATAGAAGATGCTCTGTTTTATACACATCACTAAAACACTGTTGTTCGATGTTTTCAATGTCACCTAAATCCGCTAATTCCATTCGGCGTATCATCTTATTTTACCAAATATGCACTTTCTTCTTTTAAATATTCTGGTGTTAAAGTATGTACATTATCGACTTTTAACCAATTTGATCGTAATTGTTTAAAATGATTTGCAAAATCGATAGTTTGCACTTGTAATTGCATTAAATCTACATCTCCTACTAGGTTTGTTAATGGTTTTGCTTGCACATCTTCAATTGTTTGGATGCTTTCTTCTATACAAGCACCATTTTCATAATGACCATAATAAACGCGATTACTTCTTGCATCTAAAATAACATGACAATTTTGAACACCTGCATATAAAGCAAGTGTAGAAATCGTATATAAATTTATCGCTTTTCGTGTACATAATACTTTTGCAATACTCATAGCAATCCGAATACCTGTATAACTTCCAGGGCCCTTTGTAATGACTACTTCATCTAAATCATCAGGTAACCAATGTAAGGTATTCATCAGTTTAATTAATTCAATAAAAATAGTTTCTGACTGTTTCTTCCATGCTTGTGCCACATATTGGGCTTTTATTTCATTATTTTCTAATAACACTAACACCAAGTGTCTATGTGATGTATCCATACATAAGGTTTTCATTATAGTACCTCCAATACTTTTTCATATGCGCAACCTACAGCTTCTATTTTAAATATTCTTGTTTCACCATCTAATTGAATATGGATGTGTAGTCTTTCCTTCGGCAATGCATACTCAATAAAATCAAACCATTCTACAACACAAATTGCATCTTCTTCAAATACTTCATCAAACCCTAAATCCTGTACCAAACCTTCTAAACGATAGGCATCGATATGATGCAATGTAATATCTTCTTCATATGATTTTAAGATTGTAAAGGTAGGACTTGTAATCGTTGCCTGTATCCCTAATGCTTTCGCTAATCCTTTTGTGAAAGTTGTTTTTCCTGCTCCTAAATCACCGCTCATTGTAATTAAGAAAGGTGTCGTCATGTGACGTGCTATCTTACTTGCCAACTCATTCGTTTGTGCTAAATCATGCACTCTTATTTCCATGTATTGTACCTCTACTTTTCTGTGTTAATGTTCTTTTAGATAATGCAAATATTTTTGGTATAACACCTTAATTTCATAATGATCAAAAGGCGAATTTTGTAATGTTATATGTCTAAGTAGTTTATCCATTTCTTTCGCTATCACAGCTTTTAATTCTTCGCTATAATTCATTTCTTGGGCATGTTGTATATACTCATCTTCATCCAATATTGTGCATTCCCATTTGGGATTAATTTTTACATCTAAATCATAATCTATATTTTTTAAAGCTTCTTCATCATAAACGCTAGGACTTGCAATATTACAATAGTAATGAATACCTGTTTTACGAATCATACAAATAACGTTATACCAGCGATCTGGATAAAAGAAACAGATTGCTGGTTCTCTAGTAATCCATCTTCTTCCATCACTTTCAATCACCCACGAACGATCGGTTATCGCAACAATTCTTTGCGCGTTAGATTCAATCACAAAACCTTGGGCCCAAGTACGGTGCAAGCTATGATCGTGTTTGAAACTTTGTATATATATATTGTCTTTAATTTTTGGCAGCATTGTATCACCTCAGTTTTTATATTATACCAAATATTACAAAATACTTCACTATATTTAATCAAGAGTACATATAAAAAAAGGCACCATACTTAACGTATGGTGCAATAGAAGCAGTATGCCCTAAATACTACTTCAATGTATTAATGATATTATAGTGTATTAATACATGCTTTTTCTTTGTAATAAGAATAAAATTCATCACATCATATTCTTTTACATTTGTCTAATGTTTAGATTGCCTGCGTCCATCAACACCTATTATCTGTTTGATGGAAGTATATCCCTTATATACTACTATTCTTAAACTTACACAATTCTTAACTAAAATAAGGCCCTTAACTTATTTTAATTAATCAAAATACAAACTTCCCTCCTTTACTCTCTTATATTGAGAACAAGAACGGATAAGCCCTTTAAGTGGCAAAAGAAAAATTTCCCCACTATTATCTATTCTATGCTCTACAATAAACTGTGAACCTCTTCACATGTATATTGTAGCAAGTAAAGACTTGTAAATACTATCACTTTCTTGTAATTTCTATCACTTTCTTCACATTTTACACATTTTTATCTCTTTTTTTTAATAAATATAAGCCAATTAAGAAAGCCATTAATTCCGCAAAAGGGACACTCAACCAAATTCCAGATAAGCCCAACCAATTCGGTAATATGATAATTGCAAAGGAAACAAAAAGGCAACCTCTACTAGCTGCAACGATGACTGACTGTAACCCTTTCCCAATAAATGTAAAGTATCCCGAAAACAAAATATTGATACCTGAAAACAAAAAGGCAAACGAGTATAGTTGAGAACCTTTTTTTGCTAGCATAATCACTTGTTCGCTATCCTTTATAAATATGGATACTAACTGTTCTCCAAAACAAAATAATAAGATAAAAACAAATAAACTAATCACACCATTTGTGGTATAGGCTAAATGCATAATTTTATGCACTCTATTGTATTGTGCACTCCCATAATTATAACTGACAATTGGTCCAATTCCATCGGAAATACCAAACAGCATTAACGCCCCTAATGTTCCAATATAATTAATCGCACTAAATGCACTTACGCCAATTGAGCCAACTAACTGCATTAATGATACATTGAACAAAAAAGCAGTTAAGGCGATAGAAAAGGAATTGACACCTTCTGATGAACCATTATATAAAACAGGCAAGATGCATTTTTTATCAAAGGTTCCACACCCAATATGTAATATATTTTTTGAGTTAAACATTGGACTCGCAACTACGATTAAAGAAACGCTATAAGCAATTCCCGTAGCTAAAGCTGCTCCTTTAATACCTAATTGAAGGTGTGCTAGAAAAAAATAATCCAATACAATATTAACCACTAAACTTAAAGTAGAACCGATTAAGTAAAAATGTGGTTTTCCAATAATTCGATTTAAAAATCCAAAGTAAAAACTAACACACATAGGAATTGCGAAAAATGATAGATAAAAAATATAAGTACTTACTTGTTCTAAAAGAATCGCATCTGCCCCTAATAGCATTGCTATTTCTTTATTCCAAGTTATTGCTACTAATGTGATAAGTGCTGCACAGGCAATAATAATATATAAAAATGTTTGAAAACAATCTTTTGCTTGCTTGGCATGATGCATCCCTAGTTTGATGCCTACATGGCTTTGACTCCCGATACTAATAATCATACTCAATCCGATAATTACTTGTAGAAAAGGACTCGCAATATTGACACTTGCCATCCCTTCATTGCCTACAAAGTTACCTACAAAGATCCCATCAATGACTCCTTGCATTCCTGTAATGACCATAGCTAATAAGGCAGGAATACAATACTGCAGAAATAAACTGCCTATTTTATTTGTAACTAAATTATTTTGATTCATGTTCTCCCTCTTTAACTTGTTTAATTATGAGTGATATATGTAAAAAGTCAAGAAAAAAAGCTAGCTCCTTAATACCACTAGCTTAATCGATTAAATTTTTATATTCACTTGGTGTTAAACCAATATTCTTTTTAAATGCTTTCGCAAAATAACTAGCAGAAGTATAACCAACTAATGCAGCAACTTCCTTAAATGCTTTTCCCTCTTTTATTAAATTCTTCGCTTTCTTAATTCGAATATCATTTAGCACTTCACTAAATGTTTGATTTGAATTTTTACTGAATAATTTACTCAAATAAGAGGAAGTAATATTCAGTTGTTCTGCAACTTGAATTAAAGTAATCGTTTGATCCATGTATTTCGCATTCATTATTTTAAGTGCTCTACGATAAATCGTATTGTATTTTAAATAATCATTAGCCACTACAATTTTTCTAAATGTAAAATATACTTTTGTGAATTGCACAAATAAATCTTGAAAATTTTCTAATGGAATGGACGAATTAATATACAAATAATTCGCTTCCACATCCATTCCAAATTGCTCATTTAATTGCTTGGCTGCTTCATCTATAAAAGAATTTACTTTAGAATGAATATCATTTGTTGATAAATAAGGAATAAAATGAATAATTAGCTGTTCCACCGCTTTTTTCTCTTCTCTAAGTGTAGAGTGGATAAATCCACGCACAATTAGACCTATATCAAACACCTGCTCTTCTTTTTCAATAGCTAACGGATAAGTGGATACATGATTGATTGCTTGGTATAGCGCTTCTTCATACGATACATGCAATTCATGAGCGTCTTTTATCCTTCTCCCAAAGTATATTTTATGATTGCTTAATTCACTAAGTTGTTTATATAACTTCGTATGTTCATCATAAAAAGAAATAAAGTTGGAAAATACAAAAACAACCGTTCTCCCGTCCATTTCCTTTTCAATAAAAGTGTAGCCTAAATCATCCAGTTCACAAAGAACTCTTGTTTTTTCACCTACAATAATCATCGCAAATCCTATCTTCATTTTAATGCGTAAGACACGTAGTACATTTTGGATTAAAATTTCATCTTGCATTACAAGAATCAAATAAAATAAACGCTCTATTATTTCTTTATTCATTAAACTTAGTTGATTGACTAGCATATTCTTTTGTTGGTTTTCATTGCGGATTTGTTTCAATGTCTGAATAGCCTCAATCATTAAATTTTGCATTTCTTGAAACTGTACTTCATCAACGAAATATTTATTGACTTTCAATTGATATACTTGGTGTATTGTTTCAAGCCTTGTATCTTTACTTTTCACATAACAAACAGTTGGATATTGTTTAACATCCTTGATAAAATCATAATGCTCCGTTGTTAATTCATCACTTCCCACTAAAATAATATCTGGATGATGTTCGTTAAAAATATGTCGCGCTTCATTTAAACTATGACAAGCATATACATATTCAAAGCCAAGCCCTAGTGTAAAACACATTTCACGATATGACTTTAATTTTTCCGGATTAGTGGATGTGATTAAGATGTTATACACTATAAACGCCCCCTTTTATTAGGAAGAATAAAAATACCCCTGTGCTAATTGGCAAGCTTCCTTAGCAGAAAATAAACAACAGCTGTTTGGTCCAATGAATTCTTCATTGACTATATTTCTTTCTTCCATCATTACTTTAATTATTTCTACACCCTGTATTATGTGCTCATAATCTAAAATATGTACCCACTCTTTTTTTCCATTTGTATCAATCGGTGTGCATACAACTTTTACTGCATTTTTATTGCTCATACTACTCGCATATTTAAATATGTCGCAAGCACTATATGAAATGCCCAGTAATAAAACATATCCTTTCATCTGAATTAATTTATCTAAAAAAGATTCCTTTCCTAATGGAAAATGCAAAGGATGTTGATCGCATATTAGTTTTGCATATTTACCCCATGCTACACAAGAATGAGTAGGATGGTTAGAGCGATAAACAGCATCGTTTTTCATCAATTGTTCAGCGAATTCATTATTTGCTGGACTTCTTTTTTTATGAAAAGGCAGCATACTCTCCCTTAATTCGTGATACATATCTCTTTCGAATTGGTATTCATCATTACAAGCGGGATCCACTAGCATAGAAAAAGCAGACGTAATTAATGTCCCTTCATAACCTATTACTTCTTGCAATGCTTCAATTACACTTTGGTATCCTCCGTTTACATACGAACGTGACAATAAATCAGCTTGCACATAAAGAATCATTCCTTTATACAAACCCATTCGTTTAAAGCTAGTAATGAGGTCATCTTTGACAATGACATCAAACACATTTTTTACTCTTTTATTAACCCCATCTTGATTAACCATGCTTCCCATCCCTCTGCATCTTTCGTGTATTCATAAATACTTTGTGGATATACTTTTCCTTCTAATATATAAAATACTGCTGGCCATGTTGTATAGGAACCTAATGCAATATTTAATTGATCGATTTCACTATTTGATAATTGACTATAATCAATTGAATCGATTTCTATATTATGTTCTTCTAGTAATGGTGTAGCATCTACTACAAATTCATCACATGAATAACAGTTTGTATTAGTTATCACAACTAGAAAAGATTGCGATTTATTTACTTTATCAATGACTTTATTTACTGATGTAGCAGTGAATTGAGAAGCATCTTTACTTTGACAACCAACCAATACGCATAACATTACAAAAATAACAAATATTTTTCTCATAAAATTCTCCTATTTATGAATATTATACAACATTAAACCTTATAAATTCAATGTATTTCACACACACTATTTTCTTTATTGAAAAGAGTGTGCTAAAATTAATAGAAGAAAAGAGGTAATTATGAACAATGAATTAATAGAATTTTATGAAGCCTATAAACAAAAAGGAAACGCCTATAAACTAGCTTTATCTACTATGTATTTTGACCAAGCTACTATTGCTCCAAAAAATGGATTTTCATACTCTAATCAGATGATTGCGATACTATCGACAGAACTGTTTATCCATTCAACAAATCCTGAATCTATCCAAAAGATTGAGCAATTATATAACAGTGACATTGAACCTGTTTTAAAAAAGGAATTATCCTTATTATTAAAAGAGTTATCGGAATCTAAAGATGTCCCTGTTGATTTAGTTAGACAAGCAAGTTTAGCCAATAATGAAGCTGGTACAGCATGGAGTCAAACAAAGGATGATAAGGATTACGATGCTTTTATTCCTTACTTACAAAAAGTAGTAGAAACCACAAAAGCAAAATTAAAATATCATCCAAACCAATCTATATCTACTTATGATCAATTATTAGATGCTTTTGAAACGGGTATGAACACAGCAAAATACGACTCATTCTTTGCTGCAATAAAAAAAGAGTTAGTGCCTTTAATTCAAAAAGTAAAAGCGAAACCTATTAATGAAAAAATTCTTCAACAGAGTTTTGATGTGAAAAAGCAAGAAGCTTTTATGAATGAGCTATGTGAGTATTTAAAAGTGAACAAAGATGAATGTTATATGAGTACAACAGCACATCCTTTCACTTCTTTCTTTAGTGGAAACGATGTGCGTATGACCACTCATTATTATGAAGACCAACTATTATCTGCTATCTTCTCTACTATCCACGAATATGGTCATGCATTATTTGGATTGCAAATTGACCCTGCTTTTGAAGGAAGTTCACTTGCCAGCGATATTGGCTGTGCCATGCATGAATCACAATCGCGCTTCTTAGAAAATCACATAGGTAAACATGAGGCATTTTGGGAGAAAAACCTAAGTGTTCTACAATCCTATTTCCCAAGTCTAGACGCCTTAGATGTAAAGAGTTTTATGCAATTAGTAAATGCAAGTAAACCCTCTTTAATTCGTACAGAGGCAGATGAATTAACGTATCCGTTGCATGTATTAATTCGTTATGAAATAGAGAAAGAAATGTTTAACAATGATACCATAGATTATCAACAATTAAAACAAATTTGGAACGACAAATATGAAGCTTACTTAGGTATTGTGCCTAGCCATGATGGGGAAGGTATTTTACAAGATATGCACTGGTCTAGTGCTTATTTCGGATATTTTCCTACCTATGCTTTAGGAAGTGCCTATGCAGCACAGTTCTATCATACAATGCAACAGCAATTAGATGTGGAAAGCCTATTAAGAAATGATGAATTTGAAAAAATTGCATCTTGGTTAAAAGAAAATATACACCACTACGGTGCTTCTAAAACAGCAGAAGAAATTTTATTAGAAGTAACTAATGAACCATTTAATCCATCTTATTACATACAATATTTAAAAGATAAATACAGTACTTTATATAATGTATAAAAAAAAGCCAAAAGGCTTTTTTTTATTGGCACATCTTATATATTTTTAACACGTCTTCTTTTTTTAATGGCTTCATTCCATTGATGCTTCCTTTTTTTGAGTCAGCAGCAAGCTTCGCCATTTCTTCTAATCGGCTATCATCAATTCCTACCTCGTGCAATGTTTTAGGAATATGCAAGCCCTCCACAAAGAAAGCTTGTGTTTGATCAATAGCTTGATTTGCAATCGTATAATCATCTAGCGTTGAATCAATACCAAATACTTGCGTACCGTATAAGACAAATCTAGATATAGTTGTATCATCTAAAATATATCGCATCCATGCTGGTGTTAAAATCGCTAATCCAATTCCATGAGTATTATTATACACTGCACCTAACACATGCTGCATGGCATGGCATGACCAGCCTTGAGCAAATCCTGCCCCTGCCGTAGTGTTTAATGTTAATGTGGCTGCCCACATTAGATTCGACCTAGCTTCATAATGATTTGGTGTTTGATATGCAATTGGTCCATAATGTAAAACCGTTTTCATTAATGACTCACAAATTCTCTCTTGCACAAAAGCACCTTCTACACGATTAAAATAAATTTCAATTAAGTGTGATAAAATATCGGCACATCCTGCTGCCGTTTGTTTAGGTGGTAAGGTATACGTATTAGTAGGATCTAAAATAGAAGCTACTGGAAATAATAATGAACTAGCAAAGCTGCGTTTTTGATTGCATGATTTGTTTGTCACGACTCCTGTACAGTTCATTTCTGAACCTGTTCCACTCAATGTAATAATATCCACAATAGGAAGGGCTTTTACAATAGTTTGTGGAGTCATTAAACAAGTCCAGGCATCTAAGTCTTGACAAGCTACTGCTGCAATTCCTTTACTACAGTCCACTACGCTCCCTCCACCTACAGCTAAAATAATATCAATATTATGTTGCTTGCATAATTTAGCTCCTGCCTCTACTTCTTCAATTAACGGGTTTGCACTCACTCCAGCAAAATCAATAATCGTATAGCCAATTAATGCAGATTTTACTTTGTCATATAACCCACTTGATAGAATGCTCCCTCCACCATACACTAATAAAATTTTTTGTTCCGGTTTTATAATACTTGTTAGATGCTTACAACCGTTTTTTCCAAAATGTATTTTGGTTGGTACATAAAATTCAAAATCTTTCATCGAATCCCTCCTCTTATCTTCATAATATATCTGCACTCCTTGTTTGTCAACGCAAAAAAAGGGGCCCTCCCCCTTTACTCATAACTTACTTGCTCATCACAAACGAATTGATGTTGTATAAAGAATGTACGTATTGTTTGTACATGATTGAAATCATCCTCGCGTATATCAGATGGGAACAATAATAACTCATCTTCCATAAAGTTATATTTTTTGTAATCTATTTTCGTATGAATGGTTATCATTAATCCATCTAAAGTAACGGTTTGCTCGACCCCTTTGATAGTGTTGTGTTCTGTACTCAATCCTTCATATTTAGTAAACGTTTCAGTCACCTCATTTTCACTTGAATCAGATAATATAACCGTTTCTAAAACACTCATAGATTGTACATCATTGGCATGGTAAGTAATTTCATAACTGTAACGACTATTTTCCATACCGCATACCATTGTGTCATAATCTAAAACCCCACAACCACTCACAACAACGCTATAGAATAAACAAAGTATGACTTTTTTAAAAGGTCTCATTATTTTTCTCCTCTCATAATTTGGCTGATTAATTTTAAAACCCTTTGACAAGATTTACCATCTTGATATTTAAAGAATTTATTTCTAAATTGAGCAATGACATCCAGGTCAAATTTGTCTTCTTGGATGTGCTGTACAATTTGTGCTTCACTCTTACAAATTGGTCCAGGCATTTCTTTCTCATAATCTACATAAAACCCAACATCATTACGATATTCTTCTAAATCTGGCACATAAAATAAAATAGGCTTGTTGAATACTGAGAAATCAATGATGATTGCAGAGTAATCAGAAATTAAATAATCACTTACACTAAATAAACGTTTAATGCTCATTTTGTTGCAACAAACAATATCTTCATCATCACTGATAACTTGATCAGATAACAAAGGGTGCATTTTATATAAAATAACATATTCATCACCTAATGCCTCTTTAATTTGTTGCAAATCAATCATTGTTTTTTGCAAGTTGTGCATTAACTTTCCTCTGAAGGTAGGCGCATATAAAATAACTTTTTTTCCTTTTAGTTGAGGAAATGTTTCATACATTAATTTTTGATCTTTTTTTATCTTACTCTTCTTGAAAAGGCGATCTGTTTTCGCAATCCCTGTTGCGAAAACGTGTTCTTCATGCATACCAAATGCACTTGCAAAATAAGGACGATAGTATTCACAGTTAGTAATTGCGTAATCATAATTTGCAATTTTATAGTCTCGTTTAGTATCATTTCCAAACTTTTTAATCGCTCCGCTTGCATGCCAAACTTGTAATACTTTCACTTCTTTTCTTTTAAAGTGAGAAACAACATAGTTATTATAATCTAAAATAACTAATTGACTTGTATTAATAGCAAACATTTGATGAATACAAGAGAAGAAATATTTTATGTTTCCTAATAGACTCTTTTCAAATTTTACTAATACATAGTTCAGTTTATAAGAACCTTGCTTTTGTAACCCAATTGATAGTAATCGAAAGTCCCCCTCTAAACGGTCCGATTCCAAAGAGATAAAAGTTATTTTTTCTGGATCTACTTTAGTAAACACTAAAAATATACTCATTACTTTTAATATAATCCAAACAATTATTTTTTTTAATTGCATCCTTCCCCCTCCTTATTGAATACATAATCAATTACTTTTTGACTACAATTTCCATCTTGTTCTTGATTGAACTGTTGATTGAAATTAAGTAAGCGCTCATAATCAAATTCATTTTTCTTAATTTTTTGAAGTAAACTCACTTCATCTACTACTATATCACCTGGTAAAGTTTCATAAATATCAAAATAGAATCCTCTTAATTCATCTTGATAACTTTGTAAATCAAACATATAGAAATAAATAGGTCTATTTAAATTAGCATAATCGAAGAAAACACTTGAATAATCAGTAATTAAGATATCACTCATAGCATATAATTCGTTAATATCCTGTTGTGCTTTTGCTTGGATTACAAAATCTTGTAAGGATACATCAGATGTGAAAGCATTCACTATTAAATAATGTGGTTTAAATACGACAACATATTCTTCCCCTAATACTTCTTTCCACTTTTTAAAATCAGCTTGTAAGGTAAAAGTATACCCTTTACTTGTAAAAGAAGTATCTCTCCAAGTGGGTGCATATAATATCACTTTTTTATGCGGCGCAATGTTATACTTCTTTTTCAACTGCGTCTGTTGTTGACTATCCACACTCGTTAAATAATCATTGCGAGGATAACCTGATGTAAATAAGCGTCCTTTGTCTATTTGAAATGCACTTTGAAAAATAGCAGTACTATAATGATTAGGACTTAGCATACAGTTATACTTTGCTACATCATCATCATAAGTGGATGTCATTTCTTGAAAGCTCATTTCACTTCTATAAAACTTAATATCATCTCTCGCCAAAATATCATGTGCTAAGCGTTTTAATGGGGTTCCATGCCACGTTTGTAAATAGTATTGTTCTTTCTTTTTAAGAATGTGTTTAGGTAACTTGCAGTTCACAAACCAATACTTTGCTTTGGCCATGTAATAAAAATAAAGCAGTCCATTATAACGAATCACTTTTGCGTTCGCTATTTTTATAGAAGTATCCTTCAATGCCCAAACCATTTTATAATCTGCTTGGATTGCAGTTAAATATTCATGTAATGCTTTCGGATTACATGAATAGGAACGCCCATGATAAGCCACAAAAATGATTAATTTTTCATCTACATGAATTTTTTTATACAGTAACTTATAAAGTGTTTTAAAACATTTCACAACTGTTTTTTTTATCCACTTCAAGATTGTTAATTTACATTTTTGAATCTGTTGCATGAGTTCTCCTATCTTTTTAAAAATACTTTTTCCACAATCTTTTGACTTGCTTTTCCATCGTCTAAATGACAGAATCGATTATAGAATACATTATACTTTTCTTTATATTCCTCTTGTACTTGTTCAATGTTTGCAATCGCCTCAATTACTTCATCACTTGTAAATAATAATGGACCAGGCACTTCATTTTCCATGTCAATATAAAATCCTCTTAATAAATTCTTATATTTTTCAATATCATATGTGAAAAATAAAATAGGTCTTCTCAAGTTAGCGTAATCAAAGAATACACTTGAATAATCGGTAATACAAATATCACTAATCGTATATATTTCAGAAATATCGTCATAATCGCTTAAATTATAAACAAATCCCGGATACGTGCTCGTATCAATCGCATCACTAATATAATGGTGCATACGCAATAATACAACATATCCCTCTCCCAGCTTTTTCTGCATATTCGCTAAATCCAGTTGTAATGTGAACTTATATTTTCCTTTTGCATAATGCTCATCATCACGCCATGTTGGTGCATATAAGACTGTTTTCTTATGTAGTGGAATACCTAATTTATGTTTTAATTTTACCATATCATCTTGCAGTGTTGGTGAATATAATATGTCATTTCTAGGATATCCAAAATCCAGCATTTCATTTTCAAACATAAAGCAACGTCGTAATGTTGTAGTTGAAAAATCATTAGCACTCACTAGATAATCCCAGTCCACTCTTTGTTTATAAAACTGCTGTTTGTACTTAGGAGACGCAGAAGTTACTTCTTCTTGATCAAACACAAGCCGTTTTAATGGTGTCCCATGCCATGTTTCCACAAATACTTGTCCTTTTTGTTTACGATACCAAAGAGGTTGTCTTACATTAAATACTAAATATTTAGAAACAGCTAAATAATAAGCATATCTAAATGAGAATCGTTTCACTACCTTTGTTTGGTAGGGTGGCTTCGTACGATTGTTTAACACCCATACAAACTTAAACTTATCGCTGTGATGTTTCGCTAAATACTCATAAATATATTTAGGGCTGTCTGAGTAATTTTTACCCATAAAAGATTCAAACAGCACTACATTTTCTTTTAGTTTCATTTTCGTAAATAGATGATAATATGCCAATTTATAAAAACTAGTTTTACTCTTCCATATATTTTTAAATTTAATAATTGCTAATTTGTTACGAATAATGCGTAATGTTTTAGGTAAATTATCTTGTTGGATAGAAGCGATTAGCTTTCTAGTATAAGCAGTTCTATGTTTCAATTGCTCTTTGTCTAATTGTTTAGTTAACTGTACTAATCTTGGGTAATATTGCTCTCTCCATTTACAATTTAAACTACGTCTTATACGTTTTGCGTATGTTTTACGAATATAGTTTATTAATTTATCGTCTAGTAATTGCTTAAATAACACATCTTGTGTCATTTTTTTACTTTGTTCATAGACATTCATTCTTTCAAAAAATCTACCTTCATCTTCAATTTGTGTCAAAGAAGGATGATTGATTGGGTCATTATGTTTTCTTTTTACATATACTGTTTCTTCCACTCGTGCACTTGTTTGTACTACATCCAATACTTGCGTCATAAAAGATAAATCACTATAATAAATATATGTTTCGTCGAACGTAATGTTATGCTCCATTAAAAATGTTCTTTTAAAAGCATTTCCCAATACACTAATATTGCCAAACCCTTTTCTTGATTTGATTAAGAAATACAATCTTTGATAGTGCTCATCTTCTTCATTATTTTTATACTTATCAATAAAACGGTCGACTTTTCTAACTTTTACTTCAATTTCTATCTCATTATCCCCTTCCTCTTGAATGGGTTCTATGTTAGCTAAATAATTAGCCCTTTTATTCCAAGTGTGCGCTCTTTTTCCATATAATAACTGTACCCCTTCTTGTGCCATTAGATGCGATAAAGAATGTTCAATAATGTAGTCATCGCTATCTAAAAAGAAAATATATTCTCCGTTTGCTAGTTGTATCCCAGCATTTCTTGCCGCTGCTACACCTTGTTTCCCGTCTAAATGATGTACACGCAAGCTAAAATGTGTAGCGTATTCATTTATCAAATTTGTGATATCGTCTTCACAGCGATCGCAGATTACTAAAACTTCAAAATCCTTGAAGCTGCTTTCTTTTAATGAAAGAAGACAGTCTTCAAGGTAATGCACATATTTATGAAAAGGAATGATAATGCTTAATAATCGGTTCATTCATTTTCTCCTATTTATTTAAACCAGCTTTTAATTCGGTTGTTGAAATTCCATCTGTTCTAGACAAGTATACTACTTCGCAATATTCTTTTAGGAAGTCAAATTTTCCTTCCCAATCATCGCCAATCACAAATACATCAATTCCGTATTTTTTAACGTCTTCAATTTTTTGTTCCCAACTTGTTTCCAAGATAGCTTCATCAACATATTTAATCGCTTCTACAATAGCTAAACGATCGCTATCTTTAATCACACATTTTTTACCTTTTCCTTCATTAAAAGCATCACTGCTCACTGCAACTGTTAAGTGATCCCCTAATGCTTTTGCTCTTTTCAACATATTTAAATGTCCGATATGAAATAAATCATATGTTCCATAAGTAATTACTTTTTTCATAAGTTCTCCTATTTCTTAGTACGACTATCATATATTCTTTTTCGTAATTGTTTTACTTCTTCTTTAGTTAATAGTTTATGCTGCTCCACAAATACTTCATAATTATCAGCTACTTCTTGAATGGCACCTAGTTCTCTAAATCTACCTTCTTCAATCCATAAGCCCATATCACAAAATTTACGTACTTGATTTAATGAATGCGATACAAAGAAAATTGTTTTTCCTTGCAACTTTAATTCGTTCATGCGCTCCATACATTTAGAAGCAAATCCTTTATCCCCAACTGATAGTGCTTCATCAACAATAATAATATCGGGATCTAAACAAATATTAATAGAAAATCCTAATCGCGACTTCATTCCTGACGAATATTTTTTTACTGGTTGGTATAAAAAATCACCTAATTCCGCGAAATCAATAACCCCTTCTACCACTTCTTGAATTCTTTTTTTAGGCAACCCTAATAACGCGCATTTATACAAAATATTTTCATGTCCTGTTAATTGTGCATTTAGTCCTGCTTGTACAGCAATTAATGCTTGCTCCCCTTCAATTGTAATTTTCCCTTTATCCGGCATACTTATTCCTGCTAATAAATTAGATAATGTTGATTTTCCACTTCCATTACTACCTAATACCCCAACTACACTTCCTTTCGGAATAGTAAAAGAGACATCACGCAATGCATAGAAATCTACTTTAGAAGTAAACAATCTATTTCTACCTTTTTTAGTGAGTCTATAGATTTTATCTACATGCTCAAATTTAACTGCTAAATTTTCATTCATTATAATAGCCTCCTAAAGCATGTCAATAAATTTCGTTCTAAATTTATACATTAATATACTTCCAATGACAAACATAACCAAAACAACTGCCCAAAAGAATGTCGTTTGTGCTGGATGATTTAATGGCGAATCCATAAAAAATAATGATCCACGATATCCTTCAACAATATAGAACAAAGGATTCATCTTTAATACAATGGCTATCATTGGATGATGCATGCTTAGCATATCTAACGTCCATAAGATGGGAGTCAAATACAATAACATACGCATACAAGCCACAACTAATTTCTTTACATCGCGACTAATCATATTTAATACACTAGTAATCATATTGAAAGATACACAGAAACAAAAAGCACAAAACATATAATAAACTACGATGAACCAATGCGTATTAGGAATATGTCCTCTACCGATTAAGATACCGATAACGATACACATCATAACAACATGATTAATTAATTCTTGTAAGACTATCGTTACGGGTAAGATACTGGTAGGAAATTTCATTTTACTTATAATGTTGCGTTTATTATAAATACACCCTACCCCCTTTGTGATGCTTGGACTAACAAAAAACCAAACGGTCATACCTACTACCATCCATGGTAGAAAACTAACTGGTCCCACTGATTGATTGTTTCTAATTCCAATTCCAAAAACTAACCAAAAAGTAAATAATTGAATAAGTGGATTTAAGATATTCCATGCATATCCTAATTGTGTATCTCTTATATCTGATTTCAATTCATATCGTACAATCGAAAGAGTACGATATATATTGCTAAAGTTCTCTTTTAAAACGAATAACACACTTTTCATGTAATTCTCCTTCTCTTTATATCCTTATTATTTTACCTTATTTGCTGAATCTTTACAATAAAACACTGATAAATCACATACTTATTTATGCTTAATTCTTGCTTTTTTATGTGTATATGTTACGATTATTATATGAAAATTATTATCTCTCCCGCTAAACAAATGCAAATCGAAGAACAAATATCATATTTAACTACTCCATTATTACATAGCCAAAGCCAAGTCATTTACTCTATTCTACAAAAATATTCCTTTCATGAGTTGCAAAAGCTCTATCAAGCAAATGACTCCATCACCCAACAAAATATAGAACGTCTACAATTATATGATGTAGACAAACCTGTAACACCTGCTTTATTTTCGTATGTAGGCATACAATATAAATATCTTGCACCCGCTATCATGGAGCAAGAGCAACTGGATTACCTACAAAACCATTTATATATCCTATCTGCATTATATGGATGTCTACGCCCGTATGACGGAATTATCCCCTACCGTTTAGAAGCACAAAGTGATTTATTAGTGTGTAGCCAAACTATCTATGATTATTTTAAATTAGATTTGGCTAAAATATTTAAACAGGAAGACTATATAGTCAATTTAGCAAGTGATGAATACTATAAAATGATTAAGCCCATTATTCAAGATGCTACTTGTGTGATTCACATTAAGTTTGCCCATGAAATAAATGGAAAGCTTAAAGTAAAAGCTACTGATGCGAAAATGGCCAGAGGCAGAATGGTTCAATATATGGCAAACCATCACATCACAAATGTTAAAGCTTTACAAAACTTCAATGAATTACATTTTGAATTCAGCGAAAAGCATTCAACTAGTAATGAATATATATTTATTAAAAAAATACCATAAGGCACTCTTTTATCATATAATTTCCCCTCGTACACTTATGTATGACAGTATATAGCATATGAAGTTCACACTTAAAAGCAGTTATTCTATTGCGATTTATTTTAAATGTGCTTTACCACTTATATGAGAGACAACTACTTCATAAACAGCAACATAATTTGCTTCTTGATCATTAAATGTAAATATCTTATTTGTTTGATATTTCATAAAATTAGTTAATATCTCTTTTTTTTGTTGTAAGTTTTCTATTTCTTTTACTATTCCTTCTGCTATTACACTTGCATAAGTGTATGAATATTCACAAGGTTTTTCTGCTTCGATTAAAGATTGCTCATACGATATCGTGATACACACTTTTGGATTTTGTTTTAACACATCAACCTTTCTACCTTGTTTAGCACTATGAAAATAAAAATGGAACATATCTTCTTTCATCTCATATGAAAAATTGATAGGTAGTACATACGGTGTATCTCTATCTATCATTCCTAAATGCATGATTTTACATTTATTAATAATCTCTTCTAATTGTTTAGTTTCTACTACTTCACGATCTTTTCTTCTCATAACATTCCTTCTTTCTATCTAGAATAATCATACTGTATTTTTATAATAATGTGAATATTTAAAACATTTACCTAACTAGTAATCAAATAAAAAAACGAACTAGACATTGTCTAATTCGTATTTTTACAAATGGTGGTCCCGGCCGGAATCGAACCAGCGACACATGGATTTTCAATCCATTGCTCTACCGACTGAGCTACGGGACCACTTGGTTGCGGGAGCAGGATTTGAACCTACGACCTTCGGGTTATGAGCCCGACGAGCTACCGAACTGCTCCATCCCGCGATAAGTGATATACTTTTCATATTCTTTTTTAATTCTTAAAAATAATAATGGCGGAGGAACTGGGATTCGAACCCAGGCGCCAGTTTCCCGACCTACCGGT
>CAYJGK010000025.1:0-24017 GCA_964370065.1 uncultured Erysipelotrichaceae bacterium
ACACATATTGAAACAGTAACATTGTTATCCCGTAAAAAAAGGTAAAAAGATTTAGTTTGTAATGGTTTATAGTTTTTGAGAAAAAATATAATCCATATTTTCCCATTTTTCAAATAAATAGAGAGGAAACCAAAAATAAAATGAGTATTGACTTGGCAAAGGTACTTCTGCAGTCAATACTCATTTTTTGCTTTACAACAAGAGGTATATATGTAATGAAAATAATATTTTAATAGTATTATTCTTGATAAAAAAATAAAATTCATTATCACAAAAACAGTAGTTAATATCTAATTAACTTAATGAGTAGACTGTGACTTGATAAATAGAAAAATACTGTTACTTCTTTCTATTATAAAAGCCATTTCCAAATTTTTGATTTAATACTTCATATTTAATTATTTACATTTTCTATTTTTGTCTTTCGGTTAAAATTTTTGTGGGAGGAAAAAGAATACCTTGTTTATATTTAGCGTAACAATTATAATGAAAGTATACTTAAAGACGAAATATTATTTATCAATAGTAAATGCTGTGTTAAAGAACACAGAGAATATGTGAAGAGATTTAAATAAAAAAATAAAGCTTCCAAACTGCTTGAAGAAGTCTATATTAATGCGAATGGTATACCAGAAGTGAATGTTGATGATTCAGTAAAGATAATTTTTAGCTGTGTGAATATAGAAAAATGAAAAAGTGGAAAGGAGGATGCTTCAATGAGTAAAAGAAAAAAAGAAACCTATAAAAGTTGGATAGGGTCAGCGTTTGTAATCCTTGGTATAGCGGGTATTGCTAATAGCCATTTATTAGAAAAAAATTTTAATTTGAATGTAAACGTTTTTGGGGTACTAAGTTGCTTATTAATATTAATAGGGTATGTTATTAACAAAAGAGATCGCCAAAATTGTGCAAAAGAAAAATAAAAAAACAGCGTATTGATTGAAACGCTCCCCTAAAATTGGACACCTAATTAAAAGAATAAAGGGAGGTCCTTTTTTTTATCAAAAAACAATTTAATAAAGTATATAAGATTTCAGCGGTTACATTAGTAAAAAATAAGCAAATAAAAGTATAGGAAACTTTTAATTAACTTTATTTATCTGAAAGGACCACCTATAGATGAATGCAAGACAACTTCATTATACGAGGAAATATATTTATATCTATGAATAAAAATCGTGGGTTTTTCAACAATACAGAGTCACTAGATATATTGAATTATATGGCATCAATCAAGTATTTGGGATATAATTAAATAGATGAAACGCAGTAAGTTACACATAAAATCTATACAATGAAGAGGAGGATGAAGACAATGAATAAAGAAAAACTACAAAAGGATATTAAAATGTTAAATGAGCGTTTTGGTAAAGATACACTTCTTTCTCTGGCCACAATTGATGGGAATAGACCTACTGTACGTATTGTAGATGCTTATTTTGAAGATGGCAGTTTTTACACCATTGTAGATGCTAAATCTGAAAAGATGAAGCAGATTGAGAAACATCCAATAGTCGGTTTGTGCTCTAATGATTATTTTTCTGCACACGGAATAGTAACCAATTTAGGGCATATTTATAGTGATAAAAATCTTGCACTTGCTGCAAAATTAAAATGTGTGTTTGCAAAATGGTGGGATAATGGGCATAGTGATTATAATGATATAAACACAGTGATTCTGCAAATAAAACTTACGGATGCTGTATTTTATGATTTTGAAACAACCTATATTATAGATTTTAACTAATTGTAATCAAATATTTATTTTGAGTAAAGAAAAGGGAAACGATTATCAGTCAGTGATTCTCATAATCAATATCAAGGCATCTAATAGTTACTATCTTTTCAAGTGTTTTAGATAGGTTAAGGACATCTATTAATGAATAGTAACTAGTTTAAAAGTTAGATGCTAAGTGATTTTATGAAATGTTTAATATTGTTGTCATTCCTTCATAAAAGGAGTATGCTTACTATATACATAATCATAGAAAGGAACAGATATGAAAAAAATAGATGCGAAAAAAGTAGTACTAATTGGTACAGGATTTGTGGGAATGTCTATGGCCTATTCATTAGTCAATACAGGGGGTGTGGATGAACTTGTCTTAATTGATATCAATAAAGATAAATCAGTAGGAGAAGCAATGGATTTAAACCATGGCATGCCTTATGCAAAGCATCAAATGGATGTAAAAGCAGGAGACTATCGGGATTGTAAAGATAGTGATATCGTTGTGATTACAGCAGGGTTTCCTCAAAAAGAAGGGGAATCACGCTTAGACCTTGCTGCTCGAAACATTGCAATGATGAAAGATATTACAACTCAAATTATGGCTAGTGGATTTAGTGGTATTATTATTGTAGCAGGTAATCCAGTTGACATTCTAACATATGAAGTTTGGAAAGCTTCTGGTCTTCCAAATGGAAAAGTCATTGGGACAGGAACGATGTTAGATACAGCTCGATTACGTTATTTAATTGGTCAACACTTAGATATTTCATCCAAAAACATTCATGCTTATATTCTTGGTGAACATGGGGATTCTTCGTTTGTACCTTGGGAACATACCTATGTAGGAGTAAAAAAATTAACACAATATATGGAAGGTAGAGAATGTACCATGTGTGAATTAGAAGCTATTCATAATGATGTAAAACAAGCGGCTTATGAAATTATAGCGAGAAAAAAAGCAACCTATTATGCGATTGGGATGACACTTAATCGATTAGTAGAAGCTATCTTAAATGATGAACATGCAATTTTTACTCTATCTTGTTATTTAGATGGACAATATAAACAAGGGGATGTATACATTGGAGTACCAGCCATTGTGAATGCACAAGGTGTGAAAGAAATCATTGAACTTTCTTTAACCCCAGAAGAACAAAGTAAAATGGATAAAAGTGTGGCGTTATTAAAAGAAGCAAGAAGTTAATAAAAGGGATGTTATCCCTTTTATTTTGTTTTTTTGTGCATAATTTTCAATAGACACATAATGTTGTAAAAGGTATAATGAATGAGAAAAGAAAGAGGGATTAGTTTAATGAATAAAAATTTTAAATTGTTTATAAATATATTGATTGGTACACTGTTGTTTTGTTTTGGTTTGAACTTCTTTATTACTCCATTTGGGATATATGCAGGGGGAGTTATGGGATTCTCTCAAATAATACGTACCTTATTGATTACTATAGGAATTGAATTCCACTTTGAAATTAGTGGTGCCATTAACTTATTTTTAAATATCCCTCTTATGTTTTTAGCGTATAAAAGTATATCAAAAAGATTCTTTTGTTTTACTGCATTAAGCATTATTTTACAATCCCTTTTATTTGCAATCATTCCCATTCCAAGTATCCCCATTGTAAGTGATACCTTAACTTCTTTAATAGTAGGGGCTTGTATTACAGGGTTAGGAATAGGAATGGTATTAAGAGCCAGTGCAAGTAGCGGAGGAATTGATATATTAGGTGTTTATTTTATTCATAAGTTTCATAACTTTAGTGTAGGTAAATTCACTAATATAGTAAATGGAGTATTATTCAGTATTTGTATGATTATATTTGATGTAGAAGTAGCCATATTCTCTATTATTTATACTGTTATTTTCTCTTTTGTAGTCGATAAAATACACTATCAAAATATTAGTATGACAGCGATGATTTTTACAAAAAAACCTGAAATGAGACATTCTATCTTACATGATTTAAGACGAGGTGTAACGTATTGGGAAGGACATGGTGCGTATACAGGGGAAGGTACTTACATACTTGTGACAGCCGTTTCTAAGTATGAAGTGAATACATTACGTAATATGGTTAATGAATTCGATGAACAGGCATTTATTATTTTTTCAGAAGGATTGAGTATTAGCGGAAATTTCGAAAAACACTTATAGGAGGAGCAGACATGAAAAAAATATTACAAATAGGGTTGAGTTGTAGTGTAGTCTTGTCAAGTTTAATGCTAGTTGGTTGCGAACAAAAGGCAAGTAAAGGTAGTGAAGAATTTAGTCTATTTGCAGATGAATTAGTACCAGAGTTAGTGGGAAATGAAAGCATGGACATTAACTTTTTATTTAATGATCCAGCCGCTTCGGGAATTGATGTAGAAGAGTACAAATTAGACTATACCACACAAGAAGAGTATGAAGATTCAATAGAAGAATCAAAAGCCATCTTGGAAGAATTAAAAACATTTGATTACGATGCATTAAATGAAGATCAACAGTTAACGCACGATGTATTAGAAGAGACATTAGCGTTAAGCGTAGAGCGTGAAGATATGTACTTTTTATCAACGAATTATCTAGATGTAAATAATGGAGTTCCACAAAATTTATCTCTACATTTATATTTTTATAATATTCATACACAATTAGATTTGGATTCTTTTATTGCTATTTTACAAAGTACACCAAGTGTATTTAAAGAGTACGTAGCATTCGAACAGGTCAGACAAGAAGAAGGTTTTGGTTTATCAAAAACATATATGAATGATGTAATGGAACAAATACAAACGTTTATTGATGGGAATCATGATTATGTTATAGAAGGAGCGAATGCTCAAATTGATGCTTTAACATTCTTAGATGATGCACAGAAACAGGAAGCTAAACAAGCCGTTTTAATGGCTTATCAGGACAACTTTATTCCTGCTTATCATACTTTGTTAGAAGATTTAAAAAACATAGAAATCAAAACAGAAGATGAGAATGCATCGTTAGCAGATTACGAAGGTGGAAAAGATTACTATGCTTTAAAAATTAAAGAATATACAGGGTTTGAAGATGTGGAAGAGTATCGAACCTATTTAGAAGAAGTAAAAAATGAAGCGATTGATGAATTAATAGCATTGATAATGGAGAATCCAGATATCGACTTGGAGCAAGATTTAACAGCTGTTCCATACACGACGATTCAAGATATTAATGAATTAATTAGTTTCTTTCAAACAACAGTAGAAGAAAATGATGAATACCCATTACTTGATTCATTAGAATTTAATATGGTTGAATTACCAGAGTCATTACGTGAAATTATTCAAGCAAGTGCGATGTATTTTTTAAGTCCTATTGATCAAGTCGATGCACAAGAACGTTTAGTATTAAATGGAACGTTCTCACCTAGTGATTATGGTACAGTTGCGCATGAAGGATATCCAGGGCATATGTATCAACATAATTATGCTAAACAAGCTGGGCACCATCCAATTCGTTTATTATTAGCCAATTTGGGATATTCTGAAACATGGGCTACTTATGTAGCACACGATATGAATCGTTATAGTGATGAACCGGTAATGGCTAAATTAGTAGAAATAAATGATTTATTAACATATGCTTATATTTTAGAACTAGATTTAAATATCCATTATGATAACGCTACAAAAGAAGAAGTGTTAACTACATTTGAAAATGAATTTGGTTTAACTGGTGATGATGCTGAAGAACAATATCATCAACTATTAGAAAATCCAGGCGTATTTATTCCGTATTATGGATACTACTACCGTTTCTTAGATTTACAAGAAGATGTGATAGAAATGTTAGGTGATGAGTATGATGCGAAAGAATTCCATACTTTAATTTTAGATTTAGGAGGATTATCATATCCATTATTAGAAGAGAGAGTACAAGAAGCATTACAATAGGAGGAATGTTTATGAACATTGGATTCATTGGTTGTGGAAACATGGCCCAAGCTATGATTGAAGGATTAGTGGGGGCACAAGTTGTGCGTGCTAATCAAGTTATCGCTTATGACATAGAATATAGTAAAGTGACACACTTACAACAAAAATGTGGAATTTTAATTGCGAAACATGAACAAGAGGTGACACAAAGTTGTGATGTATTAGTGTTAGCAATTAAGCCCCAATATTACGATCAAGTCTTAACCAGTGTATATCCACATATACGCAACCAAATTGTGGTGAGTATTGCCCCTAACTACACCTTACAGCAATTACAAAATTTATGTCCAGATAAAACTAAAATCATTCGTTGTATGCCTAATACACCATCTCAAGTATTAGCGGGTATGTGTGGAATGTGTAAAAATGATATTGTGGAAAGGGAAGAGCTGCAACAAGTTCAACAACTATTTTCTAGTTTTTCAGTTTGTGAAATCGTGGAAGAATCACAAATGGAAGCCGTTATTGCAGTGAGTGGAAGTGCCCCTGCCTATGTGTTCATGATGATTGAAGCCATGGCAGATGGCGCTGTTAAACAAGGGTTATCTAGAGAACAAGCATACACTTTTGCCACACAAGCCATCTTAGGAAGTGCACAAATGGCAATGTATACTAAATTACACCCGGCTCAATTAAAAGATATGGTTTGCTCACCAGGTGGAACGACAATTGAGGCTGTGCAAGTGTTAGAAGAAACAGGCTTTAGAGCGAGTTTAATGCAGGCTATGCAGGCTTGTGCAAACAAAGCTAAAAACATGTAATGTAAATTTTTCATAAACGCTTGAAATGTTTTCAAAATATATTGACATTCTTTTTCAATAAGCGTAAAATACCTTTATATAAGAAATGCAGAGAAAAGAAATAGTAGCTATTTTATTTAATGATAGAGAGCTTCTGGTTGGTGGAAAGAAGCATTAAAAAATAGTGAACACATCTTGGAGCAGTAAGGGTGAATACAGTAATCCTTAACGGTAGCGACCGTTATATGGCTAGAGTATAGTAGTACTCGATAAGTTAGTATATGTGAGTATACTAAGAATTAAGGTGGAACCACGTAAGTAAAACTTTCGTCCTTTGGATGAAAGTTTTTTTGTATAAGGGAGGAACATACATGAAACAATTATTATTGCCAGCAGGAATGAAAGATTTAATACTAGATGACGTTATCAATCGTAAACAATTACAAGAACAGTTTGAAACTGTTTTTACGAATTGGGGATATGATAAAGTGATGACACCAACTATTGAATATTATCAAACGTATCAAAAAGGATTTGGGGAAATCGAAGAAGAAAGAATGTATAAATTCTTTGATCGCAGTGGTAAAATAGTCGTGCTCAAAACAGATATGACTATCCCTATCGCTCGTTTAGCAGCGACAAAATTTAGAGATGCGAAATTACCATTACGTATGCATTATTGCGAAAAAGTATATAAAGTAAATGAAATACTAGCAGGTCGATACAACGAAATGAGCGATTGTGGAGTGGAATTAATTGGAGCTGATCAAAGTTATGATTTAGAAATGATCATGCTAGCTAAACAAGCATTAGAAACATTGAATAATGAAAAATGGATGATGGAAATTGGCAATATATCAATTTTTAATGAAGCTTGTACATCGCTACAGCTGAGTGAATCGCAAAAGAAAAAGTTAGCTAATTTAATTGATGAAAAACAATTGCCTGCCTTACAAGAATACATTGAAACATTAGCAGTTGAAGAACAAGTAAAAACATTTTTTCTTAAATTGCCTTGGCTAAGTGGAGATATTCAAGTATTAGATGAAGCAATGCAGTATGCATATCAGGATGGGATTATTAAAGAAATAGAAAAAATGAAGTTATTATGTATGCAACTGCAAAGTTTAGGAATGTGTTCATTCATTGTTGATTTAGGCAAGATGAATCATTTAAATTATTATACAGGTATTATCTTTGAAGCATATATTGAAGGAGTAGGGGCTCGCATATTGAGTGGGGGAAGATATGATACTTTATTAGAAAAATTTGGAAAAGCTATGCCAGCTATTGGATTTTCGATTAAGTTAGATGCCTTGTTACAGGCTATGCCAAAGGTTAAACAACCTAAAAAAATAAAGATAGTATACCCTACACATTTAGCTTTACAAGCCTTACAAACAAGAATGCAAATGGAAGGTGTTGTACAATTAGAACAGGATGACAACTATGATGTAATTAGTATTCAGGAGGTAGCGTAATATGCTAAGTATCGCACTAACAAAAGGGAGATTAGAAAAACAAAGTGTAGCTTTATTTGAACAATGTGGTTATGGTATTTCTGCCCTACAAAATAAAGGTAGACAACTCGTATTAAAGGATACCATTAAAGAGTATTCATATTTCTTAGTAAAGGGTGCGGATTGCATTACGTATGTCGCGCATGGGGTTGCTGATATTGGTTTTGTGGGAAAAGATACCTTATTAGAAAGTAAACAACCTTATTATGAAGTATTGGATTTACAATTAGGAAAATGCGGATTCATTGTAGCAAGCTTACCACATATGAATCCTTATGAAAAAATAGGGCATGTGAAAATTGGTACAAAATATCCAAGTGTTGCCAAACAATTCTTTTTAGAAAAAGGAATGGATGTGGAAATCATTAAAATCGAAGGAAGTGTTGAACTTTCACCTTTATTAGGTTTATGTGATGCGATTGTTGATATTATGGAAACCGGTTCTACTTTAAAAGAAAATGGATTAATCGTATTTGATCGTATTTGTGATATCTCAGCAAGAGTAATTGTGAATAAAGCGAGTTTTAAATTAAAAAGAAAGGAAATTGAACAGTTTTTAGAAGACATAAAAACAGCAATAGGAAGCAAACATGTTGAAAAGAATAAAGAGTAATGAAATCAGTGACTTACAAACTTATTTAGAAAGTCGTGAATTGAATAATGACACTAGTATACAAGAACAAGTGCAAGAAATCATTGCACAAGTACGCCTACATAAAGAGGAAGCACTTTATGCTTATACCAAACAATTTGATCAAGTAGAATTGGAAAATTTAATTATGACTGAACAAGAAATAGCTGACATTACTAAACTAGTTGATCCACAATTTATTGCGGATTTACAAGAAGCTGCTAATAATATTACTGAATTTCATACCCAACAATTACAACAAGGGTATGAAATCAATCGTAAACACGATGTTTGCCTTGGACAACGTGTATTGCCGCTAAATCGAGTAGGAGTGTATGTGCCAGGGGGACTTGCTTCTTACCCAAGCAGTGTATTAATGAATGTGATACCTGCAAAATTGGTAGGAGTAAAAGAAATCATTATGGTGACACCTCCAGATAAGCAAGGAGGCGTGAATCCTTATATTGTAGCAGCCGCCAATCTAGTCGGTGTCGATAAAATTGTGAAAGTGGGAGGGGCGCAAGCAATAGCAGCATTAGCGTATGGAACACAATCTATTCCTAAAGTAGATAAAATAGTAGGACCTGGTAATGCGTATGTAGCTATGGCTAAAAAATTAGTTTTCGGAAAGGTTGACATAGATATGATTGCTGGACCAAGTGAAATATTAGTTATCGCCGATGAAAATGCTAATCCTAAATATATTGCAGCTGATTTATTATCACAAGCGGAACACGATCCATTAGCGAGTGTAGTATTAGTATGTATGAATGAAACACTTGTTGAAAAGGTGGAACAGCAATTGGAAGCACAACTACGAAGTTTACCAAAACAAGATATTGCGAGACAAGCAATTGCTAATTTTGGTTGCGCAATCGTAGTCGATAATATGCAAGAAGCAATTGCCATCTCGAACGCCATTGCTCCCGAACATTTGGAGTTAATGGTAGAAGACGCCAAATCTTATTTAGATAAAATTGAGCATGCAGGTTCTATTTTCTTAGGATACTATTCATGTGAAAGTATTGGAGACTATTTTGCTGGAACGAATCATGTGTTACCAACCAATGGAACAGCTCGTTTTTATTCCGCTTTATCTTGTGATAGCTTTATCAAAAAATCGAGTTATTTATATTATACTAGGCAAGCATTATTAGAAGATGGTCATAAAATTATGAATTTAGCGTATCAAGAACGTTTACAAGCACATGCTCATGCAGTGAAAGTGAGGATTGAAGATGAAGCAAGTTAATACCTATCAAACAAATCAAAAAGCACTGTATGTAATGAATGCCAATGAAAGTTATAAAAATATAGATACTATAATTATGGAAGAAATTAAAAATAGTATACAATCACTGCCATTTCATCGCTATCCAGATAGTGAAAGTGTGTCATTAAGACAGGCATATACTAAAATTGTGAATAGGCAAGTAGAGGAATGCATAGCAGGAAATGGGAGTGATGAGCTATTAGGGTTAATGATTGCTTTACATATTAAGCAAGGGAAGACTCTCTATACCTTGGCCCCTGATTTTTCAATGTATGATTATTATGTGAGTATGAATGAAGGGAGCATTTTAAAATATAAATGTAGTATACATGATACATTTGATGTCAAAGCCTTTATTGCACAGGGAAAACAAAACAAGGTTGATTTAATTATATTTTCAAATCCTAATAACCCAACTGCTCGTAAGTTAAGTGTTGTACAAATACAGAGTATACTGGAAGCATTTGCATCCATTCCTGTTATTGTAGATGAAGCGTACATTGACTTTTGTGAGGGGAGCATGTTAGATTATATCGATGCGTATTCTAACTTGTATGTGACAAGAACTTTATCAAAAGCCTATGCATTAGCGGGAATTCGTTGTGGTTTTCTACTTTCTAATGCTAGTAATATTGCAGTGATTAATCAATATAAAGTACCCTATAATGTGAATAGTGTGACACAAAGTATTGCTTCCATTGCTTTGCAACACCATGCGTTATTCATGACTAGAATAGAGGAAATCAAACAAGCTAGAGACGATTTCTATCATGCATATCTACAGATTAATCCTAGCTGGATGACTTTATATCCTAGTGAAACAAATTATATTTATGGGATATGTAGTAATAAACCGCTATTTTTTAAAGCCTTACAAAAACAAGGGATTCAAATTCGCGACTATGCAGATGATACGTTTAGAATTACAATAGGAAGTAAAGAAGAAAATGCGATGCTATTAACAATCATTGCGCAACTATCAAAGGAGAAGTAATATGCGAACAGCAAGCCAACAAAGAGTTACAAAAGAAACACAAATTGATATGAGTATTAAGCTTGAGGGAAGTGGGAATATACAAATAGATACAGGAATTGGTTTTTTTGATCATTTGCTCACTTTATTTGCTTTCCAAGCAAAAGTGGATTTAATAGTGAAAGTAAAAGGTGATTTATATGTTTGTGATCACCACACTATTGAAGATACTGGTATTGTATTAGGACAGTTATTACAAGTTGCACTAGGCGATCGTGTAGGAATCACTCGTTATGGGAGTGCAAGAGTCGCTATGGATGAAGCATTGAGTACAGTGGATTTAGATTTGTGTAACCGTGCTTATTTAGTATTTAATTGTCCATTAAATAGAGAGACAATTAATACATACTCAACGGAAATGACAAAAGAATTTTTACGTGCATTTGCTTTTCAATCAGGTATGACTCTACATGTGAATACTGTATATGGTGAGAATGATCACCATAAAATTGAATCAATCTTTAAAGCATTAGGTAGAGCATTGAAACAAGCGATTTATATTGAATCAGATACTATAAATAGTACAAAAGGTGTTTTATAATGATAGCCTTAATTGATTATGGCATGGGCAATTTACATAGCGTTTATAATGCCTTGCAAAAAATTGATTGTCCCTGTGTAATTACTAGTGATATTCAAGTTATTCGTAGTTGCAGTGGTATTATTTTACCGGGAGTAGGAGCGTTTAAAGATTGTATGCAAAATTTGGCATCCAAAAATTTAATTACTTGCTTGCAAGAAGAAGTAGCGAAACAAAAGCCATTACTTGGTATTTGTTTGGGGATGCAAGTATTATTTGAGACAGGATATGAGGGGGAATGCACGAAAGGACTAGGTTTTCTACAAGGGGATATAGTCAGGATGCAAGATCTTAGTGTAAAAATACCTCATATTGGATGGAACGCACTAGAAGTAGTTGTGGAAGATGTATTAGTAGGTAAACAAAAGCACCCTGATTTTGTTTATTTTGTCCATTCTTACTTTGCGCAAAACTATGATTATAAAGATGTTGTAGCCTATAGTAAATATGGAACATTAAAAATTGTAGCCTATGTGCATAAAGGGAATGTGATGGGGATGCAATATCACCCAGAGAAAAGTGGGGCCATCGGATTAGCGATGTTAAATAAATTTAAGGAGATGTGTGTATGATCATATTACCAGCAATTGATATCTTGAATAAACAACCAGTTCGTTTATACCAAGGCGATTATAATCAAAAAGAAGTAGTGGGACAAAGCATTGTGGAGATTGCATTAACTTTTGAACAACAAGGAGCAAGCTATTTACACTTAGTAGATTTAGATGGAGCAAAGGATGGGAAGCTAGTGAATCAACAATGTATTATTGATGTAGTAAACGCAGTTTCAATTCCCGTTGAAATAGGTGGAGGGATTCGTAGTTTAGAAGCGATTACACACTATATTGAACAAGGGGTAGCACGAGTAATATTAGGAACGAGTGCAATGGAAGATCCCAATTTATTACAACAAGCAATTGCTTTATATGGAGCAAAAATTGCAGTTGGAATTGATTGTAAAGATGAATATGTGTATGGAAGAGGTTGGCTAGAAGCATCTAACTTACATTACCTTGATTTTGCGCAAACATTACAAGAACAAGGGGTACAAACCATTATTGTAACCGATATTAGTAAAGATGGAACTTTATTAGGGCCCAATGTGGAAATGTTAAAGCGATTACAAGAAGTAGTCGATATGCAAATAATTGCGAGTGGGGGAATTAAGGATCTTTCACATATCCAACAATTATTAGATATTCATATTTATGGAGCGATTACAGGAAAAGCTATGTATCATCAAACGCTAGATTTAAAAGAAGCGATTGCGCTTTGTGAGAAAACAGTATGATTACCAAACGAATCATCCCCTGTTTGGATGTAAAAGATGGAAAAGTAGTAAAAGGTATTAATTTTGTAGGATTAAAGGAAGTTGGTGATCCTTGTGCGTTAGCTAAACAATATTATGAAGAAGGAGCAGATGAAATTGTCTTCTTAGACATTAGTGCAACGCATGAACAAAGAAATACAATGGTTGATGTTGTCAAGCAAGTAGCTAAAACAATTTTTATTCCTTTTACTGTAGGAGGAGGCATTCGTACTATAGAAGATATTCGCAATATGTTACTAGCAGGAGCGGATAAAGTTTCTTTAAATTCAAGTGCTATTTCCAATCCGCAATTAATCCAAGAAGCGAGTGCAATGTTTGGTTCGCAATGCATAGTAGTCGCTATTGATGCCAAACAAAGAGAAAGTAAAGATGGATACGATGTGTATGTAAGTGGTGGTCGTGTTAATACAGGAATAGATTTACTGGACTGGGTGCAACAAGTGGTGGCATTAGGTGCAGGTGAAATATTATTAACGAGTATGGATGCAGATGGAACAAAGCAAGGTTTTGATATTGAAATGCTTAGGCAAGTCAATGCATTATTACCTATTCCTTTGATTGCAAGTGGTGGATGTGGAAATATCAAGCATATAACAGATGTGTTTAAACAAGAGGTAGCAGATGCCGCTTTAGCAGCTTCTATTTTTCATTATGGAACGTACCCGATTCCACAAGTGAAACAAGTATTAACAAATGAAGGCATACAGGTGAGAAAATAATGGATAAAACAATATTACAACAAATTGATTTTTCAAAGGGTGATGGATTATTACCAGTCATTGTGCAAGATATCCATACGAAACAGGTTTTGATGTTAGCGTATATGAATGAAGAAAGTTTACATATTACGCTTGAAAAAAAACTAGCTTGTTATTATAGTAGAAGTAGAGATGAACTATGGCTAAAAGGGGAGACAAGTGGACATTATCAAAAGGTAAAGGAAATTCGCTTAGATTGTGATTTTGATACAATCTTGTTATTTGTTGAACAACTAGGGGTTGCTTGTCACACTGGTGCAATCAGTTGCTTCTTTAATATACTAGAAAGAGAGGGACAATAAATGAAAAATGAGTTACAAGTTTTATATGATACGGTGTTACAACGTAAAGAAAAAGCAGAAGTTGGCAGTTATACGACATATTTATATGAAAAAGGATTAGAAAAAATCTTGAAAAAAGTAGGAGAAGAAGCGACTGAAGTTATTATTGCATCCATGAAAGAAAACAATAAAGAAGAAGTCATTAATGAATTATCGGATTTGTTTTTTCATCTATTTGTATTGATGGCAGAAAAAGAAATCACATTGGATGAAGTGAATGCAGAATTGCATCGTAGAAGCCATAAAACAGGTAATTTAAAGCCAGAACGTAAGGCCATTGAGAACTTATAGTATGCAAAGCTTTAATTACCACACGCATACGTATCGTTGCGGTCATGCAGTTGGCTGTGCAAGAGAATATATTGAAAGTGCAATACAAGCAGGTTTTACTACTTTAGGGTTTAGTGAGCACCTAGGTTTTAAAGGCTGGGATGATAAAAGTGAAAGACTAAATTTTGATGAGTTAGATGAATACATAGCAGAATTAAAACAATTAAAAGAAGAATATAAAGATCGTATTCAAATTCGTATTGGCTGTGAAAGTGAATACTTTGAAGATGCAAAAGAATATTTATTGGAAATATCAAAAAAGGTAGACTACTTAATTTGTGGACAACACAATTATGATCGTCAACCTCATTACTATGATCAATATCCATATTATCAAGAAGAATATATTGCTATTATGGCTCAACAAGTATGTGCTGGTATTGAAGCAGGTTTATTTCAGTATGTCGCACACCCAGATTATTTTTTGCTCGGGAAACAAGATTTTTGTGAGGGATATGCACAAGCTATTCGTAAAATAGCAGAATGTTGCAAAGAGCATGATGTAGTATTAGAAATTAATTTAAAAGGAACTAAGTATGGGCAAAGGGAGTACGATGGAGTCGGCATGTCCTATTTATACCCCAATCATCATACCTTTAAAATCATTGGTGAAGTGGGATGTAAAGTTTGTTTTGGATATGATGCACATCATCCAAACGACTTAAATAGAAGGCATTTAGAAGAAGAATTAAAACAAGCATTTCAAGCATATAATTTGCAGTATATTGAAGATTTAATTTTATAAAGTAAGAGTAAAATCTTACTTTTTTAATTTTTAGTAAGTTATTTATGATAATTATTTATAGATTCCTTTAATTTATGTATCACAGGCTTTTTTGCTTTGACATACCCCTACTTATAAGGTAGTATATTAGAGTATTTATCAATTGATAAACATACGTATACTGACATATACTGCATACCAAGGGGGAACAAATGAAGAAGAGAATAGCTTATTTTTTATTAGCAATCGTATTGCTTTTTTCAACGATTCACAGTGTTCATTTAATAGCTGATGATGTAGATAAAAAAAGCAGTAACGACATTAGTGAACACATACAAGTGTCACAATTAGATGTGCATACAAGTGATGCTCATCAAGAACTACCTTTATTTAAAAATGGAATCATTACACAAGAGGTGCACGCCTTAACAAATGGTAGTCATATTCAATTAGCATTTCATATAGAAGCCACACAAAAGCAGTGGCAAGAAAATGATTATTTTACTATTTCCTTTCAAGCGAATCAAATGCAATTTGATTCCACACCAAAAGAAAGCAAAGAATATATTTATGATACACAAGGAAAAACACTGTTTTCGTATATATTAGAAGAAGGAGAAGAGCAGTATAAACTACATTTTACTTTGACACAAGAAGGGGCGAATCATATCTTCGATGCGCCTATTATAGTAGAAGTGAATGGAGAAATGGCTTGGCAAGAACATAGTGAATCCACGAAAATTATGATTAATGATCAAGTGGTAGTAGAGACACTAAATATTAGGCAACCACTAAGCCAAGAGGGGCCTGTGATTATGCCTACGTATCCAAACGTTGAAAGTGATGCGATACAAAATATACAACAAAAAGTTATTTTCCCATATGATGGGATAAGTAATCGCGGAGTGTACCAATTACAGTTGCATCAAAAAAGCATGCGTTCCTATTATGAAGGGGTGGATAGTTGGCAAACACAAAACTATGTTGTAGTGAATACATTAGATGATTATCATACTTTTTATGGCGCACAAGATATACAAATCTATGCTCCTATCTTTCGTCCTGGATACGATAGCAATGGACAAGTTGTAGGTGTTTCCAATGAAGTACAACTTAACTTTAATGTGACGGAATATTTTACTTTACTTATTCAAGAGGAGCAAGAGAGCAACGAAATATTTTTAAAACGAATTGCCAATCAACCATTAACGTATGGATTCACAAACGATTGGCAACAAGTATCCATTAATTTTGGCAATATAGGTAATAATGGTATTGCATTATTTGCAAGTGATCAATCGATGATGGATTATATGTATGCTATGTATCCAGCCACTCAATATGCACAAGAAACCATAGAATTATACATTACAGAAACTCATGATTCTATGTCTTCAATAGCATATGCTCCACTATATTTTGAAGTAGAATTAGGTGTAAAACTAGTGGATACAGCGCATAAAGAATACAACAGTACAAGTGTAGCAACATATGAGCAAAGTAATGGCACAAGCATTTCTATTTCAGACAATACAATATTAGAAAATACGAAGTATCAAGAAGCACAAATGAGCACCCAAGCGATGAGTATTACATTGCAAAATAAAGATGCCATCACAAATGAAAACATTCAAGGAATGCAATTTATCTTACAAAAACAAAATATATCAGGTGAATATGAAAATTATTCCTCTGCAAAAATAAGTGATGCTAATGGTGAAATCCATTATACAAATGTGGAAAGTGGAACGTATCGCTTTCAACAAATTACAGAAATACAAGCGTATGATAGCAACACAGTTGTGATGAGTAGTGGTCATATTGCAACAATTGTTGAAACAGACGGTAGTTTTGTAGTAGAAGAACAAGTAAAAGAAGGAAAACGGATTATTGCGAGTCATCAAAGAAAAGCTAACTATACGTTATCTTTAACAAATATGGATGAACATAGTGCTGCTTTTTTATCGGGTGCAAGTTTTAATGTTGAAAAAAGGGAGGGAAACAACTGGTATTTTGTACATACATTAACGACAAATGGACAAGGTTTTGCTTCCATTAATAGTAGCCAAGGATTTACACCAGGACAATACCGTCTTATCCAAACGGGTGCGCCTTTGTTTTACGAATTAGAAAGTACGGTATATACCGGTATTCAAGTGAGCCAAAGCGATGCTTATGCTTACTTTAATGTGGAGGATAGTCTAGTTGATCATACCATACATATTCATGCAACCAATGAATATGTACCTCAATATGAAATAATAGTATCACATCACGATTTACATACACATACACCATTCGCACATACAAAATTTACAATACAACAATTTAATGGATTACAATGGATACAATTGGATGAAGTTGAAACAGATGCCACGGGGCAAGTAAGTATACAAGATACTACTCAATTGGTAGCTGGACAATACCGTATCTTTCAAAGTGGACAAGGCAATCCATTTCAACCAAGTGCTATTTTCTTTGAAGGAAAGAATGTTCTACAAAAGGAAGAGTATGCTTACTTCACATTACAAGAAGAGGTAAGAAAGCAAAGTATAAACATTGTAGTAAAAAGTGCAGAGATACCCAATTACACTTTAGAAATCGTGAGTGTAGACAGTCAAAATAATGAACCTAAAGTGGGGGTGCAGTATGAACTGCAACGCGAAACAACCAAGGGATGGGTTTTTCATGCCACTTTAACAAGTGATGAGCAAGGAAGGATTCACTACGATTATGAAGATGGATTACGTAGTGCAAACTATCGTATTTATCAAGTCCAACAGGCAAGAGCATCGAATCCTTTTGCACCTCATTATGTAGGAGATAAAATCATTACGAAAGGCGAGTTTGCTTACTTTACTATCGATGATGCGAATGTATTACAAGCAATCAATATTCAAATTAAACAAATAAGTATGTCTCCTTACGCTATAACAATTACCAATCATGCGCAAGGAGATGTATCGCAAGTATTAGCGAATACAGAATTTTTACTAGAAGTAAAAAAAGATGAGAAATGGGAAGTGCTACAAACCTTCGTGACAAATCAAGATGGACAAATAACAATTGATGATACAGATGGATTAGGTCCTTATGAGTATCGTATTAAACAGAGTGTGGCACCTGTCAACTACATGTTGGGTTCTGCTATTTATTCAGGAGATTACATTACACAAATAAAAGAATATGCATTCTTTAGTTTTTCTTCAACACGCAATATTCAACATATTGATATGCGGGTGAGTAACCAGTTTAATGTGCAATTTAATGTAGAGTTATTACATGTGGATGCAACTACAAAAAAAGCATTAACAGATGTGACTTATACATTAGAGAAATTAATACAAGAGGAATGGGTTATATTAACTACTACTCATACAAATGAAGATGGCTTCTTTAACTTAACCAACTTAGATGAATTAAGTACAGGAACCTATCGTTTATATGCCAACGATTTAGCGCATATGACTTACTTTGAAGGAGAACATATTGTTCAAGAAGGGTATTATGCTTACTTTACTTTAACGAACCAACAACCAAGTCAAACCATTAGTATATTAGCAAGTTATGATCCTAATCGCACATTGACTGTGGAAAAAAACAATCAAATCGAAGAGGAGGTGCTGGGGTATACTCCACCTAACACTAATGATACTTCGCACAGGATAGGGTATTGGTTATTGTTATATGTAGCATGTATGGGGATATTAAAAATTAAAAAATATAATAAAAAGTAGAACAAGGAAGTCCTACTTTTTATTCGATTTGGTTTAATGAAAATATAATTAATTTTAAAAATGTTTTGGATGTCGTATATTAAGTTTATGTTATAATTGTAGTATAGATAACAATAAAAGAATTAAGAGGTGAATGCTTACTTTTATGGAAGAGTGAATAAAAATGAAAAACAATTGAATGAATCATGAAAGTTGCACAATGCATAAAAATAGAGCGTCCATAAAATTTAGGAGGATATGAAAATGAATCAAATAATTACAATTAGTAGACAATTTTCAAGTGGGGGAAGAGAAGTGGCAAAGCGTTTGGCAGACGCTTTAGAATATGAATATTATGATAAAGAAATCATTCATCAATTATCACAGGAAACAGGGTTTAGTGAAAGTTTTATTATGCAAAATGAAGAGGCTGGATTAACCCGTAATTATCCCTTTGTTTTTGGACGATCATTTGTTTTATACACGGAAACACCGACCGAGCAGATAGTGAAACGACAAGTACAAGTGTTAAATGAATTAGCAAGAAAGGGAAATGGAATTTTTGTAGGGCGCTGTGCAGATTATGTACTTGATGAATGGCAACCACTGAAAGTGTATATTTATGCATCGGATATGAACCAACGAATAGAGCGTTGTATGAAGCGTGAAAAAGAAACAAAAACAGTCCAACAAATTGAAAAAAGGATCAAAAAAGTAGATAAGGCAAGAGCTAAATACTATGAGTTTTATACGGATCAAAAATGGGGGGATTTATCTTCCTATCATTTATGTATTGATACATCAAAAATTAGTATTCAAAAAGCAGTAGAACTGATTCAATGTGCAGCTTTGAAATAAAAATATGAAATAAGCAAATAATAAAAGTGTAGTCACACAGGGTGGCTACACTTTATGTATTTATTTAATAATAGACGCTTTCAATGCAGTACCCTCTATATCAATATATACAGAATCATGAGGTTTCAAAGTATCGGATAAGATTAATTTAGCTAACATCGTTTCCACTTGTTTTTGAATGAAACGTTTAATAGGTCTAGCTCCATAGGCAGCATCATAGCCGTTATTAATAATATAATCGCATGCTAAAGCACTTAATTCTATGCTGATTTCTCTATTTTGAAGACGTGCATTTAAGTCTTTAATAATTAAATAAATAATATGTTTAATGTCTTCTTTTTGTAAAGGAGAGAATAAAATTGTTTCATCTAAGCGATTTAAGAATTCAGGTTTGAAACTATTTCTTAATTCATTCATAACGATTTGTTTAGTTTCACTAGTGATGACTCCATTTTGTACACTATCTAATAGATAAGGTGCACCAATGTTAGAAGTCATAATTAAAATTGTGTTTTTGAAGTCAATTGTACGACCTTGAGAATCAGTAATTCTTCCATCATCTAATACTTGTAGTAATATATTGAATACATCGGGATGTGCTTTTTCAATTTCATCAAATAATATGACAGCATAGGGTTTACGGCGTACGGCTTCACTTAATTGTCCGCCTTCTTCATATCCGACATATCCTGGAGGGGCACCAACTAGCCTAGAAACAGAGTGTTTTTCCATATATTCACTCATATCGATACGAACCATGTTATTTTCATCATCAAATAAAGAAGCTGCTAATGCTTTAGCTAACTCCGTTTTACCCACTCCGGTTGGTCCTAAAAACAGGAAGGAACCAATTGGTTTAGTTGGATCTTTTATCCCTGCTTTAGCACGCATAATCGCCTCGCTAACAAGGGTAACTGCTTCCTTTTGTCCTATGACTCTTTTATGTAGCATGGCATCTAAATGTAGGGTTTTATGACGTTCGGATTCACTTAGCTTAGAGACAGGAATACCTGTCCATTTAGATACGATTTTAGCGATTTCTTCTTCGCTTACACTTTCATGAATATAGGCAAAATCAGTTTTGCTTACAAGTTGTTCAGCTTGTTCTAATTGCGCTTTTGCTTCTGGTAATTTCACATAGCTTAATTCAGCAGCTTTTTCTAAATCACCATGACTTTGAGCTAATTGAATTTCTTTATTTAATTCTTCGATTGTTTCTCGATATTTACTTACTTTTTCAACTACTGCCTTTTCATTATCCCATTGCGCTTTAGCACTTGCATAAATTTCTTTTTGTTCACTTAATTCTTTTTGAAGTTGTGTTAAACGGTTTTTACTTAACTGATCATTTTCTTTTTTTAATGCGGTTTCTTCAATTTCTAATTGCATAACTTTACGAGCTACTTCATCTACTGCACTAGGCATAGAATTTAATTCAGTTTTAATTAATGCACAAGCTTCATCGACTAAGTCGATGGCTTTATCAGGCAAGAATCGATCGCTAATATAGCGATTTGCTAAGGTTGTAGCACTGACTAATGCTTGATCATTAATTTTAACTCCATGGAACACTTCGTATCTTTCTTTTAATCCACGTAAGATTGAAACAGTATCCTCTACGCTTGGTTCATTTACTAAGACCGGTTGAAAACGTCTTTCTAATGCAGCATCTTTTTCAATATATTGACGATATTCATCTAATGTAGTAGCCCCAATACAGTGCAATTCACCACGTGCTAACATGGGTTTCAGCATATTTGAGGCATCCATAGCACCATCACTTTTACCGGCACCTACAATTAAATGTAATTCATCGATAAATAATATGATTTGCCCATCTGCATTCTTAATATCATCTAATACAGCTTTTAAACGTTCTTCAAATTCACCGCGATATTTTGCGCCAGCAACTAAAGAACCCATGTCTAAAGAAAATATTTTTTTATCTAATAATTGAGTCGGTACATCTTTATTCACTATTCTTTGCGCTAATCCTTCAACGACGGCTGTTTTACCAACTCCTGGTTCACCAATTAAAACAGGGTTGTTTTTTGATTTACGAGATAAGATGCGAATCATATTACGGATTTCACTATCTCTACCAATTACGGGGTCTAATTTTTGATTGCGTGCTTTTTCGACTAAATCAATTCCATATTTTTCTAATACTTCATAAGTTGCTTCAGGCTGATCACTTGTCACCTGTTTATTTTTTCGAACACTACTTAATGCTTCAATAAAGAGTTCTCTACTAAAATGGAACTGTTTAAACAGTTTTTTTATCTCCCCATTTGGATAGTGAATCATGGCTAAGATAATATGTTCTAAAGATACATAAGTATCTTTCATTTGCTTTGCTTCTTCCTCTGCCGCATTTAATACTTTATTTAAGGATTGGCTAATATAAATGTTAGTTGTATTGCTTACAGTAGGTTTGCTTTCCATTACTTGTTTTGTTTCCGCTAAAAAGTCTTCTTTTGAAAGACCCATTTTTTCCACTAACTTAAAAATTAAACTATCGTTGATTGTTAGTATACTATACAGTAAATGAATTTGATCGACTTCGCGTTGACTATATTGTGATGCTAATTGTTCGCATTGATTGAATGCTTCGATTGTTTTTTGTGTAAATTTTGTTACGTTCATAATAAAACTCCTTTCATGGGGATTACCCAATAGCTCTTGCCTAATTATGTTATACTCTTATTTTTTAGCACTGTCAAGTATGGAGTGCTAATGATATAAAATTTGATTGCTTTTCTTTTCTAATGAGCGTATAATTTATTCAAATTAAAGGGGGGAAAGAATGCGAACATTGAAATTAGATCATATTGCAATGCTTGTACCAAATGTAGAAGAAACGATACAATTTTATAAAGAGGTATTAGGTTATCAAATAATAGGAGAATTCACTAGAAAAAATGGTGTGACATTTTATTATTTAGAAAATAACGGTATTGTTTATGAATTTTTTGAACGCTCTTGTGAACCTATTTTACTGGGTAAAATAGATCATGTAGCATACGCATCAAGCGATATTCATGCTGACTATGAATATTATAAACAACAAGGTTGTTTAGTGGATGATAGCGGTGTGAAGTATGTAGATAGTTTGTGGGGAGAGGGAGTCGATTACTTCTTCATTCAATCACCAAGCAATGAATTAATTGAATTTTGCCAAAAGAGATAAAAGGAGAACTCAATATGTTAAAAATCAAGAATTTGTCTAAAAGTTATGGAGATTTTAAAGCAGTAGATAGTTTAAATTTAGAAGTGCCTACTGGTACTATTTTTGCTTTCATTGGTCATAATGGGGCAGGGAAAACAACGACTTTAAAGTGTGTAACAGGTTTGCTACCATTTGAGAGTGGAGAAATTGAAGTGAATGGAGTATCTATTAAAAACCCATTAGAATGTAAGAAGAACATTGCTTATATTCCAGATAATCCCGATTTATATGAATATTTATCAGGAGTTCAATATTTGAATTTTATTGCAGATGCTTACCAAGTGAGCCGACAAGTTCGAGAGCAACGTATAAAAAAATATGCTGATTTATTATCTCTAACTAAAGATTTAGCACAACCAATCAGTGCGTATTCACATGGAATGAAACAAAAATTAGCGATTATTTCAGCGTTCCTACATGAACCAAAATTATTAATTATGGATGAACCATTTGTTGGATTAGATCCTCAAACAACAAAATTATTAAAAGAAACAATGCGTGAATACTGCAATTTAGGAAATTCTATTTTCTATTCTACTCACGTGTTAGAAGTCGCAGAAAAACTATGTGATCATATTGCAATCATTAATGGTGGTAAATTAATCGTAAGTGGGCAAACACAAGAAGTAATAGGAGATGAATCTTTAGAAGACTATTTCTTAGATTTAGTAGAAAAAGAATATGCTTAAAACCTTAATTAAAATACGATTAAGAGGTATGTTTGCCACCATTACAAAAAAATCAAAGAAAAAACAAGGTTTGGGATCAGTTATTGGTTATATTATTTTAGGATTATATGTATTTGGTGTATTTTTCATTGGATTAAGCGCCGGATTTAGTGAGTTATTAGAAGGATTAAACGGAACTGGATATGAATGGTCATTCTTTGCTTTAGTAGGGGTAGCTTCCATTTTACTGGGGCTAGTTGGAAGTATTTTTTTAGCACAGCAAGAACTCTATAATGCAAAAGACAATGACTTATTATTATCTTTACCAATTAAAGAAAGAGATATTGTATTAAGTCGTGTATTTTCTATTTTAATACTAAACTATGTATATACATTATTAATTTTTTTACCAGCTATTTATGCATATATTAATATTATAGGAATTGATGTATTACAATTTTTACTATTCATTATTGCTTTTTTAACACTACCATTAATCATCTTAACCCTTACTTGTATATTGGGATGGATTTTTGCGATGATTATTGCTCGTGCTAAACATAAAAACATGATTATTATTTTATTATATAT
>CAYJGK010000026.1:0-13688 GCA_964370065.1 uncultured Erysipelotrichaceae bacterium
AAATGAAAACAAAGGTTGCAGCACTATATGGTGAAAAGGATATTCGTATCCGTGAGTTTGAATTACCAAAGATAGGATCAAAAGAACTATTAGTCAAAGTTATATCAAATAGTTTGTGTTTATCAACATATAAAGCAGCTATACTTGGAGAGAACCATAAGAGAGTACCAAATGATATAGCAGAAAAACCTATTATTACAGGACATGAATTCGCGGGAATCATCATTGAAGTAGGAAGTGAAATACAAGATCAATTCAAAGTAAATCAAAAGTTTGTTTTACAACCAGCTATGGGATTAGATAGTGGGTATTCCGCAGGTTACAGTTATGAATATTTTGGGGGTAATGCAACATACTGTATTATCTCTGAATTAGCCATTGAAAAAGGTTGTGTATTAGCACACCATAGCGATTATTTTGCAGATGCTTCACTTGCAGAGCCGATGTCATGTATTATAGGTGCTTACAACGCATCGTATCACACAAAGCAATATGTTTATAGTCATGATATGGGGATCAAAGAGGGTGGAAAATTAGCGTTATTGGGTTGTGCTGGACCAATGGGACTTGGCGCAATAGATTATGCGATAAATGGGCCAGTCAAGCCAAGTTTAATAGTTGTTACGGATATTGATGAAGAAAGGTTAAATAGAGCACAAAGCCTATTAACAATTGAAAGAGCCAAAGAAAAAGGAATAAAACTGGTTTATTTAAACACTAAAACAGAGCATGCAATCACTACATTAAAAGAGTTAAGCAATGGAACGGGTTATGATGATGTCTTTGTCTATGCCGCGAGTAAAGTATTGTTGGAGCAAGCAGATGCCATATTAGGATATGACGGTTGTTTGAATTTCTTTGCGGGTCCTACTGATAAGAGTTTTAATTCTCCATTTAACTTTTATAATGTACACTATGAATCAACACATATAGTAGGAACATCTGGTGGATCCATTGATGATATGTTAATATCATTAGATTTATCGAACAAGCAAGTGATTAATCCATCCTATATGTTAACTCATATCGGTGGTTTACAAGCAGCACCAGAAGCCATCTTACATTTACCAGATTTACCAGGTGGTAAAAAAATAATTTATCCGCACACTGATATTCCACTTGTCGCAATTGAAGATTTTGATAAACAAGAAGTATATCCAGAATTATTTGAAGAGTTAAGCAAAATATGCAAAAGAAATAATAACGTGTGGAACGTAGAGGCTGAAAAATATTTACTAGATTATTTTTCATAAGTTAAATTTATAAAAATAAAACAAGTTAATGAAAGTTAACTTGTTTTATTTTTGAGAAGCTTATTTTAAAAAGCAGCAAAATGTATATTTCAAACTTTAAACTTAAAATATCTAGATCTATAAGTTTATAAATTTAATTATTCTGATTACCTAAGCTAGCGAGATTGAATTAAGAAGTGATTAAAACCAATTTTAGACAACAAGTGGAACAGGTAATCCATTCTCTGTCAAATGTCATCTTAGCTATTTGAAAACCCATAAATTGTCACAAATAATATTACAAAAGTCTATAGTAAAAGGCATAGAAAGTGTTATAATAATTATTGGTATGAAACAATTTACTTGTGTAAAAAAAGATATAAGAGGAAGGGTTACAAATATGAAAAAAATAACAATAACTTTACTAATTTTGATACTTAGTATATCACCGATCAGTGCACTCACTGAGTCCAATATACTGTATTCCATGGAGGAAGGATATATAGATTTAACGAAATTGAATATTGATATAAAAGAGGATGATTCGTTTATTCCATTCGATGAATCTATGACTAATTTAGAGAGTGAAATGGATCTAAGTGGAGAAACAGGAGCTGCCAAAACATCGGTATATTTTGAAAGTGATGAAGACAAATCAGAAAATGTTTTACGAGTAGATGTAGACTTTACAGGGAATACACTGACACAACCAGTCAATACTATGTTTGTTGTAGATCAATCTGGTTCTATGAATATGGTATCGGGACAAAGCAATACACCGACCCCTGTCACTCCTTGTTTACATGATAACCATGCCTACTTAATAAAAATAAGAATTGATTCAATAATCTATAATTACTACCATTTCCCTTCTGAATCTGCTTGGACTGGAGATTGGGGAGGTGTGTTGGGAAGTCGTAATACTATTCTAGCAGAAGCAAAAAATCATGCTATCAGCGAGGGGTTCGCAACAGAAAGCAGTGCGGTTAGTTTAGTTTATACAAACTACTTCCCTACACTTTCGCAGTTTTTCCACTACACGTATACAGGTGCAGAAGCATTAGTGAACGCCGATAGAGTGTTTCTAGCAGCGCCAGTTCTTCAAGAAGATTTAGATAGACAAGTGATAGAACAAACTAATTTTACTCATTTAGATAGAGAAATTTTTCATAGAACAGCCGTATCAACCGTTTGGGAATTTTATTCACCAGTTGAAATTGATACGAGTGTGACAGCAGCTGAATTTATACATAATGCTGAAGAAAATGATGACTGTCTTGATAGAATGTCAGTCTCGAAAGCGGTTTTTCACGAATTATCTGAAATAGCACTTACTAATGAAGGGAACGCTATAGGGTATGGAAATTTTGCAGGAACGCTTCATTCCCATCAACCGCTAGGAGAAGTTGCTCTAGTAGATGAATTTTTAAATACAGTAGGAACACGGTCAACTTATTATGAAAAAGGACTTGATTATGCACTTTCACAATTCACGGATGAAAGTTCACCTTACTATGGAAATCAAAATCTTTTGATTTTTGTAACAGATGGAACGCCTAATGGAGTCTTGAACACAGAAGCTGAACTGGAAAAATATATGAATGATATAAATGGGTTCAAAGAACAAACAGATGCAATCATCTATTTTGTGGGAATCGATATTCCAGATACTTTATTTAATCAATGGGGAAATATCATTGCAACGCAAGATTCATATGGAAACCTTAATGTTCGTAATACGAAAGATGTAGATGATTTGCTTAGTGTACAAGAAGAGTTAGAAAAAATATTAACTTCTACTACCAATATAGAAACTAAAATTAATGAAGATTTTTATATGATTGTAGATGCTGATCACCCGGTAGAAGTAACCTATAAAGTAAAAGATAATGATGAAGTTTTTTCTGAAAAAGTGGAGTCAATTAGTGAATTAGCAAGTTTAGGAATTACTTATGATGAAACAACAGGGCATATTAGATGGGATGCGAACAAATCAAGCATTACGTCAATTAGATTATCTTTCTATAAACAATTTGATGAAAGTAAAGTGGATTGGGAAAAAATACAAAACGGTGAATCTTTAGTAGGAACATCACTTGATCCGACTGGAACAAGTTATATTGATTATTCAGGAAGAGAAAAAACAATTGCTATGGATGATACAGCAAGCTATATCATTGAGCAAAATAGTAAATTAACGATAACAAACACTACTTCTACACCTTACGAGATAGTAGTAGGAGATGTTATAGACTATGAAATCGTAGTGAAGAATACAGGAACACTTACAAGTGACAATAATTTCGTTTATCAAAAAATACCTGAAGGAACAAATTTTCATTCATGTAGTGATGAAGGAATTTATGATATACATGAAAGGCTAATTACATTTGAAATCCCTTTATTAGAACCAGGAGAAACAGTTATACTTTCTTATTCTGCAGTGGCAACAGAGTATGACTTTGAAATAGTATCCCATTCTAAATTAGGGGTAGAAGATGAGGCGATTACTTTAGATGAGAATGGAATCCCTATATTATCTGCTGAATTTTTGTATCACAAGACAGCAATTGAACAAATAGATCCACCAATTGAACCGGAACAACCAGGAGGATCAATTGACACAGGTGACGATACATCCTATAAATTTATGTTTATTTCATTAATTGGATTAAACTTTATAATATTATTGTTACTTCTTAAATATAAAGAAAGTAGAAATAATCCCTTACATTAAAACTTAAACAAGTAACCTTAATAACATAACTGTTAATAAGGTTACTTTTTATAATTTCAACTTGTTTTAAATGGCAAGGACTATTAAATCAAATTGATGTCTGAATAAGATTAAGATATAATAAAGAGTATACAAAGGAATAAACAATATGATAAACAATAAACTAAAAATTAAAAATGTAGTATTTAACGAAGGAAAACCCAAAATTTGTATTCCTATTATGAGCGTTAATAAAAGCATGTTATTAGAAGAGATACAAGAACTAAATCAATACCCATATGATGTTATAGAGTGGCGTATTGATTGTTATGATGATGTCTTTAGTGTAGAGAAAGTATTAGACACATTACAAGCTATTTATGAAGAAGTGGGGAATAAATTATTACTTGTAACATACCGAACACATAAAGAAGGTGGTAGTAAAGAAATTTCTACAACACAATATGTGAGGCTATTATCTGCTATAATGCAAAGTAAACTGGTAGACTTAATCGATGTTGAAAGCGAGTTTGATGAAGAAAGCGTTAGCCAGTTAGTGAAAATAGCTAATGAAAATGCAATACATACAGTATTTAGTCATCATAGTTTTACACAAACATACAGCAGTGATAAAATAATAGACTGCTTAGAAACTATGGATCAAAAAGGAGCTTCTATCCTTAAAATAGCTATGATGCCAAAATCACCACAAGATGTATTAACGTTATTGCAAGCAACAACTAGTATGCAAACCAAAACAAATAAGCCGATTATTACAATGTCCATGGGAAAACTAGGGTTGATCTCTAGATTAAGTGGTGAAGTGTTTGGTTCTTGTATGACATTTGCCAGCGCTAAACAAGCGAGTGCACCTGGTCAAATACAAGCCAATGAAGTGGAGAATATTTTAAACATATTAAAACAATAAAAAAAATATTATATTTTTAATGAGAATTTTGGATAAAACAATGACTTTGTACTTTGCTGTTTTGATTGTTAATAGGGAATACCAAAAAGGAGAAAAATTAATACCGATTATACCATTAGTATATCTTTTATATGATATAATTTTATTACAAGCATAATAGTAAATCTAGTGGATAAAACATGTTCAACAAATATACATTTAAAAGCTATTACTAACTCACCTCCTTTTGGAGTTCCTGCTAGTTCAATAGGGATAACTAATTATTATACTCAAACAAATGGATGGGGTCATGAGGTTTCATTTAGAGTACCACTTTAGGGAAATATTGCTTAAAAATATACAATTCAACTAAAAGAAAGGAAAAGCGGACTGATTTTTAAACATTAAATTCACAGCCGTAAGATAATAAAATGAAAAAAACAATCATATTAGCATTTGATTTCATTATAATTGTAATTGGTTTTATTTTGTTGATAAATTATAATACATTAATGACTTATTTAGTTCACAATCTTATGTATACAGCAGATACTATGAGTATTTTACATGTGTTAATAACTTTTTTGCCATTTGTGATAGCTCTTTTAATCAGTGGAGGAATCAGTGGTGTTCTTATTCTTACTAATTTAATAAAAATAAAATCTAATAAAATTATCGGACTCTCTTGTTTGGTAGTCACTATACTCTTCTTTTTAATTCAATTATATTTTTATGTATTCCATAAACAATTGATTTTAGGGTATTTATACTACGTTCTTCATATTGATATAGTAATATTATTAATTCCTTTCACTATTATATTTACCATAGCATCAGGTTATGTTCATACTTTTTTAAAAAACAAATAAAAAGGAACGTATGTTATACAGGTACTTATAGTAGTATTTTAATAAGGGTCAATAAATGGATTGATAATGTGCTAGAAGCAGAGTTAAAAGAAAGTAGTTTTGTTTTAAAAGTAACTGTTTGAACTATTTTGTGACAAATTTTAAATATATGCATAAAGAAATGATGATGAATAAAAACAATGTCTGCTAGAGGTCATTGTTGAATGAAGAAGATTAATTTATGAAACGAACTCACAAAGCGAGTATTTCACAAGTTTATATAGTAATGAGAATAAATTTGTATTAACCCTTTATTCAGACGGGGTAACACAATTGTTTGAAGTGGATGTTGAACAAGAACAACTTGTATATTTATTTGAACAAGTAGGTATAGAAGCTATAAGTTTAAATAATAATTATATAACCTGGATGGAGATAGGTTAAACCCAGATAGAGCGAGACTACAATATTATTTATTTAATTTAGACACTAAAAAAACCTCTGATTATAAAAATTAGAGGTTTTTGTACTATTTTTTATCAAATTTAATTCTTCTACTTGTAGACTGTTTAAATAAACGTTTCATTTCCTCTTCATCTTCATTCATTAACACTTCCTTAAAGTTCTGTAATGAACTTGCAAAGGCATCAATTTCTGTTAACAAAATATCTTTATTCAATAAGAATAATTCAGTCCACATATTTTCATTAATCTTCGCAATGCGGGTTAAATCTCTAAAGGAGTCTCCTGTGTATTTTGTTAAGTGTGAGTTATCATGCGTATTCATTAAAGAAACAGCGATAACGTGAGTTAATTGCGATAAGAAACCAATCATTTGATCGTGTTCTGTGCAAGATAGAGTAGCAATATGATTAAACCCTAATACATTCGCTAAATCCTCAGAGAATTCAATGGCCTGTTCGGTATTCTTTTCAGTAGGTGTAATAATATAGTTAGCATGTTTAAACATCTCAGTATTAGCATGTTCTACCCCACTATGCTCCGTACCAGCCATTGGATGAGAGGAAATAAATTCTAAATCCTCTCTTAGTAATTCTTGAATGGGTTGTACAATGTTAGTTTTTACTCCGCTCACATCTGTGATAATTGCATGAGGTTTAATGTATTGTTGAAAGTTAGTCAACCAAGTCATCATAGCGTTAGGGTATAAACCCAATACAATATAATCGGCTTTACTAATTTGTTCATCTACAAGGATGGTCCCTTCATCAATGATATGGTGCGCTAATGCATAATCGATCGTTTCTTGGCGACGTGCTATACCCATTACATAATATCCTTGCTCTTTTAAACGTTTGGCATAACTACCACCCAGTAGTCCTAAGCCCACAATTAAAAATTTCTTTTGTTTATTAATCATGTAAAACCTCTACTTTAACACCTAAACGCTGTAAGTCTGTAAAGAATGTAGGATAGGATTTATTAATATACTCGGCTTCTTCAATCACAACGGGTTGTGTTAAGCAAGTAGCTAATACACTTAAACTCATTACGATACGATGGTCTTTATGACCAGACAGTACTGTATCACTAGTGTATGTTTGGTTTCCTTTAATGATCATTTCACTCTCTGTTGTACGCACATTTGCTTGTACTTTTAATAATTCATCTTCCATTGCTTGCAAACGATCACTTTCTTTATAACGTAATCGACTGGCATTGTAGATACGTGTAGAAGGCGTAAATAATGCCATAACACTTAAGATAGGACCTAAATCAGGGCAATCTTGTAAATCAATTTCATTAGTTTGTAATACAGACTTTTGAATATGGTAACCATTTTCTACCAAAGTAATATTAGCACCTGCATTTTGTAAGATAGAAACAATTTGTCTATCTCCTTGTTTCGAATCATGTTTTAATCCTAAACAAGTAATATCATGATTAATCGCGCCTAATACAGCGAAGAATCCCAATTGAGAATAATCACCCTCAATACGATAATCATGGGCTTGGTAAGTTTGGTTTCCTTTAATTGCTAATACATTGCTTGTAGTATAGTTTGCCTCAATACCAAATAAATGTAGAATTTCTAGTGTTAAATCAACATATGATCTTGATTCATAGGGTTCTTTAATTGTAATGGTTGAATCTCCTTGTAATAATGGTAACGCAAATAGTAAACCAGAAATAAATTGACTGCTTACATTTCCATCTAATTCATAGTTACCGGGTTGTAAACAACCTCCAATTTCAATTCTTTCATCATCTTGTGAATAAGGAATGCCTTGTTGTGTAAACATTTTTTCATAAATAGCTTGTGGTCTTTTCAATAAGCGGTTTTCACCAGTAAAACGCATCACTTGATTGCATAACGAGAAGATAGGAATAAAGAAACGTAGTGTAGAACCACTTTCTTTACAAAATACTGTATTGTTTTCTAAATGGTTAAATTGCTTAACTCCTTCTACAATGACACTATCCTTCAAACAAGTGATGTTAGCACCTAGTTGCTCCATACCTGCAATCGTAATTTTAATATCATCACTATAAGCAACGTTACTAATTACACTTTTCCCTGGGGCTAAAGCTGCAGCTATGATGGCACGATGGGACATACTTTTTGAAGGAGGGATAACGACTTGTCCGCTCACCTGGCTTGGATATACTTTTACTTTCATTATAAATCTCTCCCAATTACTTTCGCAATAATTCTTCCTTTTTCAAGAACTTCTTTAAATGTGTTTGGTTTTAATGACTGTGCACCATCGCTCCATGCACACTCAGGCTCGTCATGCACCTCAATCATTAAACCGTCAGCACCTGCAGCAATAGCAGCTAATGACATACTTTCCACCAATTCCCAATCCCCTGTTGCATGAGAAGGATCAATAATAATAGGTAAGTGTGTTTTCTTTTTAACAATCGGAATGACACTTAAATCTAATGTGTTTCGAGTGTATGTTTCAAAGGTACGAATACCACGCTCACATAAGATTACATTTTTATTCCCAGAGGCCATAATGTATTCAGCAGCCATTAACCATTCTTCGATGGTGTTGGATAAACCACGTTTTAATAAAATAGGTTTTGTCATTTTTCCAGCTGCTTTTAATAATGAGAAATTTTGCATATTACGTGCACCGATTTGCACTAAATCAATGTGTTTTTCAAATTCTTCCACACGATCTACATCCATTAACTCAGAAACAGTTGGTAAGCCATATTGTTTTCCAGCCGCTTCAATGGCTAAGACACCTTCTGTTTGCATCCCTTGAAAAGCATATGGTGAAGTTCTTGGTTTGTAAGCACCTCCACGTAATAAAGTCGCTCCACATTCTTTTACTTCCTTTGCTAAGCGAGTGATTTGATCTTGTCCTTCAATTGAACAGGGACCACCAATAATAGCAATAGGTTCTTGTCCACCAATTTTAATACCGGCTACTTCTACTACACTATCTTCTGGATGAAACATCCTAGACACCTGTTTATAAGGTGCAGATACTTTAGTGATATTTTCAACAAAACGATTCGCACGTATTACTTTTTCATCTAATATTGTAGTATCACCCACAATTCCTAATATTGTTAAGTTTTCACCTGTACTAGGATGAACACTTAATCCTTTTGCTTCAATTGAAGCAATAATCTTTTGTATTTCACTAGTGGGTATATCTTTTTTACATGTAATAATCATATTAAATGTCCCTTCCAATTACTTGTGCAATTTTTTTGGCTTTTTCAATTAATGCGATAAATTTTTTCGGTTTTAAACATTGTGCCCCATCAGAATAAGCGCATTGAGGATTGTTGTGCACTTCAATAATTAATCCATCCGCTCCTGCTGCTACAGCAGCTAGAGAAGCCGCTTCTACTAATTTGTAATCTCCTGTTGCATGAGAAGGATCAATTATAATAGGTAAGTGCGTTTTTTCTTTAATAATAGGAATGACACTTAAATCTAATGTATTACGTGTTTCTGTTTCAAAGGTACGAATACCACGTTCACATAAGATAACATTAGGATTTCCATTAGCCATAATGTATTCGGCACTCATGATCCATTCATCGATAGTATTCGCAAATCCACGTTTTAATAAAATAGGTTTAGTCGTACGTTTACCTAACTCTTTTAATAATTCAAAATTTTGCATATTGCGAGCTCCAATTTGGATAATATCTACGTATTGTTCGAATTCTTCAATTTGTGCTTCTCCCATTAGTTCTGTACAAATAGGTAATCCAGTTTGCTCTCTTGCTTCGACCATCGCTAATATACCTTCGGTACGCATACCTTGGAATGCATAAGGGGAAGTTCTTGGCTTGTAAGCTCCTCCACGTAACATTAATGCACCAGCATCTTTTACTTGGTGTGCTAATTCCACAATCATCTCTTTGTTTTCTACTGCACAAGGACCACCGATAATGACTACATTTTCTTGTCCACCGATTTTAATACCGTTAATTTCAAAAATACTATCTTCTGGATGGAATAAACGGTTTGCTAATTTATATTTTGCAGCAATACGTACAACATTGGCTACACATTCATGAGCAGCAATGGCTTTTTCATCCAAAATAGTCGTGTCACCTGTTAATCCATATACATCGTAATCACTACCTTCAATAATGTGTGTTCCGACACCTTTTGCTTCTAACTCTCTCATTAAGTGATCAACACTTTGTTGATCGGCATGTTTTTTAATTGTAATAATCATTTTCTTTTTCCTCTATTTCCCTGTTTTTACTAAGGCATTGATTAGTGTATCAATGGCTAAATCATTTGTTTGCACCCATAAACTATTACGTTGTAATAATGGCTTCATTTCTTTTGAGATGGGCTTTGCTGTATGAATAACATGTTCGCCATGTAAGGCGATTGTTTCCGTTACTTCTTCTATATCTATGTATTGTTTATTCGTGTGTTTTGCTAATGTATGTGCTAATACTTCATTTTCTTCTACAATAATATTACTTGTATTTAATATTATTTCTTCATAAATACGATTGATATGAGAATCATCAATGACTATATCCTTAAAGAATTCTAATGCATATTTAGCTTGTGCAACAAGCATTTCTAATCCTCCAACACTTTGCATACCTAATTGTTTAGCATCCAGTAAGAACTGTGTACGCAATGGATTGTAAATAACATCTACACAAGCCCTACATTGTTTAAATAATGATAAATCAATGGCACTACTATGAATATGTGGATACATTCCACAAGGAGTAGTATTAATAATAATTTCAACATCTAGGTGGCTATCGATGATATCTTGCATCGTATAGATATCTTCACTAGAGACTAAATCAGTGACTACTATTTGCTTAGCTCCTTTATCTTGTACTACCGCTTGGATAGCTTTAGAAGCCCCTCCATTACCTAATACTAGTACTTTTTTATCTTGTACATTGATCTTGTTGAAATCAAGTGTATAAGCAAATCCTAAATAATCAGTATTGTAACCAATTAGTTTTCCTTGTTTATTCACTACAGTATTAACAGCCCCTATGCTTTTAGCGGCATCACTCATTTCACTTAAGTAAGGAATGACACTTTGCTTATAAGGAATCGTTACATTAATAGCAGTAAATTGCTTGCTTTGCATAAAAGCATCTAAATCATCTTTTGCAATAGGACAAATTTCATATGTATAATCATCTAATAACTTTTCTTGAATGAGCTTTGAATAAGAATGTCCTAATTTTTCTCCAATTAATCCATATTCCATGATGTTTCCTCCTTCATCCATAAATACCCATAACGTTGCATACATAAATCCACTAAAGCAATGGCTACTACACTATCAATTACGACACGTGCACGATGGATGATAGCAGGATCGTGTCTACCTTCTATTTGGAAGTGAATATTTTCTTTTGTTTCTATATTAATGGAATCTTGTGATTGGAAGATAGAAGGTGTTGGCTTGACAACACTTTTTATAATAATGGGCATGCCATTTGAAATACCTCCATTGATTCCACCGTTATGATTTGTTTTAGTTTTGACACAATCATTTGCATAATATAATGAATCATTGACTTCACTACCTGTATGATTCATAAAATCAAACCCTAATCCAAATTCGACCCCTTTGATTGCAGGGACTGAGAATAGTAAGTGAGCCACTTTACTTTCAATAGATTGAAACATAGGTTCACCAATTCCTGCAGGCAAACCAACAACTGCAGTTTCCACCACACCTCCACAACTATCGCCTTGCGCAGCGATCTTTTCTAAGTGAGCCATCATCTCTTTTTCTTTTTCATCTGATAAGGTTGGAAAATACTTGTCATTTACTTGTTGAATTTGATGAAATAAGTTTTGTTCGTCAAAGGGCGTATCATAAATGTGTTGAATATTACGAATGTGTGACCCAATATGAATGCCTTTACTCATTAATATTTGTTTCGCAATGGCTCCTGCTGCGACAATAGGTGTTGTTAATCGACCAGAGAAGTGTCCACCTCCGCGATAATCTTGATACCCTCTATATTTTTGTTGCGCACTATAGTCAGCATGACTAGGGCGCATTAAGTTTTTTGTTTTCGCATAATCTTTACTTCTTGTGTTGGCATTTTCAAATACGATACATAAAGGCGTCCCTGTTGTATGTTCATTAAAGTAACCAGATACGATCATAGGCGCATCCGTTTCTTTACGGCTTGTTGAAATCTTACCTTTGGGCTTGCGCAAATCTAATTGCTTATTCATATACTCTAAATCCAGTTTAAATCCTGCTGCTAACCCATCGATTGTGACACCAATCGTAGAACCATGACTCTCTCCAAATACTTGAATATGAAACAATTCTCCTATACTACTTTTCATATAATCCTCCTTGTATGATTTCTTTTAAATAAGAAATAGGCACTTCTTCAATGTAGGATTTTCCTACTTCCTTTACTTTCACAATACTAATATAATCTTGGTATGCTTTTTTATCCATCGTACATAAGTTAAATACAGCTTGTGGATTATAATCTTGATCGATTATGAAGCCCATACGTTGATAGATAGTTAATACTTCTTGTTTCACTTGTGCATCTTCTAAAAAGAATAACATTCCCATCGCTACACATTCTCCATGTAAGTATTTATCTAAATGATAATACGCTTCAATTCCATGTCCAATCGTATGTCCGAAGTTTAATGTTTTACGCAATCCATTTTCTTTTTCATCTTGTTCGACTACCTTCTTTTTCATCATTAAACTCTTATAAATAATCGTTTCTAAATGATCCATATAATCTTCTTGTTTAAAGATCTCAAATAAAGAGGCGTCATGAATTAAACCAGCTTTAATAGCCTCCACTAATCCATTCTTTACTTGTCTATCATCTAATGTAGATAATGTATCAAAATCAATTATGACTTTCTTAGGATGGTGAAAGGCTCCTACAATATTTTTAACGTCTCCCACATTAATAGCGGTTTTTCCACCAATACTGCTATCAATTTGAGATAGTGTAGTAGTGGGAATTGATATAAAATCAATACCACGCATATAAGAAGCAGAGACGAATCCGCCTAAATCACCAATGACACCACCCCCTAAGGCAATTAGTAAATCTTTACGTGTCATATGTTGTGCTAACATTTCTTTTAATACATATTCATATGTTTGAAAGCTTTTGCTTTCTTCCCCTGGTTTTACACGACACACACTAGCGTGTGGACATTGTTGTAGTAGTGCATCCACCCATTTGGCAGGTATATTTTGATCAGTTAAGATAAAAATCTTGCGCTGTGTATCAATAAAATCATGTATATGATAAAGACTACCTCTTTCTAATATAATTTCATATTCATGGTTGGGTATGTTGACTTGAATTTTTTTCATAATAGCTCCTCTTTTAATAAAAAAAGCACTAACGAATTCGTCTGTGCCTATGTTATGCCCCAAAATGTACAAAATAACCAATGGTTAACTGGTCTGTTTTGGGGCTATTTAAAATAAAAATAAAATGGATTCATAATTTTTTTCATGTCTTTATTTTACATGAGTTGTAAC
>CAYJGK010000026.1:13788-15208 GCA_964370065.1 uncultured Erysipelotrichaceae bacterium
ATATAATGGAGGCCTATTATGAAAGTAGTATTACAAAGAGTAAAACGAGCAAGTGTAACAATTGATCATAAAGTAAATGGACAAATTGAAGAAGGGTTGTTATTATTAGTAGGATTTACAAATGAGGATCATTTAGAAATAGTAGCAAAACTAGCTAAGAAATGTTGCGAGTTAAGAATTTTTGAAGATGAGAATCAAAAGATGAATAAAAGTATACAAGATATAAAAGGAAGTATCTTAAGTATTTCTCAATTTACCTTATATGCCGATAGTAAAAAAGGAAGAAGACCATCCTTTATACAAGCAGCTCGCCCAGAACAAGCCATTCCCTTATACGAAGCATTCAATAGTGCTTTAGTAAGCCATGGCATTGCCGTAGAAACAGGAATCTTTGGTGCAGATATGCAAGTAGAGTTATTAAATGATGGACCTGTAACAATTATATTAGATAGTGAGGAATTGTAATGACACATAAAATTATATATGGAAGTGAAGTCGCTAAAACAGTGAAAGCACAAGTAAAAGAAAAGGTAGATACATTCGTATCACAAGGGAAAAGACGCCCACACTTATCAGTTATTTTTGTAGGAAATGACGTAGGAAGTACTTCTTATGTCAAAGGAAAAGAAAATGATTGTAAAGAAGTAGGCTTTATTCAAACGACACATCGTTATGAGGATTGTGTTAGTGAAGAAGAACTACTCAATAAGGTGAAACAATTAAATGAAGATAATCATGTAGATGGTATTTTAGTACAATTACCATTGCCTAAACATATCAATGCTAATAAAGTATTATTTAGTATTGATCCCAATAAAGATGTAGATGGATTTCATCCTTTCAACATTGGCAAGATGTTAATTCAAGAAGAGACCTTTTTACCTTGTACCCCAAAAGGGGTAATCCGTTTATTAGAAAACGTTGGTTATCACGATTTATCAGGATTAAAAGCAGTAGTGATTGGAAGAAGTAATATTGTAGGAAAACCCATGGCTCAATTATTACTAAATAAAAATGCCACTGTAACTATTGCTCATTCTAAAACAAAAGATATTGTGGAAGAGGTAAAAGTAGCAGATATTGTTGTAGCAGCAGTGGGTATTCCTAACTTTGTGAAAGCAGAGTGGTTAAAAGAAGGTGCCATTGTCATGGATGTGGGAGTGAATCGTAATGCAGATAATAAGTTGTGTGGGGATGTCGATACACAAACTGCATTGAGTAAAGTAAAATACATTACTCCTGTACCAAAAGGAGTAGGTCCTATGACCAGAGCTATGTTATTAGAAAATACGTTAGAATCATATGAGAAAAGAGAGGGATAACAAATGATTACACATGACTATGACTTAAATGATATTGTGGAAATGAAAAAACAACATCCATGTAAAAAAAGCACACATTGGAAAATCATCCGAATGGG
>CAYJGK010000026.1:15308-18118 GCA_964370065.1 uncultured Erysipelotrichaceae bacterium
TGAAAATATCCTAAACTTTTTTAATCCAATATTCTAACTATGAATAAAATAGAAATAGTGATTATATGGATGAGATAAATCACTTTTATTAAGGAAGAAAAATTGATATAGTAAATATATGAACAATACAGGAGGAGTAATATGGAAAAGGTCATATTAGGATTAGATATTGGTATTGCAAGTGTAGGAGTAGCGGTAATAGGGGCGGAGACACATGAAATAAAAGAAGCGTCTGTTCGATTGTTTTCAAGTGCTGAAGCATCTGAAAATGTAAGTAGAAGAGAGTTTAGAGGAATTAGAAGAAATAAGAGAAGAAAAAGAAATAGATTAAATGAAGTAAATGAATTCTTAGAAAAAAATGGGTTTCATCGACCATATGGGGCTAACTTTGATCCTTTACAAATAAGAGTAAAAGGATTAAGCGAAGAAATAAGCAAAGAAGAAATTTATGTGGCATTATATAATATGATTAAACACAGGGGAGTTTCTTATTTAGAAGATTTAGAAGAAGTAAAAGAAAATGATAAAGTGCTACAAAATTTTAGCGACACAAATTTAGAGTATCCATGTTTAATTCAACAAGAAAGAATGAATCAATATGGTTTTTTTAGAGGAACCAATACGGTAGATGATAAAATTTTGATTAATACATTTACAATTGGAAGTTATGAAAAAGAAGTTAGAGCACTGTTAGCTACTCAAAGTAAATATCATACAAAAATAACGGAGGAGTTTATCGAAAGCTTTGTAGTGCTACTTAAAAGAAAAAGAGAGTACTATCAAGGTCCAGGAAATGAGTTAAGCCGCACGAACTATGGTATATATAAAACATCAGGTAAAACGCTAGATAACCTGTTTGATGATTTAAGGGGAAGTTGTAGTGTATATGATGGTAAAAATGGTATGGAAAAATATTTACGTGCCAGTCAAGCGTCATTTAGTGCACAATATTATAATGCTTTAAATGATGTATGCAATATTAAAGTAGATGGTGAGAAATTAACAAAAGATCAAAGAGAAAAATTAATTGAATTACTAAAGAATAATAATACGAATTTAAAAATTAGTGCTGCACTTAAAAAACTATATAAAATTGAAGCTTCACAAATTAGTGGTTACCGAGTAGACCGTGCTAATAAAGAAGAAAATCACTGTTTTCAAGTATATCGAGCAATGAAAAAGAATTTGGCAACGAAAAACATAGATATTGACAAATTTAGTATCGAAACAATGGATGCCATTGCAGATATATTAACGTTAAATACAGAAACACAAGGAATACATGATTATTTTAAAAATCATAAACGTCCAGAATATGAACTTATTAAAGAAGTGAGTGAAAAAGAAATAGAAGCACTTACAGAATTTAGAAGAAAAGAAGGTAAGTACTTTAAAAATTGGTCTAGTTTTTCATATAAGTTAATCAACACAATTGTAGGGGAAATGTTAGAATCTGGAGATGAGCAACAAACAGTTATACAAAGGCTAAAACTGAAAAAAACGAGCACAGAGGCTGCAAATAAAATAGATGAAGAAGCAATAATTGATGAAATATACAATCCAGTTGTATCTAGATCTATTAGACAAACGATTAAAATCATTAATGTATTAAGTAAAAAATATGATATTAAAGACATTGTTATTGAAATGCCAAGAGATAAAAACACAGATGATCAAAAGCAAAATATTAAAGATATGCAAAAGAACAATGAAGAATTAGCTAAAAAAGCATTAGAATACGCTGGTGTAACTATTGATGTTTTAGATTTTAAAAAAGATAGAAATATAATGCAAAAATTAAAACTATACTATAAACAAGAAGGAAAATGTATGTATAGTGGAAAACTAATTGATTTAAAAAAGTTGTTAGAAAACTCATACGAATATGAGATTGACCACATTATTCCTATTTCTATCTCTTTTGATGATTCACAATCTAATAAAGTATTAGTTGAAGCGGGACACAATAGAGAAAAAGGAAATATGACGCCCTTCCAATATCTGAGTAAAGTGGATGGCAAATGGGGTTACAATGAGTATAAAACTTATGTATTATATCTATGGGGTAAAAAATTAATCACAAATAAACATAAAGATAATTATTTAAATCAAGATAACATTACTAAATTGAGTGTTGTACAAGGCTTTATTAACCGTAATATCAATGACACAAGATATGCTTCTAGAACGATATTAAATGTTTTACAAACATACTATAAAAATAAGGGGAGTGACACGAAAGTAAAAGTGATTAATGGTACTATGACAAGCCAATTACGAAAAAACACTTTATTATTAGAAAAAAATAGAGACGCAAACTTTAAACACCATGCACAAGATGCAATGATTTGTTGTTATGCAATCTTATCACTAAATAAATATAGTGAGGAGTACATTAATATTGAAACTGGAGAAATTGTGAACATGGAAACAATTCGAAAGTTGAATAAAGAAGAAAAAGCAAGTTATCTTACTTTTACAGGACATAAAATAAAAGAAAGAATTTTAGATTTTGATGACAAAATAAAATTTTCACACAAAATAGATACAAAAGTGAATAGAGGAGTCTCTAACCAGACAATTTATGGTACTAGAAAGATAAAAGAAGAGGATTATGTAGTAGATAAAATTAAAGATATTTATGATGTAAAAGAGTATATCAAAATGAAAAAAGTAATTGATAAAAACCCAGAAACTTTCCTAATGTATAAACATGATCAGAAAACGTGGAGCTTATTTATGGATGTAATAAACATGTTCCCTGATGCTAAAAAAGAAAGTCCTTTTAAAATGTATAGAGATAAATTTGG
>CAYJGK010000026.1:18218-20914 GCA_964370065.1 uncultured Erysipelotrichaceae bacterium
ATAAAAATGAATCATACCAAGACATGGAAGAAAATGGCCATGTGTTCCAATTTAGTTTATATAAAAATTCGGTAATTGAACATGGTAAAGATGGTATCAATAAGTTTTATCGATTCTTAGCTAAAAATCATAGTAATAAAAATTATTTTGAGGTGAAAGGAATAGATTGTAATTTTGAAGAACAAACACATGTAGGCCTTTCAAAAATAACTACCTTCAACAAATACAACGTAGATATTTTAGGTAATATGCATAGAGTAGAAAAAGAAGAACTTCAATTAGAATTTAAGATTGACAACAAAATGATTTAAGCCTATAATAAACTCATAAGGGACGCCTTATTACAATGACTAAAGTTCGAATGAACTGCTAGAATAAGGCTTTATGCCGAATTCAAAAAAAGAGCCTTGGCTCTTTTTTTTGCATTACAATCAATAAAGGAGGTAAATTATGAGTTGGAGAATTGTAATGATTGAGCATGGAGAATATTTAAGATTAAAGTTAGATAATTTATTTGTAGAAAGAAAACAAGAAGACTATACGATACCACTAAGTGATGTCAGTATAATAGTAGTATCCAATTTAGAGTGTGGAATCACCACACGCTTATTAGACGCACTAACAAGTCACAATATCGGGCTTATAGTATGTGATTATAAACAGCAACCAAGTGGGATATTCACAGGACTTAATACACATTCTAGAGTGAGTAAAATGATGCGAGAACAAATCTTATGGTCGGATGATTTTAAATATAATTGTTGGACAAAAATAATAAAATCAAAAATAAATAACCAAAGAAAAGTTTTGTTGGATTTAACGAATAATACGAAAAGAGCAGTACAGCTAGAAATTTTTGAGAAGCAGGTAGAATACAATGATGTAACAAATAGAGAAGGACATGCTGCTAAAGTATATTTTAATACAATATTTGGATCGTCATTCACTAGAGATGATGAAGAGAACATTTATAATGCATGTTTAAACTATGGATATGCTATTGTTAGAGCCTATTTTACAAGGCTCATTGTAGCTTATGGTTTTACTGGATTAATTGGAGTACACCATAAAAGTGAATATAACAACTTTAACTTAGTAGATGACTTAATGGAACCATTTAGACCATTTTTAGATGCATATGTACACAGACTGGTAACAGTTGATACAATATTTGACTTTGAAACTAGATATAAAATAATTGACTTCTTACATCAAAAATACGCATATAATAATTCAAAACAACAAATGTTAAATATAATAGAAAAATATATTCAATCTTTTATTAGATACTGCAAAGAGCAAAAAGATGATGAACTAAAATTTCCGTATTATGCAAAAAATGAATAGGTTTGACCGCATGAAAATATTATGTCTTTTTGATCTATCAATGGAAACCAATGCAGAAAAAAGAGAATATAGGATTTTTAGAAAAACATTGTTGGAAAATGGATTTATTATGTTACAGTATTCAGTTTATGTTAGAACATGCCCAAATAGAGAATTTTCAAAAAAGTTTGTAAATAAACTAAAGGTAAGTGTTCCCAAAAATGGAAATATAAGATTGCTATCGATAACAGAAAAACAGTATGATGATATGGAGTTTATTTTAGGAAATAAAACATGCATAGAACGAGTTGTTGCTGAAAATAGGATTATCGTAATATGATTACATTTACAATTAGAGAAAAAACAATTTCTTTTAATATAGCTAAAGTTACACAATTATGCATTTTAGATAGACAAGCGGGAATTGATATTGCCAACTACATTTCTAAATATTTTTCATCTGAAAAATACACAGATGATGAATTGAGTATATACTTGAATCAAGTGGCAGAAATAACAGATAATCAAGAAGTTGTCGCTAGGAGTAAATATGAAAGTATTTTTATAACTGGCGATCAATCAATCAATGTAGCATTAGAACAAAAAAAGGAGTCACTACTATTTTTATATAATAAATATATTTTTCAAAACGTAATCATTCAATCTCATATTAATGTGATTGAAAGTGAGTTAACAAAAATTATATTAAAAATAAAAGAAGAGTATAACTCAAATTTATCTATCGACATAGATGAAATCCCAATGAATGCAGAGTTGTTATTACAAAAACACATAAAATCTTATATCAGCAAATCATATACTATATTTAAGAAAACAGAGCAGGCACTAGAGTTATTATCAGAACTTTCAAAGGTCACAAGCAAAAAATATTTACTGATATTGTATTACCCTGAAAATTATTTTAATACAACGGAATTAAGAGAAATTAGAGAAAAAAGTCAAGATGTTGAAAATGTTACATTATTAATTTTTACAGCGAATTCTAATTATGTAGATTACTTTAAGTTAGATGAAACGTATTTCGTGAATGCAGCTTGTTTGGAGCAGTTACCACCTTTTAATTTGCTTTTGGAAACAATAAATAAAAAATCATTTAAAGAGGCAATCACACAAAATGAATTAAATACATTTTTAGAAAACTACTCATTTAATTTAATTCATAATAGTTACGATGATTTTAATCGTAATAAAGAAATTTTTGAATCACTTACTAGTGTAAAATCAACAGAAGAGAAAGCAGTAATAGATATGGAAACATGCATAATTCTATGATAGAATAGGATTGTGCAAAAATCTTAATTTAGTCATTTGAGGTTTTAGCACCATTAGGATTTTAGTCATTGTAAAAC
>CAYJGK010000027.1:0-19219 GCA_964370065.1 uncultured Erysipelotrichaceae bacterium
CTCACTTTGTGAGTCTTTTTTTTGTTTAGGGCTTTTCATTTTGTGCGTATATAAAGGAGTGAGGGGGAAAGGAGAATGTTCATGTTCTTTTTATTAACTTCTTATACTGTAGCTATTTTATGGTTTTCTTACACAGTTAGAAAAATAATGAAGTAGTTAATCAATAAATAAAATAAAGAGTTAGTATTTTGAAATAAACACACAAAGTTGCTAACTTCTTTATTTTGTTTATGGTATAATATTAAAGTTATGTGGAGGAATTTATGATCAATAATACAATTCAAACAATTCATTCTATGATGGATGGAATCATACATTATAATCAAATTGAGCCATCAGCACAAATTCATGGTGTTTGTATGGATTCTAGACAATATACGAAATCTAATTTATTTATCGCAATGGAAGGTGAAACTATTGATTCTCATCAGTTTATTGAACAATTGGAAGCAAAAGGTTGTCCTTTGTTCATTTTAACAAATGCAGATTATGCGCCTAGAAATGCTGCTTACATAATTGTTGAAGACGCAATTGTTGCACTACAACAATTAGCTAAAAACTACCGTGCTTCTTTGCCTACCACTATTATTGGAATTACAGGAAGTAATGGGAAAACAAGTTGCAAAGATCTATTAGCTGCAGCTTTATCTAGTACTTATAAAACACAAAAAACACAAGGAAATAAAAACAATGAAATTGGTGTTCCTCTAACTTTACTTAGTTTAGCATGGGATTGTGAAATAGCAGTCGTAGAAATGGGAATGGAAAAGCCAGGTGATATTGAGTTTTTAAATGATATTGTACAACAAAACCATGGAATATTAACCAATGTAGGAGATGCGCATCTTTTATATATGAAAACAAAAGAAAATATCGCGAAGGAGAAACTACATATTATTGATCCATTGCAGAGTACTAGTTTATTTACGTATTGCGGTGATGATGCATGCATATCTTCTGTTTTGCAACCCAATATGAACCACTTAAATATGTCGATATTAACATATGGTCAACAGCAGTCAAACGATTTATATTTGACATCGTTAAACCAAACAAAAGATGGTATTTCTTTTCAAACAAATCAAAGTGCGTTTACTTTCACGATCGAAATATTAGGAAAACATCAGGCAATTAATGCACTAGGGGTCATTGCATTATGTTATCATTTAGGCTTGAATGATTCACAAATTCAAGCAGGATTTAAAAACTTAGAAGCTACCAGTATGCGTAATGAATTAATGAATATTCGCCAATGTAGTATCTTAAATGATTCTTACAAATCTAATCCACAAAGTGCATTAGCTGCACTTGAAACATTTGCTTTATTTATAAGTCCCTATAAAATTGCGGTAATGGCAGATATGTTAGAATTAGGAGAACGCACTCAAAGTATTCATGAGCAATTTGGAAAAAACATGGCTGCTTATGATGTAGACGAAATTTTATGTTATGGTTCATTGTCAGAATATGTTGTAAAAGGATATAAAAAAGGAAGTGGAAAAGCCAATATACAGATTTTCACAAGTCATAATGAAATTGCAACCTATTTAAAAGGTTATTTGCATAAGGAATGTATGATTTTATTTAAAGGATCTAGAGGGATGGCGTTAGATGTCGTCATTGAACAATTGAAGGAGTTTTAATATGAATAAAAAAATAAAAGTAGCCATTATTTTTGGTGGAAAATCAAGCGAATATAGTGTTTCTTTACACTCTGCAGAAAGTGCAATTGAAAACATTGATACTAATAAATATGAAATTATTTTAATTGGGATTAGCCAGTGTGGGAAATGGTATGAATTTAACGGTACTGTTGAAGAAATAGCACATGATACATGGCAATGCAATACAAACAATAAAGAAGTGATTTTAAGCAGCAATCAAATGTATAAAGGATTTATGCGTATTGAAAACAACACATTTACTCTATTAGAAGTAGATTGTATTTTACCTATTTTACATGGTAAAAATGGAGAAGATGGAACGATCCAAGGATTGTTTGCACTCGCTGAAATTCCATTTGTTGGATGTGATCACTTAAGTAGTGCAATTGCTATGGACAAGGAATACACTCATATCATATGTGAAAATAATGATGTGGTGATGGCACCTTATCTTTCTTTTTTAGCGAGTCAAACATTCGATTATAATGCAGCGTATGCAAAGGTTGAAAAACATTTGCAATTCCCATTATTTATTAAACCAGCCAATGCTGGTTCTAGTTATGGAATTAGTAAAGTGAACAATAAAGAGGAGTTTATTCAAGGAGTTAATTATGCATTTGAACACGATAAGAAAATTATCGTGGAAACAGGTATCGAAGGGTTTGAAGTGGGATGTGCTGTATTAGGTAACGATTATGATCATTTAGTCACAGGTGAAATTGATCAAATAAATACTGATAATGCATTCTTTGATTTCGAGGCAAAATATGAAATGCAAAACACGGAAATTTTATGTCCTGCACACATCAATGATAATGTAACCCAAACAATTAAAGAAGAAGCAAAACGCATTTATAAATTATTAGGATGCCAAGGATTTGCAAGAGTTGATTTATTTGTAACCCCAGATGAAGAAATCGTATTTAATGAAGTGAACACAATCCCAGGATTTACTAAATCAAGTCGTTATCCAACAATGATGAAAAAGATAGGTATTGATTTTACAACGTTAATCGATCGATTAATTATGCAGGCATTGGAAAAGTAGGAATATAAACATGCTAAATGCAAAAAGTAGAACATGGGTTGAAATTGACTTACAAAAATTAAAACACAATACCAAAATAGTAAATGAGCGAATTGGAAACACGAAAATTATGGCGGTTGTAAAAGCAGATATGTATGGACATGGTGATACAGTGATTGCCAATACATTGCAAAATGAAATGAATATTGATTACTTTTGTGTATCTAGTGTAGATGAAGCAATTTCATTAAGAGAAAATGGAATTCGTGCACAAATCTTAATTTTAGGGTACACACCCACTGAGCATTTTCATTATTTGCATGAATTATCTATCACACAAACTATTTTTAGTTTGGAGTATGCGGAAAAATTAAATGACTATGCTAAAAAACAACAAACACGTATTACTTGTCATATTAAAGTGGACACAGGAATGAGCCGTTTAGGAATTCCTTGTACTATGGGTAATTATTGTATTGATGAAGTAAAATTATGTTATAACTTACCACAAATCCATATTGAAGGGATTTATTCGCACTTCAGTGTAGCAGATAGTATTCAAAAACAAGATGATCTAGCTTATACAAAGCAACAAATAGCATTATATGATCAAGTGCTAACTGATTTAAAGGAAAGTAAAATTGAATTTGGCTTAACACATATTCATAATAGTTATGGTTGTTTAAATTATTTTGATGTAGAATATGATTATGCAAGACCTGGTTTAATTTTAGTTGGGTGCAGTAGTGATGCAACTATTCCTATTCAAAAAGAAATAGATTTACAACCTATCTTAGAATGGAAAGCGAATGTTTCATTAGTCAAAAAAGTAAAAGCAAATACGCCAGTCTCTTATGGTAGAAACTTTATAACTAAAGAAGATAGCCGATTAGCCACTTTAAGTGTAGGATATGCAGATGGGTTGTCTAGGCATGCATCTCATCAAGGAATGCAAGTATTATTACATGGAGTACGTTGTGAAATTGTAGGTAATATATGTATGGATCAATGTATTGTTGATGTGAGCCACATCCCCCAAGTACAAGAAGGAGATGTAGCCACTATTATTGGACAAGATGGTAATGAAATTTTAACAATTGATGATCTTTCACATTGTGCTAATACTATCAATAATGAATCTTTTTGTTTATTATCAAAAAGAGTACCACGATTTTATAAAAGATAACGGATGTTATCTTTTTTTGAAAGGAGCCACTATGATAAGAGTCAACCAAATTAAAATAAAAATTGAAGAAGTTGATCAATTAGAGAGTAATATTAGAAAGAAGCTAAGATTAAAAAAAGAAGATAAAATGACTTATACGATTCATCGTAAAAATATTGATGCAAGAGATAAGCAGCAAATATATTTTGTATATAGCGTCAATGTAGAAATAAATAATGAAGCAAGAGTATCCAAACTAAAAGACGTGTTAATGATTCAAAGTGACTACATTGATGCATTACCTTATATAAATGAAACAAAGAAACCTATTATAGTTGGGTTTGGCCCAGCTGGTATTTTTTGTGCTTTGCAATTAGCACAAAAAGGGTGCCAACCCATCGTGCTAGAACAAGGTGAAAAAATTGAAGACCGTGATATTAGTGTCAAACAATTCTTTGAACAAGCAATATTAAATGAAAGTAGTAATATTCAATTTGGTGAAGGTGGGGCAGGTACGTATAGTGATGGTAAACTAACTGCTCGTACAAAAGATAAAAGAATTCATAAAGTGTATGAAACATTAATTGAGTTTGGTGCACCTAAAGAAATTGCATATGAAGGGTTACCACATATTGGTAGTGATTTATTAAAAGGGATTATAAAAAAAATACGCGCGGAAATTATTGCATTAGGTGGCAGTATTCACTTTGAAACATGCGTACATTCTTTATTACTACAAGAAAATAAAGTAATTGGTGTACTGGCAAACGGAAAAAAACTATTTAGTGAGCAAGTCGTACTGGCAATTGGAAATAGTAGTCGATCATTTATCCGGATGCTACATGCTCAAAATGTAGCCATGCAACAAAAAGATTTAGCGATTGGTTTTCGAATGGAACATAAACAGGAATTTATAAATAAAGCATCGTACCATGATTTTTATAACCACCCTAGTTTACAAGCAGCCTCTTATCATTTAGCAAGCAAAGCAATCAATAAAGGAGTCTATACATTTTGTATGTGTCCAGGCGGTATAGTAGTCGCTGCTACATCTGTAAAGAAACATTTATGTGTCAATGGCATGAGTAATTATAAAAGAGATGAAGAAAATGCGAACAGTGCTATTTTAGTACAAGTGAACGCAAGCGATTATGGGGAAGGTGTATTTGCAGGATTAGAGTTTATAGAAGCCATAGAACAAGCAGCTTATGTTTTAGGTGGTAGTAATTATCATGCACCAGTGCAATTAGTTAAAGATTTTTTAGATGACAAAACAAGTACGCAATTAGATACGATTATTCCTTCTTATCCAATTGGGTATCGTTTGAGCAATTTAAATACATTGCTATCAAAGCCATTGTGTGATAATTTAAAAGCAGGGCTATTAGATTTCAATAAAAAAATAAAAGGATTTAGTGAACATGCACTTTTAACAGGTGTAGAGACTAGATCGAGTTCACCCATCACAATCTTACGTGATAAACAAAGTTTACAATCGATTTCCACATTAGGTCTTTATCCTTGTGGTGAAGGGGCAGGCTATGCTGGAGGGATTGTATCCAGTGCAATTGATGGGTTAAAAGTAGCGGAAAAACTGTTAGAATTATACAGTGAAAGGAAATAAAAATATGTTATTAATAAAAAACGGATTAGTGTATACAATGGGAGAAGCAGGAATTATTGAAAGTGATATATTAGTTAATGATGAAGGAAAGATTGAAAAAATTAACAAGAACATACAATGTGATTGCGAAGTAATTGATGCAACTGGATGTAATGTTTATCCAGGTATCATCGAAGCACATTGTCACTTAGGATTAGAAGAAGCAGGAATTGGATTTGAAGGTAGTGATACTAATGAAATGAATGACCCTATTACACCACAAGTTAAGGTTGTTGATGGAATAAACATGATGGATGAAACGATACGTATTGCCAATGAGCATGGAATTGTTACAGTCTGTGCGACCCCTGGTAGTGCCAATGTAATCGGAGGAGAAGCAAGTATTTACAAAACAACTGGTTGTAGTGTTGACCAAGCAATCATTAAACAAGATGCTGCTATGAAATGTGCATTTGGAGAAAACCCAAAAAGAGTTTACCGTGATTCTAAAATCAAGACAAGAATGGGGACAGCTGCTTTATTTAGAGAGGCGATGACAAAAGCAAGACGTTATATGGAAATGAAAGAAGCTGCCAATGGTGATGTCACAAAAATGCCAGCGGTAGATATGAAGTCAGAAGCTTTAATTCCAGTATTAAAGAAGCAAATGCCTTTAAAAGCACATGCGCACCGTGTAGATGATATTTTAACAAGTATTCGTTTAGCAAATGAATTTGATTTAAATATGACTTTAGATCATTGTACAGAAGGTCACTTAATTCCTGAATTAGTAAAAGCAAGTGGATTTGATGCAATTGTGGGGCCTAGTTTAACGCATAAATCTAAATTTGAATTAAAAAATAAAACTTTTGATACCCCATCTGTATTACATAATGCAAATGTGAAAGTTGCAATTACAACCGATTCTCCTGTTGTACCACAAGAATTTTTACCAATTTGTGCAGGATTAGCGATTCGTGATAATTTTGATGCCTATGAAGCATTAAAATCAATTACGATTAATGCTGCAGAAATCATTGAAATTGATAATCGAGTAGGAAGTATTGAAGTAGGAAAAGATGCGGATATTGTTGTGTGTAAAGGCGATATCTTAAATTTAGATGGGAAAGTGCAATACACAATAGTGGATGGAATCATTACATATAAAAGATAAGCATTTGCTTATCTTTTTTTCTATGCACTCTTACTTGAATATGATACAATTTAAGATGATTGATACATTTTTAATCACTTAAAAACAATAAAGGCTTCATCAACTTTTATGGGAGTGTTTTAATTTGTATACTATATAACTATTCACACTGAATGTGAAAGATAGGATGTGAACATATGAAAATACATATTACAAATGAAATGAAAGAAAAAATAATAACTGGTAGTGCTATTGTTGGGGTTGCTTTATTAGGTTATTTTATTATGACACAATATCCTTCTATTGCCGCCTTTTTTAATCAGTTAATATCTTTATTAGGTGCTTTTATTTTTGGTTTTGGTTTCGCTTTCTTACTCAACCCTATTATGATGTGGATCGAAAATGGGTTATTCAAAAATTGGAAGGGAAAGCGCAAACGTGTTGTTAGTTTATTACTAGCCTTTATAATAGCGATGAGTGTTATTGTTGGATTGGTTATGTTAATACTTAATTCAACGATGGAAAGTATAAAAGACTTAATTGATAATTATCAAGCCTACTTAGAGGAATACACAACTTTAGTCACTAACTTTATTAATAACAAAGGGTTGGATGAAAATTGGATTGAGTCAATTGTAGGAACATCTGATCAAATTTTAACGATGATTAAAACAGGAATTCCTTCTTTAATTTCAACGTCTTATTCAATAGTTGGTGTTGTTTTGAATACGCTAATTGGAATTGTATCAGGGTTATATTTACTATTAGATAAAGAAAAATTAATGGGGCATGCGAAACGCTTAACATATGCTATTTTCCCAGAAAAAATAGCATCTTATTTGCAAAAATCAACAAAAAAATCAAAAGATGTATTTAATAATTTTATAGTTGGAAAAGCCATTGATTCTTTAATTATTGGAATCTTATGTTATGTGGGGTTGTCATTATTAAATATTAAATATGCGGGTTTATTAAGCGTAATTGTAGGAATGACTAATATGATTCCTGTGTTTGGTCCCTTTATTGGTGCCATACCTGGTATTTTACTGTTATTAATTACATCGCCATCTCAATGTATTACATTTATTATCTTTATTATTGTATTACAACAATTTGATGGTAATATTTTAGGTCCGCTAATTTTAGGAGATAAATTAGGGTTACCTAGTTATTGGATTTTATTTTCAGTGACGATTGGTGGAGCGTTATTTGGCATATTAGGAATGTTTTTAGGAGTGCCAGTATTCGCAATTTTATATTTTATGATAAAAGAGTTTGTGAATTATCGTCTAAAAGATAAAGATAGCAAGCAACTGAGTAAAAAATCTTAACTTGTATTATTTTTCATTCTATATTACTATAAAGTTATAAAGAGAGGTAACATAAATGAATTTAAAAGGAACAAAAACAGAAAAGAATTTATTGACAGCATTTGCCGGAGAATCTCAAGCTAGAAACAAGTATGATTATTTTGCATCGAAAGCAAAAAAAGATGGATATGTTCAAATATCAAACATCTTTTCCCAAACAGCTCTAAATGAAAAAGAACATGCTAAACTATGGTTTAAATTATTGGAAGGTGGATCAATCAAATCGACTGAAGAAAATTTAAAAGCAGCGGCTTCTGGTGAAAACTATGAGTGGACTGACATGTATGCTACTTTTGCGAAAGAAGCAAGAGAAGAAGGTTTTGAGGATATTGCAGTTGTAATGGAAGGTGTTGCAAAAATTGAAAAACACCATGAAGAACGTTACTTAAAATTACTTCAAAATATTGAGGATGGAAGTGTCTTTGCCAAAGAAAATGAAATGGTTTGGGTATGTACAAACTGTGGACATATTCATGTTGGAAAAGAAGCAGATGAACTTTGCCCGGTTTGTAACCATCCAAAAGCATACTTTGAGTTAGTAAACGAAAATTACTAAATGAAAAAAAGTGAACAAAAGTTCGCTTTTTTATTTACTATTTTTGTGTAACAAGTTAAAATAAAGTTCAGTAATAAAATAAGTAAAGAGGAATATTATGACTAGTAAGAAACAAAAACGACTGTCAAACTCTAAGAAAGTAACTTTAAGCTTTTTAGGAGTCATTGCAATTGGAACAATATTATTAATGTTGCCAATCGCACATAACGACAATCAATTTATGTCACTGATTGATGCATTATTCACAGCAACCAGTGCAACATGTGTCACGGGATTAGGTGTCGTAGTAACAATTGATTCATTTAGTTTATTTGGGCAAATTGTTATCTTATTATTGATTCAAATCGGGGGAATTGGATTGATGACATTAGTTGCCACTTTTATGAGTGTGATGAAAGCGAAAATAAAATTGATAGATAAGATGGCATTAAAAACTGTGTTAAGTAAATCAGACTTATTTGATTTTAAAACATTTTTAATGGCTATCTTTAAATATACATTATTTTTTGAAGGGATTGGAGCGCTTATACTAGCGTTTGTGATGATTCCAGAATATGGATTGGCATCGGGCATTTTTAAATCGATTTTCTTATCTGTCTCAGCGTTTTGTAATGCTGGATTCGATGTTATTGGTGCCGCTAGTTTAATTCCCTTTGCACACCAACCAATTGTAACGATTACGATTATGAGTTTAATTGTATTTGGAGGAATTGGGTTTATTGTATGGTTTGAATTATCAAATAAATTAAAATCATACATTCAAAATAAAGTATCTTTTAAACAATTTGTCCATTCTTTATCTTTGCATACTAAATTAGTAGTCATCGCTACTTTAATATTAATATTTGCACCTGCCTTAATATTCTTTATCTTGGAATATAATTCGAGTATGGCAGATTTAAATTTAGGAAATAAGATTCTGAATTCACTATTTATGTCTATCACTTTAAGAACAGCCGGGTTTGCTACAGTTAATACCATTGATATGCATGCCGCTAGCCAACTAATCATGGTGATTGCGATGTTTATTGGTGGATCTCCTGGAGGAACCGCTGGAGGGGTGAAAACAACGACAATGATGGTAATCGTCGTTTGTGTGATTCGTATGTTGCGTGGTAAAGAAAGGACAAATATATTTAAAAGACATATTTCAAGAAATATAATTGTGCGGGCTACCACTATTATTATGTTGAATATAGCGACTTTAATAATAGGAGTCTTCCTATTGTGTATTATTGAACCATTTGATATCTTTACACTCGTCTTTGAGGGTGTTTCTGCCTTAGCTACAGTTGGGTTATCATTAGGTATTACCCCATTACTAAGTAGTGCAGGTAAGTTTATTATCATATTATTAATGTTTATTGGAAGAATAGGAATTACCACATTTATTGTATCGATTATTAAAGATGGAGTAAATGAGAAGAATATACAATATGCAGAAGGACATGTAATTGTCGGTTAGGAGCACTATGAAAAAAAACAAAGAAATGCAATATGCGGTATTAGGATTAGGAATTTTTGGAAGCACAGTAGCAAAAACTTTAAATCACTATGATTGTGAAGTGACTGCTATTGATAAAGATATGGAATGTGTAGAACGTTTAGCAGATAGTGTAACCCAATCTATTCAAGGGGATATAACGGATATTACTCTATTACGTAATGCAGGGATAGCAGAATGTGATTATGCAATTGTGGCAGTTGGTTCTAATTTAGAGCAAAGTATTTTATGTGTATTAGCATTAAAAGAATTAGGAGTTAAAACAATAATTGCGAAAGCTAAAAATAAAACATATGCAAGGATCTTATTACAAATTGGTGCGAATAAAGTAGTTCGCCCTGAACGTGAAATGGGAATGATGGTTGCTAAAGGATTATTAAATAGAAAAATTATTGATATGGTTGATTTAGATGATAAATATTCAATTATGGAAATCAATGTACCCAAACAATGGGTAAACAAAACATTACCTGAATTAAATGTACGTAAAAAATTTGGTGTTAATATTTTAGGGATTCGTGACAATAACGGAAATTTAGAAGTCACTCCTTCTACAAGTTATAAATTATTGAGTACAGATAACTTATTAATTATTGCTGAAGAGAGTAGAATCAACAAATTAGAATTTTTAGATCAATAGAAGAGTTAACTCTTCTATTTTTTTTATAAAGTTTACAAGGTATTTAATTGCTTATTTTTTTTGTTTATACTATAATACTTTCATGAGATTATTCATAGTATACTATGAAATCGATTATATAAATATTAGGGAGTGGTAATTTTTGGAATCTCATCAGGTCAGTTTATTAATTGTATTAGCCGTATTAATTATGTTATCAGCATGTTTTTCAGCTACAGAAACAGCTTTTTCAAGCGTTAATGGTATTCGTTTAAAGAATATGGCGAAAGAAAAAAATGCGAGAGCAGCAAGAGCGTATAAGGTATATAAGAATGGTACAGCTACCATCACAACTATATTAATTGGAAATAATATAGTGAACATTTTGGCAACAGCCATTGCGACTAGCTTATTTTCAGAAATGTATGGAGAAGCAGGAGTTGCTGTAGCAACAGTGGTGATGACAGTGATTGTGTTAATTTTTGGAGAAATTTCACCAAAAGTAATAGCAAAGTCAAAACCAGAAACAATTACTTTATTTATGGCACCTTTCATTCAAATCCTTACCGTTATTTTTAAACCAGTTAACTTTATTGTAATTAGCGTACAATCGAAGTGGGAAAAAGGAAATGATGAAGAGCGTGTGACTGCAACAGAAAACGAATTATTAGAAATTGTATCGACGATTGAACAAGAAGGTGTTCTTGAACAAGAGGAAAGAGAATTGATTGAACAAGTCATTGAATTTGATGATACAAGTGTACATGATGTTATGGTTGCAAGAGATGATGTAATTTGGATTTATGATAATACTAGCTTATTTGATATTACACGTATCTTAAAAGAAAATAAAATATCAAGATTTCCAGTTATCTCGCATGAAACTTTAAAAGTAGTAGGTATTTTACATGTACGTGATATATTTGATGCATACTTAGAAAAAACAACAAGTGTTGACAACATTAAAGTTGTAGATATGATGAGTACGCCAATCTTTATTTCACAACGTAAAAAACTTCCACAAGCTTTACAAGAGTTACAAAAAGCGAGAGTCCATATGGCTATTGTTACTGAGAGTGCAAAAGCTGATAATTTTGTTGGGGTGGTAACAATTGAAGATATGATTGAAGAATTGGTTGGAGAAATATACGATGAACATGACACATTACCAGACCATGTTATCGAGATTGGATTACATAAATATGAAATTGATGGAGAAGTCAATTTGACACACTTCTTTGATGAATATTTAGAAGATGAAACATTACCTGTTACAAAGGCAAAAACAATTGCACAATGGATACATGAGTTAGCAGGTTTCAAGAAAGTTCGTAAAGGTAAAGAATTAACTTATGAACACATTGAATTAAAAATATTAGCAACCCAAGAGGGACAAGCTAAAAAAGTAGAAATGACGGTATATACTGCCGTGGAAGAAGAAGATTAACGGAGGAAATTAAATGAATTTTTTACAAAAATTTGAAAGTGATAAAGCACCTAAAGCAATTGGACCTTATTCACCAGCAGTAAAATTAGGGGACTTTGTTTACTTATCAGGTCAACTAGGAATGAATGAAGAAGGAAACTTAGTAAGCGATAATGTAGTAGAACAAACACAAAGAGCAATGGAAAACATTGGTCACTTATTGGCAGAGATGGGATTAGCTCATCGTCATATTGTGAAAACAACAGTATTTGTAACTGACTTAAATGACTTCAACCAAGTGAATGAAGTATATGGCTCATTTTTTACAGAAGGCGTATTCCCAGCAAGAAGTTGTATTGAAGTAAGTCGCTTGCCAAAAGATGGAAAAGTAGAAATTGAATGTATTGTTTTAGATACATTAGCTTACGAACAACAAATGCAAGGGCAAGGTTGTGGATGCAGTTCAACAGAATCTTGCGAAGAAGAAGGATCATGCGAAAGCGGAGGTTGCTGCGGTGGTGGATGCCACTAAGTAAGCAAAATAAATTTTATAAAAGTAAGATACAAAATCATTAGATTTTGTATCTTTTTTTATGCACCTAAAAATACTCTTTTTTTACGCATTATGACAATTGTCAAATAATTATTTTATTTCTATACATTTTTTATAAAAACGTATATAATAGTGGTATAAAGTAGAGAAAAGTGGAGGAAAGTGGTGTGAATATGATTGATTCAACAATGACATATACATTTATCGGTGAATATGCACACAATATCGACAAAAAAGGTCGTATTATTATTCCTGCCAATTTTCGCGAAATATTCAATCATGAATTAGTTGTATCAAAAGGCCTGGATGGTTGTTTAAGTGTTTATACAATAGCTCAATGGCAAACACTAATGGAGCAAATAGCCAAGTTGCCGAATACAAAAAAAGAAACAAGATTATATAAAAGAAACCTAGCTGCTAAAGCCAGTCGATGTGAAATTGATGCACAAGGAAGAATTTTGATTCCTGCTAGTTTAGTGGCTACCGCCGCTTTAGAAAAAGAATGTTACATTGTAGGGACGGGTTCTACAGTAGAAATTTGGTCAAAAGCACGTTGGGAAGCATATAACGAAGAACATAGCGATGATTTTGAAGCTGTCGCAGAAACATTAACGGAGTTTTTAATCTAATGGAACATTACAGTGTACTACTAAAGGAATGCCTACATTATTTAGCAATCAAAGAAGATGGTATCTATGTTGATGGCACGTTAGGAAGAGCAGGGCATTCTTCACAAATTTTAAAACAAATACCAAATGGTCATCTATATTCATTTGATAAAGATATGCACGCAATTCAAAAATGTGATGTAATTTTAAGTGATATTGCTTCAAATTACACATTAGTACATTCGGATTTTTCTAAAATGAAGTCTGTATTACAAGAGCAAGATGTTAAAGAAGTAGATGGTGTATTATTAGATTTAGGGGTATCGTCACCTCAATTTGATGAAGCAGAAAGAGGGTTTAGTTACCGCTTTGATGCTCGTTTAGATATGCGTATGGATCAAAGCCAACCACTTAGCGCATACGAAGTAATCAATGAATATACATATGAGCAGCTCGTTCGAATATTGTTTCAATATGGAGAAGAAAAGTTCGCAAAACAAATTGCTCGTAAAATAGAAAAAGCTAGAGAATTAGCGCCTATCACAACAACTTTTGAATTAGTAGATATTATTAAATCTAGTCTACCTTCCAAAGTGTTGAATGCAAAAGGGCATCCAGCTAAAAAATCATTTCAAGCGATTCGTATTGAAGTGAATAATGAATTAGCAACATTAAAACAAACGTTAGAAGATATGATTCCAACTTTAAAAATTGGTGGAAGAATTTGTGTGATTAGTTTTCATTCTTTAGAAGATCGCATAGTGAAGGATTGTTTTCAATCGTACACAAAAAAAGAAAAGGTTAATAAGCGTATGATTGTTATGCCTGATCAAGAAGAAGAAAAGCCATATCGATTAGTGGAACGTAAACCAATTATCGCAACAGAAGAAGAACTAAAAGAAAACAAGCGTTCACATTCTGCAAAATTAAGAGTTATTGAAAGGGTAAGGTAAAAAGAAATGGTAAAAATTGTTAGAAAAAAAGTAATAAAAAAGAATCAATTATTGAATTTCAGTTTTGCAATTTTTGCCATTACATTCTGTGCTTTTTTATTCTCAATGATTTATGTAAAAGCACTTAACTATAACTTAAGTATTCAAGAAGGGAAATTAAGTGCAGATATTATTAAAACAAGCAACGATGTTGCTAATTTAGAATTAGAAGTGAAACAATTAGATAATCGCGAACGAATTTTAGAAATCGCGGAAGAAAATGGATTTGTGGTGAATCAAACAAGCATCGTTTCTGTAGTGGAGGATTCTAATGCAGAATAAAAAGAAACCGATTCGTCATTTAGTAATAGCGAATCGAAGAATATTTAAAATGATGTTAGTGATGGGAACACTTGTAGCTATTATAGTTTCAAATGTTCTTTTTACTATGTTTACTGGAATACATTATAGAAGTGGAAAAGAAATATTAACAGAAAAAGAAAATAGTGGATTGCATAAAGAACAAATTATAGCTAGTCGTGGCTATATTTATGATCGTAATAAAGAAATCATTGCACAAGATATCGAATCGTATAATGTAGTGGCTATTTTAGATGAAGATAGACAAGCGACAGGAGGAGCTATTTCGTATGTTTCGGATATTGATCAAACCGCACAAGTGCTCAGTCAAGTATTAGGTCATGATGCTAACATCTATAAGGAATATTTACAAAATGGAAAAGAACAAGGCCTGTATCAAACAGAGTTTGGTACATATGCTAAAGATATCACAGCACAGCAAAGACAAGATATAATAGATAGTGAATTAACAGGTATTGAGTTTACCAAGTCGCTAGATCGCGTATATCCAGTATCACATTTTGCCTCACAAATGATAGGGTATGCACAGTACAATGAAGAAGATGGTAAAATTACTGGTGTGAGTGGGATGGAGCAAACCTTCGATGATATATTGAGTGGAACGGATGGAGAGATTACTTTTCAGACGGACAGTAAAGGCAATTATATTCCAAACACAAAAAAATATACGAGTACAGCGGTAAATGGGAATGATATTTATTTAACGATTGATAAGAATGTACAAACAGCTGTAGAAAAAGCATTAGGACAAACTATGGAAACCAACACGGCTGAAAAAGCTTGGTGTATCGTAATGGAAGCGGCAACGGGAAAAGTACTTGCACAAGCAGGGTATCCAAGTTTTGATTTAAATGAGCGTGATGTCATTGATAATCATTTAAATTTACCAAGCGAATATTTATTTGAACCAGGTTCCGTATTAAAACCTTTTGTGTATGCAGCAGCAATGCAGGAACAAGTATATCCGGATGAAAATGCCAAGTTTCAATCAGGTAGTGTATCAATTGGTGTAGATGCGAATGGAAATGTTTATAATGCAACCGGACAATCTGCAATAGCTACTTTTAATGATGCATTAGGGAAAGAATATGGGATTATTGGTTATGATGAAGGAATCATTCGTTCTACGAATACAGCTATTATTCATTTACTATTAAATTATTTATCACCAGATTTAATGTTGCAATATATGGATGCATTTGAATTGTTTGCTCCAATTGATATTTATGGAATCAATACCACCAATTCCACATTTAATTCGACTAATATTATTGATAAATTCAGTTTAGGATTTGGACAAGGTAGTTCTTTAACCGCTTATCAATTAATTCAAGGAGCAAGAGCTTTATTTACAGATGGCCGATTAGTGCAACCTTATGTAGTTGAAAAAATAGTGGATCCGAATACTAATGAAGTTGTTTACCAAGCAGAAAGTGTAACAAGCGAACCAATTGTCGATGAAAATACATTAACGCCATTGCAAGATTTACTAAAAAGAATTGTGAGCGAAGAATATGGGACCGCTCATCATTATGAGATGAGTGATATCACATTGATGGCAAAAACGGGAACAGGTGAAATCTTTAAAGATGGTCAGTATAGTAATGATATTTATACAACTTCTATTATTGCAGCTGCCCCTGCTGAACAACCTGAGATTATCATATATTATGGATTTCAAAGTAATAATATTCAATACTATAACCCTGAATATTTTCAAGATATTGTAAGAGAAGGGTTATTAGCAGTGGATAGCTATACAGATAATAATACGCAAACAACAGTGAATAATGAATCTGCTATTTATAGCGTGTATGAAATGCCAGCATTAGTAAACCATAGTTTTGATTATATTAATAATAGATTATCAGGCAAAGCAAACCAAGTTATTTTTATTGGAGATGGAAATAGTGTGATTGCGCAATATCCAAATGAACATACGCAGACTATTTCTACACAAAAAGTATTTTTATTAACGGATGCCACATCAATTATTATCCCTAATATGACAGGTTGGTCTAGAAAAGATGTAAGTGTATATTGTGAAATGATTGGATTAGAAGTTAGTTTTGAGGGGAGTGGATATGTGAGTGCACAAAGCATAGAAGCAAATTCATTATTTCAAGTCGATAGTAAAATGAGTATAACATTAACTCCTTAGACAAGTGTGTGACACTTGTCTATTCTTATGAATAAACTATTTATAAAATAGTAAAAAATGATATAATACTAAATAGAAATGTAATGGAGATATAAAATATGGATTTAAAATTATATATAGCGTTTGGAATGAGTTTATTAGTTACTTTATTTGTGTTACCTAAAATATTTATTCCTTACTTACATAAAATCAAATTTGGGCAAGTAGAACGTGAAGAAGGATTAGAGTCACATAAGAAAAAAGGGGGAACTCCTACTATGGGTGGGATAGTTTTTGTATTAGTTCCTATTTTAGTTTGTTTATTTTTAAACTATGAAATGTTTGTAAAGGTAGAAGTATTAGTCGTTGTTTTAGCCTATGTAGGATATGCCTGTATTGGATTTATTGATGACTTTATTATTGTGGTGAAAAAAAACAATGAAGGATTAAAACCTAAGCATAAATTATTTTTACAATTAGTTTTAGCTGTTGTTTTTTATCTTATTTATATTAATGTAGCAGATACGACTTTATTTATTCCATTACTAAATATGAATATCGATTTAGGTATTCTTTACTTTGGTTTCGTATTAATTATGTTTATGGGAGAAAGTAATGCGGTAAACTTTACCGATGGATTAGATGGCTTGTTAGCAGGATTAATGTACATTGCTTTATTACCATTTTTATATTTTACTTATCAAAGTGGAAACTTAGATATAACGATGTTAATTGCTGCTGTACTTGGTTCATTATTAGGGTATTTACGCTTTAATAAGCACCCTGCTAAGATTTTCATGGGGGATACCGGTTCGCTTGCATTAGGTGGTCTTATTGCAGCGATAGCAATGGTAGAAAAAAAAGAATTGTTGTTATTGGTCATTGGCGGTGTATTCTTAATAGAAATGTTATCTGTTGTCATACAAGTCTTAGTGTATAAAAAAACGAAAAAAAGAGTATTTAAAATGGCACCTATTCATCATCATTTTGAAATGTGTGGCATGAGTGAAACAAAAGTTGTAAAACTGTTTTATGCAGCAGGAATAATTTTAGCTTGTATCGGATTATGGATGGGAGTTATGTAATATGAGAAAAGTACTAGTTATAGGAGCTGCTAGAAGTGGTAGTGCGGTATGTCGATTATTAGTCAATCATAATTATGAAGTGCATATAACTGATTTAAATGAAATTAGTAATAGAGAAGAATTGGAATCTTTAGGGATTCATGTATATGATAAAGAACATCCGGATTGCTTAAAAGAAATCGATTTTTCTTTTGTGGTAAAAAATCCTGGTATTCCTTACCATGTGTCCTTTATTCAATATTTTATACAAAAAAAAATACCCATTTATACAGAGATAGAAATTGCTTATTGGTATGCTCCTCATTTCACATATGGAGCCATTACTGGTACAAATGGAAAAACCACAATCACTTCCATGTTGTACGCTTTATTGCAATATAATAAACAAGCATTAGTGGCGGGTAATATAGGTATTCCATTAAGTGAATGTGTAAATGAATTTGCTAATCAAACTAAGCAAGTGGCTTTAGAATTGAGCAATTTTCAATTGTTAGGGATGTGTACATTCAAGCCAAAAGTGAGTGTGATTTGTAATTTAAGTCCGGATCATTTAGATTATATGAGAAGTGAAGATGCTTATTATGTATCCAAAACTAAAATATATGAAAACCAAGATCATAACGATTATTTTTTGCGTAATGTAGATGATCCAATCATCTTACAATACGCTAAGAATATCCCATGTAACTGCCTTGATTTTTCATTAATTAGACAAGATGTAGACATATATGTAAAGGAAGGTAGTGTGTATTATCAAGATCAACCACTATTTTCAATTGCTAGTTTACAAGTGGTTGGAGAGCACAATCTATGCAACGCAATGATTGCTGCTACTATGGCCTATTTAATGGGTGTGAGCATTGCGCATATACAAGCAGGTTTATATAGTTTCAAATCGGTTGCACACCGCTTAGAATATATAACAAAATGGAAAGGGATCAGTTTCTATAATGATTCAAAAGCGACTAATCCAGAAGCTGTTATACCTGCATTAAAAGCTTTCTCAAACAATATCATTTTATTGGCAGGTGGATACGATAAACAATTAGATCTATCCATTTTAAAACAATATGATTCTCGTATCAAACATTGTTTTAGTTTTGGACAAACAAAGGATGCCTATAAAAAGGTTTTTACAAACCTTACTACAAATGAAACAATACAAGAGGCGTTTGTGGAAGCAATGCATATTGCACAAGCAGGGGATACAATCTTGTTATCACCAGGTTGCGCTAGTTATGATCAATTCCAATCTTATGAACAAAGAGGAGAAGTATTTAAGCAGCTTGTACATACTCACATAGAAAAGGAGTCATATAAATGATTTATTTATTAAGTATTATATTTGGAATAATTCAAGGAATAAGTGAATGGTTACCCATTAGTAGTACTGCGCATTTAATCTTGTTTGAACAATTATTCTCCATGAATGA
>CAYJGK010000028.1:0-17634 GCA_964370065.1 uncultured Erysipelotrichaceae bacterium
AAAATAAGCTCATATGAGCTTATTTAATAGAAATAATTTTAACTTCGTAAGGTTCATTAATACCAATCACTCTAACAGTTTCTCCTACTTTTTGATCTATGATAGCCATAGCTAAAGGTGTTGCATTCGACAACTTACCATTGAAGGGGTCCGCTTCTACTGAACCAACAATTGAATATGTTTCTTTTTCATTACTATCTAAATCCAAGATTTCTACAGTACTCCCTAAAGATACGACATCCGTTTTTCCTTTGCTTGATGTTTGCGTAATTAATTCCGCATGTTGAATCATGTTTTCTAATTCAGTAATTCTTGCTTCTACTCTAGCTTGGTGATCACGTGCTGCATCATAGTCTGCATTTTCACTTAAATCTCCTTGCGCTCTAGCTTCTTGTAATTCAACAATTACTGTACTTCTTTCATCATGAACTAATTGATATAATTCGTTTTTTAACTGTTCTAAACCTTCTTGAGTCACATATACCTTTTCACTCATTTTAGTCACTCCTTTTTTTGCCCTTGTATTATAGCATAGTATTTCTGAATATACTATCTAATATCCCAAATATTGTTTTTGTTTTTGAAGGTGTTCTTCAAATGTTTTTGAATAATAAACACTACCATCACCATATACATCAGCTAAAAAGAACAAATAATCATTATCTGCAGGTTCTAAAACAGCCTTTAATGCTTGTTCTCCAGGATTTAAAATAGGGCCAATTGGTAATCCACTATTCAAATATGTATTATAAGCTGAATCAATATCATACTCTGTTTCACATTGTTCCCATGAATCAAATTCATACAGTGCATAACACACTGTTACACTTGATTCTAAACGCATATCTATATCTAAACGATTTAAAAATACACGAGCAATATTTTGCATATCTGTTTCACTTGCAGATTCATATTGTACAATTGATGCCAATGTTACCCATTGTGAAGTAGTAAATTGACTTGCTTCAATTTGTGGTGCATACGTTGAATAAATGGTATTAAAGTGATCTAAGAATACAGTTGTAATTTCCTCTTTTGTCATATCTAAATTAAAATGATATGTTTCCGGAAACAAATACCCTTCTAAAGCCACACGATATTGCCCATTAAATAAAGATTCATCTAAGAAATCATATTGTTGAATTAAGCTTGTTAAGAACGTCGGGTCATTCCACAGTGCAATAAATTCGTCTGCACTATATGCAAAGTGTTTTTCTAACTCATTTGCAACATCTTTCGCCCACATTCCTTCTCTAAATGTTAACATAACGGAATCAATTTTAATGTTTTCTTGTCTTGTTAGATACGTTAATATTTGTTTAGGCGTCCAACTGCGATCCACTTCATATACTCCCACTAAAAATCCATCTACATTACCAAATTTCGCATCAATTTGTGCAAAAGTTGCATTTTTAATAATATTACTTTCTTCTAAACGTGTAGTAATTGTTTGCAATGAATCACCCTCAACTACTTCAAATAGTACGACTTCATTTTCCGATGTAATCGGTGAAGTTTGACTTGAATACACAAGTAATCCACTAGCTAAGAATATAATAATTGCTACACAAACAGCTATAATCACTTTACTTTTTTTAGATAATTGAGTAAAAAGATTACGCATTTTCATCACTATCATTTTCCTCAATAAATGCGCCTAACACTTCTTCAATCATTGACCATTCTTCACTTGATTCAATTGGCGATAAATTACCTTCATCATCATAACAACTAGCAAATACTTCTTCACTTTCTCCTTGACTCTCTCTAAAAACTACATATTTTTTTTCATCTTTATCAAAAGTGAATAAAATTTCCATTTCTACTTCTTTACCTTCCGCATCTTCTACATACATTAATTTATTTTCTAGCATAAAATTGCCCTCCATACATTACAAAATATTATACCACTTTTTTCACAATTGTTTCAATGAATGATTAAAAATTAGTAGGTCATTTTCAATTATGTTATAATAATGTAGTTTACTACACAAAACAAAGGGGAAAATGTATGTCTAAAAAAACAATTATAAAAATATTAAGCGCTTCTATTGCTACAACATTAGCAATCGGTATCTACCTCTTATTTACAACGACTCCATCAAATATAAAAAATGAGGTTACCAAAGAGGATGATATTGTACAAGAATCAAAAAAAGAAGAAGACATTATTCACACTGCTAATTTAATAGGTGTGGGTGATAATTTGATACACGGGAAAATTTATTGGGAGGCACAGCAAAGAACAAATGATGGTTCTTATGACTTTACTTATGCTTACCAAAATATTGCACCCTATATTACACAATCTGATATAGCCAGTATTAATCAAGAAACCATGATGGCAGGTTCAAAGGAACCTAGTCATTATCCTTTATTTAACTCACCTACTGAATTAGCTTATGCATTAGATGATATAGGATTTGATGTAGTTGCCGTTGCGAATAACCATATGTTTGATCAAGGTAATGCAGGCTTATTAGAAACGTTAAACTTATTACATTCTATTGAAAATTTTAGTGTTATTGGTGCGTATCGTTCTCTTGATGAATATCATGATATACCAATTATCACAAAGAATAATATTTCTTTTTCATTTGTGTCTGCAACAGATATCACAAACGGCTTTTCCTTAGATCCAAGTTATGGAATGGCTATGAATTTAGTAAATAATGAACAGGGACAAATTGATTTTATTGAGCAAGTCAAAGAAGCTAGTAAAATCAGTGATGTAGTTGTTGTTAACATACACTGGGGAGATGAATATGCTACAATCCCTAATAACTTTCAAACTTCTTATGCACAAGAATTAGTAGATGCGGGGGCCAATATCATCATCGGACATCACCCACACGTGATTCAACCGGTTGACACTTTATACAACAAGGATGGAGAAAAAGCTATTGTTGCATACTCATTAGGAAATTTCTTATCCGCGCAAGATCAGGGATTACGTTTAATTGGTGGTTTGTTTGATGTAGAAGTAACTAAAACTAATGATACTGTTGCAATCACTTCATTTGTATTTAAGCCTGTTATTACTCACTTCACTCATAACTTTACAGATATTACTAACTACTTATATTCAGATTATACAAGTAATCATGCAAACGTACACGGCATCAAAACTTATACACCTGATTTTTCAATGAATTACATTTATAATGAAGTAACAAGCATTATTGATTCACAATATCTACCAGATGACTTCTTAAATGAATTTATAAATCAATAGAAAAAAACACCGTCTTCGGTGTTTTATTTTATCTCTGCAATTTCTTCAAACGTTTTTTTTATTAAATTAGGATAGACATAGTTGCTACTTGCTTTTCCAATTGCTAATAGTAAGAATGGTTCTTCCCCATTTTTACGATTGCACATATCAACTAAAAATCGCATCGGCGCAGGTGTATACGTAACACTTGCATAACCTAAATCATGTAAACATTGAATTAACATTCCAGTTGCAATCCCTACAGATTCATTTACATAGTAATTTGGATGTAAATTTCCTTTCACATCTAAAGTATACATTTGTTTAAAAATGACTATTAAGCAGCCTGCCTCGCTAAGAAACTCTTTTTTTGCATTCACATGTAAGTGTTTTAGATCTTGTTTCCATATTTCACTTATTTTGTGTTGGTAAAATTCTTCTTCAACTGCTTCCGCTTTTTTCTGTATTTCGTTTTTCATTTGTTCATCAATTATCACACTAAAGTACCAAGGTTGCTTATTAGCACCATTAGGTGCACTAGAAGCAATCATAATGCAATCTTTTATTTCATCTAAATCTACTTCTTCTTTTGTAAAAGAACGTGTTGTTCTTCTTTGTAATGCTTTTTTTAATAAGCTTTTTGATTGAATTGACATAATAACTCCTTTTTCAACATTATAACACAAGCTCCATTGACAAAGCACATATAGTCCTTTACAATATCATAGTTATATTAGAAAAGAGGCGTATATTTTGAATACATCTATAAAAACTAACCCACTAAAAACGGGAAGTATTCCTAAATTATTATTTGCACTAGCATTTCCAGCTGTTATTTCGCAAGTAGTAAATATTTTATATAATATCATTGACCGAATTTATATTGGGCGTATTCCAGTAGAAGGAGTAGATGCCTTAACTGGTTTGGGATTATGTTTTCCTATTATTACATTAGTAGCAGCATTTAGCTCACTATTTGGAATGGGTGGCGCACCAAAAGCTGCAATTGAAATGGGAAGACAAAACAACAAAAAAGCTGAGCAAATTTTAGGTAATTGTGTGAGTGCTCTAATCATTACATCTATATTATTGACAACTATTATCTTATTGTTTGGGGATACTTTGTTAATGATGTTTGGAGCCAGTGCTGATACCATTCCTTATGCTTTAGATTATTTAAATATTTATGCATTTGGTACTATTTTTGTGCAACTAGCTCTTGGACTTAATATGTTCATTACAACTCAAGGTTTTGCTAAATACAGTATGGCGACCGTATTAATTGGGGCTATCTTAAATATTATATTAGATCCTATCTTTATTTTCCTTTTTAATATGGGTGTACAAGGCGCAGCTTTAGCTACTATTATTTCACAAGGTGTGAGTGCTTTATGGGTGATTCGTTTTTTAACTGGTAAAAAAACTAGTTTGCGTATTCATAAAGAAAACTTATGGATTCAACCTAAAATTTTACTAGGCGTAGTCGCACTAGGGATTTCTCCATTTGTAATGCAATCTACAGAAAGTATCTTAAACATCTGTTTTAACGTTTCATTACAAGAGTATGGTGGTGATTTAGCGGTAGGTGCCATGACAATACTTGGAAGTGTCATGCAATTATGTATGATGCCTTTAACCGGTATTACACAAGGTGCACAACCTATTATTTCTTATAACTATGGGGCCAATCAAATCAAACGAGTTCGTCAAACAATCTATTTACAAATTGCTATATGTGTTATATTCTCTACTACTGTGTTTATTGCAGTCCAAAGTTTACCGCATGTGTTTATCTCATTATTTAATAACGATCCTGAATTAATGAGTTTCACAACTTGGTCAATGCGTATTTATACAGGCGGATTCTTCTTACTTGGTTTACAAGTTTCTTGTCAACAAGCCTTTGTTGCATTGGGAAAAGCAAAAATATCTTTATTCTTAGCTTGTTTAAGAAAAATTATTCTATTAATTCCATTAATTTTTATCTTACCCGCAGTATTAGAAGATAACTTATTCGCCGTCTTCTTATCAGAGCCAATCGCAGATATTTGTGCAGCCATAACTACCTTTACATTTTTCTTATTCATTAATCACGATTTAAAAAGGATGGAGCAATAAAAAAAAGAAATCAATTACGATTTCTTTTTTTATGAAAATTAGTAAAACTACAATGCTCCTATTCATTTTAAGGATTAGAATAAAAGATAGTTTACCTAAATATATGCGCAGCTTTCTCTTTTCATCATATGCGTAAACTAAATATAGAAATGTTCTTTTTTAATTAATCTAATACAAAGAAAGTTGTTAATTTTCCTATAATTTATAAGAAGTAAATTTAACCTTTTAGTGCAATAGCTTGTACAGGGCAATTTAAGTAGCAATCACCACATTCATCACAGCGATATTTATCAATAACAAATTGCTTATCAATAACAGAGATAGCACTGAAAGAACATTTCTTTTTACAAATACCGCATCGAATACATGAATCTTGATTAATTTGTAATCCCGAATAATGCATAACAGCTCCGTTATAAGCAAAGTAAACTCGTTCTAATTTATAATCGCGATTTGTTTTTTCAAAATCGTAATCAAAGACATCGCCATACCCGCTCGTTATACAAAATACAACCATTGCTGGATATTTTTCATGATCCTTTATACAAAGGTTAAAGATTGGATTTTGTTTAGCTTTTATTTCATCAATACTCACTTCTTTTGCTTTTCCAGTTAATCGCATAGCATATCCACCTTGAAAGACTGGTAGTCCAAGTTCATCATGTTGAATCTGCGCATTATTATTCAAACCACATAAAGCAATTAAGCCATTTTCTTTTAAATGTTTATAAAATGATTTTGTATGCATTGTCATAAAGTATAATCCATCTTCATCGTATCCTCTAAGATGAGCAATACGAGAGATCGGTTCATTCAGTGTATTAACAGTAGTAAAAGTTAAACAACCGATTGCATCAAATTTTTGATATATTTCTGGAATATTCATAAAACCTCCTTCTATACAATTAAGTATAATATCGCACTTATTAAAAATGCTACTAGTGTATATGGCATTTGCGTTTTGACATGTTGAAACGCATCTACTTGCGTCATGGAAGAAGTCATAATCACACTATCTGAAATAATCGAGTTTTGATCGCCAAAGACTGCACCTGAAACAATAGCACCTACAACAATTGGAATAGAAATGTCATAAGCTATAGCGATGGGAACAACAAACGCAACTAATATCGATACTGTGCCCCCACTGGTTCCTGTTGAAAAAGCTATTAAAGAAGCTATTAAGAACGTCATCAATGGTAAAAACTCAATAGGCACATAATGAAAGACACCCATAATATAAGTTGCTGTGCCAATTCTAGTTAATAAAAAACTAAAAATAAAAGCCATAAACAATAACATCGTAATCATAAACATACTTCTAATTCCATTTACATACCAAGTACCAATTTGTATAAAATTTGCCGTATTTTGTACTTTGTACAACAATGCGCTCACAGCTAAAGCAATTAACCCCCCATAAAATACAGCATTTGAGGTATCGCCTTGTAATATATTACCTTTTCCTGTCACAAATAATATAGTAAAGATAGAGCCTAATAAAACCAAAACTGGAATCACCATATTCCTAGCTTTTGCATCTTCATATATAATACTAGATTCCATATTTATTTCCTGCTTCGCCTTTTTTATACCACCAATTTCAAAGTTGAATACAATTGAAATCAATAAAAAAATTAATAAGCTAATTGTATAAAATTGAAATGGTATAGCTTGTAATACATACTGAAAGGGTTCATTAATTCCGTCCAAACTACTTAATAAAGCAGATAATAATGCACTTGCTCCCCCAAATGGAATAATCCATGCAATCGGCGCAGCTGTACTATTTGTTATTAACGCTAATTTTTCAGCACTTAAATTTGCCCTTTTAAACAATGGTTTACCCACTACTGAAGTAACAGCCATAGAACTAGACGCATCAATAAATAAAAGTATTCCAATTAACATAGCAAATAGTTGTGTCAATATTTTAGAATTAGTATTAATTTTTTTCTTATCTAAATAAGAAATCAAACCATTCACTCCTCCGGATTTATCCAATGCATTTGTTAAAGCCCCTACAATTAAAATGAATACAATTGTTTTAATTGTGGAAATATTAGAGAATACACTCTCTATTGCTTCTAATAAAATAAATACGTTCTCCTTATACAATATAATACCTAAACCAGATACGATTCCACAACTAATAGCAACATATGCATTTTTACTTGTGAAAATTAAGATAAAACATAATGCAATTGGCATAATTGCTAACACTCCATAATCCATCCTCGTATTCCCCCTTTTTATTTGTATTCACTAATATCTGGTGCACTTATTTCTTTACCAATCAAATCAATAATTGCTTTAAAACCATCCCTCTCTTTTAACTTAGTTGCTAATGACGTAGGTACTAAAATCATATTTTCGCGTTTGAAATGTGATGTGAAGTTTCGAATCGTAGGTGGTAACGATGCTGCCCATAAAGGAAATACCACAATAATTAGTTCGTTTTGCCCAGCTTGTTCAAAGTGAGCATTTACACTCGATTTTTTACTAGCCATCGCACCTGCTTTAATAAAATTAAAAGCACCGCCCCATTTTTCATCATCTGTAATAGGATACGCATGCAGATTGACTTGCTTAGCCATATCATGTGCAATTTTTTCACTTCTACCTGTTCGTGTATAATAGTATATTTTCATGATGTCCCTCTTTTCTTTTGATAATCATAGCACACTTTATATAAAAAAGCATTGTATGTACACTTGTACACACAACACTCGCTCTTATTTTAATAATTTTATTAAGTCGTCCTTATTCAACACATGACTTTGAATACCTTCACCACTTAAGATTTGATCTGCCAATTCTTTTTTCATATCTTGTAATTCCATAATTTTTTCTTCAATTGTACCTTGCATAATTAACTTGTATACTGTAACCACTTGCGTTTGTCCAATTCTATGAGCACGATCACTTGCTTGATCTTGTACTGCACTATTCCACCAGGGATCGAAATGAATTACAATATCAGCGCTAGTTAAATTTAAACCTGTTCCTCCTGCCTTTAAAGAAATACAAAAAACCGATGTATCATCTTCATTAAAATCTTTTACATACTGTGTTCTTTTTACTTGACTAGTAGAACCAGTTAATGAGTAGAAAGAAATTTTTTCTTTCGTTAGTCGTTTTTGAATTAACTCTAGCATAGATGTAAACTGAGAAAATAATAAGATTTTATGTCCACCTTCAATTGCATTGTGAATCAATTCTAGACATAAATTCATTTTTCCTGAAACATGATGATAATCATGGAATAATAAACTTGGATCACAACAAATCTGTCTCAGTTTAGTTAACTGAGCTAACACTTGAATTTTAGATGTATGAAATGTATGTTCATCACTATTTTGTAAAGATTCAACTAACTGCTGTGCATGCAATTGATAAATTTTAGCTTGTTCTTTTTCCGCAACCACCATCTTATTTTCCTCTATTTTGGAAGGCAAATCTTTTAAGACTTCATATTTTTTTCTTCTCAATATAAAAGGAGTGACCATTTCTTGTAGTTGTTTTAGCGCATATGGATCTTGTTCTCTGACAATCGGTGTTTCATACTGTTCTTTGAATTGATATGAACTAAATAAGAAACCCGGCATTAAGTATTCAAAAATACTCCATAGCTCACTTAATTTATTCTCTACGGGTGTACCGGTTAAAGCCACTTTATAATTCGCATTTAATTTTTTAACAGCTTTAGCGGCTAAAGTGTTTGGATTTTTAATATATTGTGCTTCATCTATCACTTGTATTGCATAACTATATTGTTCATATAAATTGAAATCTCGCTTTAATAGATCATATGAAGTAATGAATATTGTATTTTCTGAATATTGCTGAATTAATGTTTTACGTTCTGTTGCGTTCCCACTTACTAAGACAACTTGCAGATGTGGTGCAAATTTATCAAATTCATATTTCCAGTTGTATGAAAGTGAAGCTGGTGTCACAATGATTGAATTACATTTCTTATGTCTTGTGTATTCATCGCAAAATAATGTAATGATTTGAATTGTTTTTCCCAACCCCATATCATCAGCTAAGATTCCCCCAAAGTGTTTCTCTTGTAACGTTTTTAACCATTGAAATCCAAGTTTTTGATAATCACGTAAAGTTGCCTGTAATTGTTTAGGAATTGAATACCCTTTATTTTTTTCATGCATACTATGAATTAATTGTTGATAGTTTTCATGTAAATCTAAATGCATCGTCCCTGTTGATAATAAATTATCCAATTGCAAAGCGCGATATGTTGGTAATTGAATATCTTCTTTTAAAAATTGATGGTCACTAATATTTAATTGTTTTTTCATATTGATGATAGGAAGCAACTCTTTATCCTGAAACTGAATAAACTGACCATCTTTTAACCGATAGTATTTTTTCTTTGGACTATATGTATGCATGATTTCTAGCAATTGTGATTTTGAAAATTCATCATTTTGAATGGATATCGATAAAAGATTATTTGTGATGGATATCCCTATACTTGATTTTCCAATTTTTTTAGGTTTTAATTTCGTTACGTTATCTGATACATAAACAATCGCCCATTGTTGGATTTCTTGTATTCCATATTGAATTAAATCAAACATTAAATCATCATTTCTATTAATCTCTACACATTTTGTCACTTCGTTATAATAATTCACATATCCTTGTATTTTGCGAATAATATTATTTTCATAACTCACATTACGTATTCCTGTCTCCTGTTTATCAAACAAATTATATTGCTCATCATCATAATCTAACAGTATTTTAATTATAATTTGTTGTAATTCATTCACATCAATATATACACTTGTTTGAGGTATCTTAAGCAAATAACTCTTTTCATCATAACCAGTTGTTTCTAGTTTCGTATATTGCTTTAGTTTAGGGTAAATAACATGGTGAAAAGCTTTACCATCTTCTTTCGCGATAAATACACTTTTCCCTTCTACAAATACGTTTTGAATGAATGGCAAAATAGGCTTTATTTTAGATTGATGTATCATAGTAATAACTTTGTCATATACAAAATAACAATAATTTAAACCCAACAGCAAATAATCATTTTCCTTGGTTTTTACAACGATTCCACCTTTATCTTTTTCAATAATCACCGGCAATAAGTAATTATCATTTTTTATGATTCGATATAAATAACGATAGTCATAGTTAAATTCAGCCATTACATTTGTTTGGACAAAGACTTCAAAAAAGCGATCGAGTAAATCTGCAGTCAGTTTTATTTGTTTTTCATTAATTAACTTATGATTTGAATAAATTTGATTATCATAGTCAAACTCATGGTGTTTTGTCCACTCTCTAATCAATTGAAACAATTGATTAGAATGCGTGTCAAACAGTTGTTCATCGTGTATAAAACTTAAATTTTTACCATAACTGTATTCTTCTTTATTTTCAAATAAATTAACGAATAAAAACAAATTTTTAACAACATAATATTTTTCAAAACCAATTTTAAATTCAATTGCACATGTATTATCTTTATATAAAAACTGTGGTATTAATTTTAGTTTTTGTTTATATAATAAATTTTTTTGTATATCCAAAGGAGCCATTTCTTTTAGTAATAATTGTTTAATAGATTCATTTGTCTGAAAACCAACAAGAATAGTAGGATGCCCTTTTTGTAATTGCATTTGCGCATTTAAAAGAACAGCAATACAGTGCTTACATAAACCTGCATAACTATGATATGAATGGCAATCGCAATCACTTTCAATAATATAACCGTGTGTTTTATGTATAATGAAATACACATCAAAATAATTGTTTTGACATTCCATTACAGTTGCTTCAATAATGATTCGATCATAGACATCGTCAATATTAAAAGAAATAATATTATTAGTATTAAATATTGCTTTTCCTTTTTGAATGGTAGTTAATTTTGTATGTTCCATTAATTTTTCAAAGTTAATCATAAGCCACCTCCTAATATATTATTATACTATGAATAAATACATAAATATATTTGTTTTCTTATTTTATTTTATTATGCTAAAATAAAAATATAAAAGGAGTCATTATGAAAAAATTTGCAACATATGATACAGATTTAGGTTTTTATAAAATTGAATACGAGAATAATGCAGTTACTTTTTTAAAGAAAATAGATACTCCCATCTTCGATTATGGAGTAAGAGATGATTTTACAAATTATGTATATAATGAAGTAATTGAATATTTACAAGGTGTACGAAAGGTCTTCAGTTTTAAATATCATTTAGAAGGAACTACTTTTCAAAAAAAGGTATGGCGAGCTTTATGCGAGATTCCATATGGGGAAACGCGTAGTTATAAAGATATTGCCATTGCAGTTGGTAACCCAAAAGCAAGTCGTGCAATTGGTATGGCAAACAATAAAAACCCAATTACCATTGCTATACCTTGTCATCGTGTAATTGGTAGTAATGGAAGTTTAGTTGGTTATGCCGGTGGCGTACAAACTAAAATAAAATTATTAGAAATTGAAAAAAACAACAAATAACAAAGGAGGTCATGTGAATTAAACACATAACTTCCTTTTCTTTTGCTGTTTAGAATCATATTTCAAGCACATTTCATGTAATCGTTTTCAAACGTGGTATAATTTAAAAAAAGAAAAGAGGTACCTTATGAAATATACATACGATATCGTCATTATTGGTGCAGGCAGTGCTGGATTAGTTGCCGCTTCAGCAGCAAAAAGCATGGGAGCCAACGTGTTACTCATTGAGAACAAAAAAATGGGTGGTGATTGTTTGAATTATGGATGTGTCCCAAGTAAATCCTTTTTAAAAGTTGCCCATTTCGCTAATAAAATGAAAGCAGTTAAGCAATATGGTATACAAAAGGTAAAAGTAGACATCAATATGAGTGATGTAATGAATCGAGTTAACAATATTGTTTCAGAAATTGCTCCACATGATTCAATTGAACGATTTGAAAATATGGGGGTTGAAGTAGTCATCGGAAATGCTAAATTTATTGATTCGCATCATTTAGAAATAGATGGAAAAACATACAGTTGTAAAAATATTGTGATTGCAACAGGTTCACGAGCTTATATTCCCCCCATCAAAGGGTTGCAAGACATTACTTTTGAAACCAATGAAACTATATTTAATTTAAACAAACAACCAAAACACCTCATTGTATTGGGAGCGGGCCCGATTGGTTTAGAAATGGGACAAGGATTTGCTCACCTAGGTAGTAAAGTCAGTGTAGTTGACCATTCTTCTACCATATTTAAAAAAGATGATCCAAAAGTTTCTGATATTATGAAGCAAATACTTATAAACGATGGTGTTGATTTGTATCTATCATTTTCAGTTGATGAAATCAAGCAAGTTGGTCAACAAATTGAAGTACATATTCGCAATGCGAAAGAACAAAAAGTGATTATTGGCGATACTTTGTTAGTGAGTACAGGACGAATACCTAATATTGAAGGTTTAGAGATTGATAGAATCGGATTACAGACAAATGAACGTGGTTATGTGATTGTCGATTCTTATTTGCGTACTAACATTAAAAACATTTATGCTTGTGGTGATGTTCATGGTTTATATCAGTTCACTCATACCGCAGGCTATGAAGCAAGTGTAGTTGTTAAAAATGCATTGATTGCCCCAATATTTAAAACTAACTATCATAATATAGCTTGGATTACTTATACAGTACCTGAAGTTGGCCATGTTGGCATCAGTAAAAACAATTCCAAACACGCTCATTTGATCAAATATGAATATACTATAGATATTCGTGATAATGATCGTAATAAAACAGATGATGATCGTGTCGGATTCATCACTGTTTTATTAGATTACAAAAAACGTGTTATCGGAGCCAGTATGGTCAGTGAAAGTACATCCGATTTATTACCTATCCTATGCTTAATGGTAAGCCAAAAAATGAAAGTAAATACATTGCTAAATATGATTTATCCATATCCAACTAAAGCATCATCTCTTCAAAACATTGCTTTAATGAACTTTAAAACATCTGCTAAACCTTGGCAGAAAAAACTATTAAGAAAGGTTGTGACACGATAATGCTAGATACAAATGCTAGAAAACATGTACAAAAAACAATAGATTCTATATGCATCCATACTCATCTAACGACCTTGCATCCAAATATAATTACAATACTTGCTTTTATAATTGGAATCGTATCCGCCATTATGATAGCAATGAATCAATTATATATTGCATTCACCTTATTATGGATATCTGGTTTATTTGATGTATTAGATGGTAGTGTAGCAAGATTGACAAACACATCATCAAAATTTGGTGCATTCTTAGATTTAGTTTTTGACCGAATGGTGGAAGCGAGTATAATTTTAGGCTTCTATTTTCTACAACCTCAACATGCTTTCTTCTATTTATTGTTTTTCATTAGTGTATTATTTAATTTTTCTACTTTTTTAGTTGCTGCAAATTTATATGTAAATACAGGTATTAAAAGTATGCATTATGATGTTGGGTTAATGGAGCGTAGCGAATCATTTATCGCATTTAGTTTGATGTTATTATTTCCCATTTATCAATGGATTATTTTGTTTGTTTTTACAATCTTAATATTTTTAACGGGCATTATTCGTACACTACGTTTATATATAGTGAGTAAACGGTATCATCATGTATAAAAAGACAATTGCTATTATAGTTATTGTAATTGTTTTTTTACTTTTACGAAGTTATATAGATTTCGACACAGTCATCTTATATATTCAATCCATTAAAAATAACGCCTATGCCCCATTCATATTTTTAATAATTTATATTATAGCCATAGTATTTGCAGCTCCTGCTTCCTTATTCAGTATAAGCGTTGCTGCATTATTTGGCTTTGCAAACGGTACATTACTGATTGTGATAGGTTCAAATATTGGTTGTATAATCAGCTATTATTTAGCTAAAAAATTAGGGCAAGATACACTTAGTAAATTTATTAAAGATCAATCTTTTTTAAACAATGCAACTCAATATGCTAATAAAAATAGTTTTATCTTTATAATGTATGCACGCCTTATACCTCTTTTTCCTTTTGCAGCAGTCAATTACATATCCGGTATCATCAATATTCCATTTAAGCAATATGCATTAGCCACTTTCTTAGGTATGTTGCCTGGTACATTAGTATATGTATATATCGGGTATTCTGCATCTAATGTACAAGATAATCCGCTAGGATTAATTGCATCCATCATTGTCTTTATCATTTTTACTTCCCTTGTTTACTTTGTGAATAAGCGAAAAAAGTAATATCCAAATAAATGTTCTACAAAATTTGGTGTTGGTGAAAACCAATGCCTTTTTATTTACTACAAATTAAAAAGAGATAGCAATAAGTTTAGGATACTGTTAAAGCAACCAATTCGAACAGAAAAGAAATCATTATTATGTAAAATTAAAATTATATATCCTGTTATTCATGTGATACTTGCTTAGACTGTAACTGATGTATCTAATTTTGCTATACTTCGTATAGTAATTTGAGTAGAATTATCTGCACTAATTACAGTCGATGCGCACTATAAATTACAAACATCGTTTAATTAGTAGGTTTTATATCAGTGTTCCTCGCATTATCATTAGTCAGATTTTAAATTCTAATGGTTTTCTTAAATCTGTATAATAATCAGTTGTCGCAAAATTGAGTTCTGTTTTTTTGTTTCGTATTACTTAAATCATTTATTATACGTATTTTTTCAATCTTCTAAATATGATAATTAGTTTTTAAATAAAAACAGCATAAAAAAAGAACCAAGTTTTTACTTGATCCTTAAAAATTTTATTTTAAGAAAAAAAATTCTTAAACACAATTATTGTTGTTAATACAAATAAAGATATAATAGTAAATAAACTATAAACTAATATGTTATCACCAGTTTCAGGATTTTCAACCTTTACTTCTTCAACTACAAATGAAGCTTTAAATAATTCGCCTCCATAATTAAGTAGTTCAACATCAAATGTTCCTGCTTCTAGTGTAGATAAATATTCATTTGTTATATTCATAATTACACTACCCTCTTCAAAAGTAAAATATTTTTCATTTTTTTCCTCCGATTTTATAATCTAACTATAATGCAAAATATTAGTATTTACAATGTATAGTTAAAACATATTATTACCGAATTTTCTTTAAATCAAAAGAAAAAGATAAAGGAACTCCACTATGAATACTATGAACAAATGAAAATATGCCATAAAGTAAAACCTATAGTACTAAGTCATAATGAAAACTCAATAATTCATTAAAAAAATATTAAAATAGTTGTTTCTTAAATATATTATTCAATAAATTTTTTTGCATCCTTAACACTGGAATTTTTATCAATATATAAAATATCAATAAATGGTATTTTCCTGCTGCTTTAATACCTGTATGTATAGATCCTTTTTTCATAAAAGATAGTCTTTTAACTCTTTATTCATAATTACTTGCGGTCTTATCATCCATCGTTTTAATAAACAAAGAAATAGGTTTATCATTATAATTTTTAAATTAAATATTAACAATCTACTTTCATAATCTTTTGATTGTATTCAGCATTTGCTTCTATATTAAATACAAATAATAACTTTTAGATTCAATTGTACGCATTATACCACAAATAAATTTTCATCATAATAAGCGTTACAATCACAACTTTTCATCTTTGTTATTAAATGTACTACTCATCTTGTGAACATAAAAGTATTACCCAAATAAATGGGCAATACTTTTATTTTATATACATGACTTTACTTACATCAAAACGGTCAACAAAGTGGTTTGCCTCCGCATCTTTAGGATATCCTATTCCAATGACACTAAAAGCCTCTTCATATTGCGCTAATTGATACAAATTTTTTACATACTTCATACGTGCAACATCTGGTGTAGTACCATACCAAACTGCACCTAAATTTAAATGTGCTGCTTGAATTAATATATTTTGCGTTGCAGCTGAACAATCCTGTTCTTTATATTCACCAAAGCGTAATTCTTTATCTACGCTCACTACAACAATTGCAATATTAGCATTCACTAAACTTGTCGCATATGGATTTGATTTAGATAAAGCCTCTAAGTTCTGTTTCCCACTCACTACAATAAAACGCCAAGGTTGTTGGTTCCCCGCCGAGGGCGCTTGCATTCCGGCTTTTAATAATTGTTCAATCACAGATTGAACAATTGGTTGTTCGCTAAATTGGCGAACGCTTCTTCGTGTAAAAATAGCATTCATGTTTATTCTCCTTTTATCAATAGTTCACTTTAATAGTTTAACACAAAAATCATTTAACTATACTCATTTCGTCTCTCCAGTATGAAAAATTTCAAACACATAATGCTTTTTAGTCATGCGTTTGTAAAGTGTAATGAAATATGTTTTGTATTATAATTTATATACTTGTTTAATCATGAAATCGTAAACTCTATCACCAAAAATTTTATGAAAATACACGGCTGCCTTCGCATTGTATCCAAGCAAATATCTAGGTTTAGGATGTTTGCATTCACTTGCTTTTACAATGCATTTTGCAATCACTTCAGGTGCAGTAATATTTTTAGAATACATCTTACGCATTTGTTTGGCTGCTTGTAATGATTGTTTTTTATAATCACTTGTTTGACTGGAATCAATTAAGTGTTGGGAAGCGATGTTTCCCCAGTTAGTTTTAATCGCTCCTGGTTCAATTAACACTACATGAATACCAAATGGCTGTACTTCTAAACGTAAGCAGTTTGATAGTCCTTCCACGGCATACTTGGTACTATGATACCAACCACCAAACGGTGTACTTACCCGCCCACCCATTGAAGAAACATTGATGATTTTACCGTTTTTTTGTTGTCGCATATATGGTAACACTTCTTTTGTTAAAGCAACAAGACCAAATACATTTACTTCCATCTGTTTTTTTGCTTCTATCATTGAAACATCTTCAATAGCACCAAAATAGCCATATCCAGCATTATTAACTAAAATATCAATTCTTCCTTGTTCTTTAAGAATCGTTTGTACACAAGTTTTTATACTTGTTGCATCTGTTACATCTAATTGTATCCTGTGCAAATTTGTAGATTGTTCAAAGGTTGCATGCAAAGTGCGCGAACTGGCATACACAATATATCCTTTTTTTAAAAAAGCATGAATGCAACTTTTACCAATTCCACTTGAGGAACCACTTATTAACACGACTTTTTTCATACTATACTCCTTTCGATTTATATTTTAACTATACCATACTCTTTTATAAATGGTGGTATATAAGCATAAAAGACTTCACCTGGAAGTCTTT
>CAYJGK010000029.1:0-17016 GCA_964370065.1 uncultured Erysipelotrichaceae bacterium
TTATTTTAATTAAAGAAAGTTGCGTGGTCAATATAAATTATAAAATTGATTTTAATTTTTCAATCACTTGAATATCTGCCTCTAACCACTCTACACTATCTAATGTATTTTTCATTAACCATCTCGCATCACTATGTTCGCTTAACTCTATTTTACCTTCGATTATATTAGCGAAAAAACAATACATTACTAGATGAAATGTAGGATAGTCAAACTCAACTATTTCAACTAATTCACCCACTTTAATTTTCACTCCTAATTCTTCTTTAATCTCACGGATTAGCGCTTCTTCTTTTAATTCATTTAACTCGATCTTACCTCCTGGGAACTCCCAAAATCCTTTGTAATCTCCATATCCGCGTTGAGTAGCCAAAATTTTATTATCATCTTTTATAATAGCTGCAACTACTTGAATTGTTTTCATTTTTGTTATTCCTTTCCATGAATAAAAAGTACGAATGAATCATACTCACTTAATCTGATGTTATAAATTTATAAATATCGTCACGTACTGGAACATCTAATTTCCAATCAATCGAAACTAAATTTTTACCTGTCCCACTTTGAACAAAGGCCTTTACATTCCCTGCATAATACATTCTACCTAGATAATAAAACTCTTTCGAGCCTTTGTCATCTTTATTTTTGCGAACAAACAACTCTACTTCAATCCCTCTTTCTTTTGCAAATATAAAGTTTTGTACATCTTCTGATTCTAATGTACGTCCATTTTTTGAGATTGCGATCAGCATTGATTGAGAAACAAATTGATCCTCATATTTTATAGTATCACTAATATCATTCCCTTTGTGATAATTAATAAACACAGGAAATGTATTCGTTTTTTTATTAAATTTATATCCACCAATATTCAAAGCAACTTCACTTTTTTCCCAATTTAATAATCGACAAACATCTTCATATGTATATTTTTTATAAAGTACTAAATTTGTATTTTTATAATATTGGTTATAATCTCGATGATAGCGTTTCATTCCAAATTTTAATAGTTCGTCTATCATTGTTTTAAAATTCGCATTTTCTAATGCTTTCATGAATATTGAACTTGCTTCTACCTCATTCGATACGACTTCAATGAATTCACACCCTTTATATTTATCTTTTCCTGTTCCAGAGATGAATTCATGTGTTAACACATGAATCAAATTAGTTTGAGTCGTATCCAATAATGCCAATTCGTAATGGTGGTATAAATAATCTTTTAACCTTTTAATTAATTGATAAGGGGATTCTAAAATTAGCTGTAACATGATTAGTTCGTGCATGCGCTTTCCACTTGCTAGTTTAGTAGAAATGAATTTAATCATTTTTTCTTCTATAACATTTAAACGAACACAATACTCTTCTTCGTACTTCACCAAAAAATTATAATATGAACCTATAGACCCATTTTCAAAAATACGTAATACATCTACTTCGCCATATAAATCAAAATCCGATAATTTGGGAATATGTCCTAACTTATGTTTTAAATTAAAGTAATTATCTTTTAATAGCTTAACTTGATTAAAATCCGCTGCATCAATGGATTGAAATATTTTCTTTTTTGCAATTTCATCAAAGTGTATTGTCGAGCAACCTGGCATAACGCGTTCCCCTTCTAATACATATCGTCTAAGATTATCTTTGTTATAAGTACGATCGCCTGACAAAGCAATTGGTATCATAAAATTAGTAGTATAGTTACCGATAAAGTCTAAAATAACAACAAAATCTTTGCACACTGATTTTCTTAAACCTCTTCCTAACTGTTGAACAAATACAATAGGGCTTTCTGTTGGCCTTAGCATAATAACTTGATTTATTTCAGGAATATCCACTCCCTCATTAAAAATATCTACACTAAAAATGTAATCAATACAATCGGTTCTTGAATCATCTGTTAATCGCTCAATCGCTTCTACTCTTTTTTCTTGCGTATCATCGCCTGATAAAAATACTGTACTATATTTTTTTTCATTAAACAAATTAGAAAGTTCCATCGCTTCTTTTTTAGTACTACAAAAAACTAACCCTTTTACACGGTTACCTGAATAGCCATAGTATTCTGATTTTTCAATAATATAGTCGACTCTCTTTTTTTGATTAATCCTATTAAATTGTTTGATATTTTTTTCCATTTTTTCATCTAAAGTTAAATCGGTAATTCCAAAATAATGGAAGGGACATAATAAATCATCTTCCATTGCTTGTTGTAATCTTATTTCATATACAATATTGTTATCAAATAATTTATAAATATCAAAACCATCCAGTCTTTCAGGGCTAGCACTCATTCCTAAATAAAATTTAGGAGTAAAATAATTAATTATTTTCTGATAACTATTAGCTCCTGCTCTATGCACTTCATCTATGATGATAAAATCAAATTCATCTAGCTTAAACCTATTTAATGTCTCCGTTTTAGATAATGTTTGCATGGTTGCAAATACATAATCTTTGTCAGTTTCTTTTTTATTACCTGACAATACTCCAAAAGATTTTGTACTACCAAATATCTGCTTATAACTTTCCATTGATTTTATAGCAATTTGTTCTCTATGAACAATAAATAAAACTCGTTTAGGATTAATTTGTCGCAAAGCAAAAGCGCTCGCAAATGTTTTCCCGGTTCCTGTAGCTGAAACGAGCAATGCCCTTTTTTCATTATTTTTTATTAATTCATTTAAATTATTTATAAACATTCTTTGCATACTATTCGGTTTTATTACTAGACGATCCGATAAGGTTGTTCTTTTCCGTATTGCTTCTTTATTCTGTTGTTTACGCATTAAGTAGCGTTGTGTATATTCATGAATAAAGCAATCATACTCTTGAGCATTTTCACTTTCCCATAACTTTTCAAATTCACTTATTAAATCTTTTGTGAATTCGCCTTGTTGTGTAGAAACAATTTTAGTATTCCACTCTTTATTTTTCGTTAATGCACTTTGTGTCATATTTGAACTACCCACTATCGCTTTAACAATTCCCTTTTTTTTAAAAATATACCCTTTTGTATGAAACCCTTCTTTGTCTGATGAATACATTTTCAATTGTATATTTTTAAATTTTTCAAGTTTAGTTAATGCAGTTGGCTCAGTAAAATCAAGGTAACTAGTTGTAAGTATTCTTCCTTTTATTCCTTTTCTCTCTAATATTTCAAGAACAGGAAGTAACGGCGTTAACCCACTAGTCGTTATAAATGCTACGCTAATAAAAAACTCCTCACATTGTAGTAATTCTTCTTCAATAGTTGAGAGAACTTTTTTCCCTTGTTTATAATCATTTGAAATAAATTGTGGTTTGAAGTAGCTTGTTGCTTCACTTCCACCATTAATAAATGCATGTTCTAATCCAGCCCTTAGTTTATGTTCCATCCGTGTATCCTCTCTTAATGCATGTATTACTATTTTAGCAGCTTAGATCATCAAGATCAAATCTTCGCGCACACGCACAAATATGCATTGACAATATCATGAATTATCGTATGATTAAACTAACAAGTAAGGAGGTATAATTATGGGATATTGGGAAGATTTAGCTAGAGAAGGTTCCTTTTCAAACGCTTCTGGAAATGCTTTGCCTTATGTAGTATTTCAAGTAACATTAAAAGAAAAGTTTTTAGGAACTGGTTCTGGTAATTTAACAGAATTAGAAGATGTGATTAATGCACAAGTTGAAAAAGGATATCGCTTGCATACGATTAGCACTACAAATAGTACTAGTAAAGGTCTAATAGGTGGTGATCGCATTCAAGCAACACTTGTATTTGAAAGATTATAATCTGTTTATTTAGACAACTTGCTGCATGCAAGTTGTTTTTCTATACTAAAAAAGCCCTATACAGGACTTTCATTATAATACTTAGCTTGTGCATTCCATAAGGATGCATAGACTCCTTCTTGTGCCATTAATTGCTCATGACTTCCCTCTTGACTTAAGTGCCCATCATCAAACACTAGTATTTGATCACAGAATTGACAACTACTCATACGATGAGAAATATATAAACTCATCTTTTCTTTTACCATTGTATTGAATTGTTTATATATTTCATACTCTGAAATAGGATCTAAGGCTGCTGTAGGCTCATCTAAGATGACAATTGGTGAATCTTTATATAAGGCTCTAGCAATCGCTAACTTTTGTGCTTGCCCACCTGAAACACCGATTCCATCACCCATATCTTGATACAGTAAGGTATCGAGTCCTTTTTCTTGTTGCTTTATAAAGTCATCCATATCGACTTGTGCTAAACATTGTTGTAATCGTTCTAGATTTACTTCTTCTTGGGATGCTATGTTTTCTTTTAAACTCATAGCAAATAAGGCAAAGTCTTGAAAGACGATAGCAAAGTGATTTAAATAAGAAGTATAATCATATTCTTTAATATTAATACCATCTAATTTAATCTCTCCTTCACTCACATCGTATAAACGACATAACAATTTAATAAAGGTTGTTTTCCCTGCTCCATTTCTACCTACAATAGCGTATTTATTATCACCTTCTAAGGTACAAGATACATTACGTAATACGTAAGTATCACTATTAGGGTAGGAAAAGCTTACATTATGGAAAGTAATCGTATGATTAAATCTAGGACTTATTTGTTTTGTTCCTGTTTCAAATTGATTACCTTTCTTTATGTAATCTAAATAATACGATAGATACGATGTTTTTAATTGCATTTGCCCAATGGCTTCCATACATAGTTTTAATGACATATTAAATTGTCTAAATACTCCAATGTACTGGGTAAATTGACCAATACTAATAGCTGTAGTAATTGCTTTTAAACAAACAAATAAATACGATAATAATAGTACTAAGTCATTCATTAATTGATAACCTAGTAATGAGTTTTTTAAAAACTTTGTTTCTTTTTTAAAGTTAATAAAGTTTTCATTACCTAAGTGTTTCCACTTCTTAAATAAGAATGATTTCATATGAAATAATCGAATATCTTTAGCGATTTGATCATTAGGAAATAAATAATATATAAAATACATAAACTTTTGATCTACACTTACATTGTTTTTAAATACTTCTAAATTATTCGTATTCACATACGAAATAATTTTACTATAACTAAATGCTAATAAGACAATTAATATCACTACTAAACTAATTGACGTACTCACACTCACTAAACTAGCATATTCATGATTACTTGCTACTTTAAGACATAAATCAAATACGAAAATACTAGCCATGCAAGCACTAAACAAACCTTCCATAAACTGATTAAAGGAAATTAGATACGATCCAAACCCTCCTTGTCTACTCGTATTATTATCGGCTGCACTAAATTCTTCTAATGTCTTTTTATCTTCAAAGGTTGCATAATCTAAATCGATACTCTTTAATAGGATACTCGTATTACAAATACGATTAATGGCCATTGACCCTATTTCTCCCTCTGTTTGTACCACGCTATAAATCATTTGTAATAAATAGTGTGAGACAATCATAATAATGGCATATTGTAACGCTAAGTCATAACTTTGATTAAGCAAGGCATCAATGATAATAGCAGATCCAACAATATAAATATAAGGTAGGGTAGAAGATAACAACGCTTTTAATACACTCATCCAAATAATACGTTTATTTTGTTTATGAATAAACAAAACTAAACGTTTATTATTAGAAATAAAATTAAATACCGGCCTCATCTTTCATCGCCTCCTTTTGATAGTAGTGTGCTTGTATTTCATACATTTGTGCATACTTACCTTGTAAAGCCATTAATTGTTCATGACTTCCCTCTTCTACTATCTTTCCTTCTTCTAAAAATAAGATACGATCACAAAAGCGGGTAGAACTTAAACGATGAGAAATAAAGATAGAAGTTTTATCTTCACATAAGCGTGCATATTCTTCATATAATTCACTCTCTGCAATAGGATCTAAAGCACTTGTTGGTTCATCTAATATTAATACGGGTGCATCCTTATATAACGCTCTAGCAAGCATTAAACGCTGTGTCTGACCACCTGATAATTGGATTCCATCATGTTCCATTACTTTTGTAAGTGGAGTATAAATACCTTGTGGTAAACTGCTTACTTTATCCCATAAGTTAGCTTGCTTCAAACAAGCTATAACTTTTGCTTCATCAAACGTATTAGAAATACGTTCTTTTGTGCTTATTCCTTTATATCCCCTTTCAAATAATGGCTGTAAAGGGGGGCTATGTAAGACGCTTGCACACGCTATATTTTCTGCGATAGTAAATGGTAACACATGAATATCTTGAAATAGAATCGAGAATAACGCATAGTAGCTTTCTTTATTATATTGTTTAATATCTTGCATATTAAATAATACGCTACCGTGTTGTGGTGTATAGAGTCCACATAATAGTTTAACTAAAGTAGATTTTCCACATCCATTCACTCCTACTAAAGCAATTTTTTCCCCTTGGTTTATCTGACAAGAAAAATCACTAAACACTTGTTTTGTGGCATAGCTAAAACTAACCTGATCAAATACAATGGATTCACATGTTTCTTGTTTGATTGTGACCAAAGCATCTTGGCTTGGTACACTATCTAAAAATGTACGAAATAGCGATAATCCTTGTGTGATTTTATTTAATAGTGAATAACTTTCAATAATCTTGTTGATCCACATTCCAAACCCTGCTACGACTCCCACAAATAATACGAATTGAGCTAAATCAATTGTATTATTTTGTAATTGAATAATTAAGAAGGTATACGCATAAATATCTCTTACTAAAGCACTAGTCGCTGTAATAAAGGCACTAGTACGATATTTCTTTTGAATGATGCCATAAGTAGAAATCGATTCTTCATAGTTTTTTTGTAATGCTTTTTTAAACCAATACTGTAAACTATAAATACGAATATCTTTTGCTTTCTTAATTTCTCTTGCTTCCTGTTTTAAATGCCAAAACTGTCCTGCGTTTTTCCAAAAAGCATCCATGTTATTCATTTCAAATTGAATAGCTTTATGTTGGTAGTAACAATTCACAATAGAACATAAGACTAAGATAATAAAAAATGAATAATGTAGTTCACTTGTAAAAATGGCATAGATTATAAACCCTAAAGTATTAATAATCAAAGCAATCGTATACATATATAAACCATTCACTCCAGCTAGTTTACCCGTACCATCATTTCCTGATAAACTTTGACTAATGCCTTTTAACAATTGTTGTTCTTGTGCGTCTTCTAGTTTTTCTAATGAAGTATTTAATAAGTATTGATTCAACTTTGCATAATAACGCGAACTAATCATCCCATTTACTCGAAATTGTATTGTTGTTTCACTTATTATCTTCACTACATTTAATAAGGCTACCCCTATGATAAGTCCTATTAATTGAGTGAAGAATGTCATAATCTCTGCTTTCATTTGTAATTGTTGGACCACAAACGCTGGAATAAAAACTAAAACGATGGGTTGTAAGACACTACAAATAATTTGCAGTGTCACATACACATACGAAGTAAGCGTGGCGTAGCGTAAGTCATAGATAGCGATTCTAATATTTTCAAACATAGAATAGTTCTTGATAGCTTGTTGATAATCAAACACAGTATCCCCTCCTTATCTATTTTTACTATATCATATTAGTTAACTCGTGAACATTAGTAAAAAATGAGAAATTAGACTCTCAATTTCTCATTTAAACAATCAATTCTAACACTTTTGAAGAAAGTTTTCTTTCTAATTGAATCGCTTTTTTATATTTTCTTTGTTGTTCATACGCTTTTACCAATTGTGTTGTATACACATATCTTTTTCCAAAGTGATGTGGTAAATGGCGTAAGATTGATTCTAATATGACAACGTATCGTGCTTGTTCCAAAAAACCTTTTTCACAACGCATACATGCTTCTTCATATTTTAGGTGCGATAACTCATCTTGGTTATTCTCTAATAATGTAAACCATTTTTCCAATATATGTTGTACCTGTTGTTTATCTTTTAGTTGTAGATAGGTAAACACTTGCATTCGCAAGGTATCTTCATTTTGCTCAGCTTGCTTTAAATAATACAGTGCTTGTTCACTTTGATGCAAAGCGACATAGACTGCTCCAATATTATAGTAAATACCTTGTAAAGTATCCTCATCGAATCGTTGTTTTCCAAAATTTAATGCTCTTTCATAACATTCCTGCATTCTTTCTAATTGATTAAATACACCAAACACCGTTCCTTTTAATTCATAATAATGGGCAAACGCTAAAGTATTTCCTTCCTGTAATGCTGTTTCAACTAATTCTTTTTCAATTTGCAAGATTTTTTTATAATCGCTTATAGAAAAACAATAAGAAGCATAGATCAATATAGTAAGTGAATTACGCACTGTTTGAATAGCCCATTTTAATTGTTCGTCTTTAAACTTTTGCTTCTCATGCAACGCACATAATAAATAATAATAAGCTTTTTGCGAAGAAGACATTCCTTCTTCTAAATGGCATAATAAATTATGTTCTTGCTCCGTATATGCATATACAACAAGTAAATAATCAATACAGTATACGCTTGTTAAAAACAATTCTTCTTGTTTTTGTAAGGAAGAGATTAACTCTTCCCCTTTTTCAAAATATAATAAAGCTTTCCAACATTGTTGTAATGCACCTTTCATTTCTTGTAATACAACTTCATCTTGTACCACCTGTTTGTTTAAACGTTGTAATAATTGCGCGATAATTTCTGGTTGTGCATTGGTTTCCCCATTTTCAATTTTACTTAAATAAGAAGGTACGCAAATTCCATAACATACTTCTTTTTGTCCTTTATTTTGTTTTAATCGTTCTAGCTTAATAATCGTTCCAATCCCTTTTTGATTCATAAGTTACCTCGTTTTATTTTATTATACACGATTCATTTAAAATTTGAGAAGCATATTTTTTGACCTATTAGTATAAATCCTGTATATTATAATTAAGTTAGCGAAGACTAACATTAGAAGGAGGACATTTATATGTCAATGATAGGAAAACAAGTTCAAGACTTTAGCGTACAAGCATACGTAAATAACGATTTTAAAACAATAACAAAAGCAGATACTTTAGGTAAATGGAGTGTATTCTTCTTCTACCCTGCTGATTTCACTTTTGTATGCCCTACTGAATTAGAGGATTTAGCAAACAAATATGAAGCATTCAAAACAATCCATACAGAAATTTACTCTGTTTCATGTGATACACACTTTGTACATAAAGCATGGCATGACGCTTCTGAAACAATTAAAAAAATTGAATATCCCATGCTAGCCGATCCAACTGGTGCTTTAGCTCGTGATTTCGATGTGATGATTGAAACAGTAGGATTAGCAGAACGCGGAACATTTGTTGTAAACCCTGCAGGTGAAATCGTAGCGTACGAGGTATTAGCAGGTAATGTAGGACGTAATGCAGATGAATTATTCAGACGAGTGCAAGCGTTGCAGTTCGTAGCAGAACATGGAGATGAAGTATGTCCAGCTAAATGGAAACCAGGTGAAAAAACATTAAAACCAAGCTTAGACTTAGTAGGCATGTTGTAAGAAGTAGTTAGGTGATAATATGAATCAACCATACGATGTGATTGTCATTGGAGGGGGACCGGCTGGTTTAGCTTGTTCTATCTATATGGCAAGAGCAAAATACAACACTTTAGTATTAGAAAAAGATACTTTTGGTGGACAAATTCGCATTACTTCTGAGGTTGTCAATTACCCTGGTGTCTATCATACAAGTGGTAGTGAATTAACTAAAGAAATGCAAAAACAAGCACTCGCTTTCCATGCACAATTTCAAATAGCAGAGGTACAAGGATTTAAAAAGAAAGATTACTACTATGAAGTGTATACTAACAAAGGAACTTTTCAAACAATCGGAATTGTATTAGCAACTGGTGCCAGCCCTAGAAAGATAGGATTTGATGGAGAAACTAAATTCCAAGGAAGAGGTGTTGCCTACTGCGCTACATGTGATGGTGAATTTTTCACTAATAAACCAATTTTTGTAATTGGTAGTGGCTTTGCAGCATGTGAAGAAGCTTTATTCTTAACGCGTTTCTCAAATCAAGTATCGATAATGATGATTACAGACGATTTTACTTGCACAGGTAATATTGTAGATGAAGTGAAAGCACACCCTTCTATTCGCATTCATTATGAAACTTTTATTTCTCAAGTTTCTGGTGAACAATTTGTACAACAAGTTTCTTTCAAAAAGGGAGATGAAACTGTAACTTATGAAGAAAAAAATGGTTTAGGGGTATTTGTATTTGCCGGTTATGAACCAAGTAGTGCAGCCTTTAAAGATTATGTAGACATCAATCAGGATGGATATATTATAACGGATGCTACGCAAAAAACTAATTTAGAAGGTGTCTATGCAGCTGGTGATATTTGTATCAAACCATTGCGTCAAGTAGTAACAGCTGTATCAGATGGTGCTCTAGCTGCTACTTCGCTTGAAAAATATGTGGCATCTATCTATGAAACACACCATTTAGAAAAACAACTAGTCGAAACGAAAAAGCAAGAAATACACTCTGCTACAATAGATAGTGAAGAGGGTGTATTTATATCACAAGAAATAAAACAGCAACTACAACCAATTTTTGAAAAGTGTATAACTCCTATTACCATTAAATATGATGTTAATGATTCAGAAATTAGTAAAGAAGTAGAAGTATTTATGCAAGAATTAGCAAGTATTCCTTCTTCTTTCACTTGTAAAAAAGAAACTTTAGATTTCCCCTTACCAAGCATTTCTTTATTCGATCAAGAAGATACCTATTTAGGCGTAAATTTTCATGGTGTGCCTGGTGGTCATGAATTTAACTCATTTGTGATTGGACTATACAACGCTAGTAGTGAGGGACAAGCCATTGAACCTTCTTTAAAAGCACGCATTCAAGCAATTTCAAATAAGATTCATTTACAATTAGCGGTTACGCTTTCTTGTACAAACTGCCCCGATTTAGTAATGGCATGTGAACGGATTGCTTTATTAAACCCAAATATCACATTAGATATTTATGATTTAGCCCACTTTGAATCATTAAAAGAGAAGCACACTATTATGAGTGTTCCCTGTTTAATCATTCATGATAAGCACATTCATTTTGGAAAAAAAGATATAGAGGAAGTTACCGCTCTATTAGAAGCACTATAAATAAAAGGCAATTTTAATAATTGCCTTTTATTTATAGATTTATTTTCCTATCTGCACTCACTTATATATTTATAGGTGGCATAAATATATAAAATTAGATATAATAAAGCAGTTTAAGGAGAATGACTATGAATCAAAAACAGAAAGGTATATTCTATATTATCTTGGCAGCCCTAAGTTTTGCTACAATGAGTTTATTTGTGCAATTAGCAGGAGATGTCCCCTTTATTCAAAAAAGTTTATTTAGAAATGTAGTTGCGTTAATCGTCTCTTTTACGATTATAATGCGAACAGGAAAAGATTTCTCATTTCAAAAGAGTAACTTAAAGTATTTGATTATACGTTCCATCTTTGGAACACTAGGTGTCTTTCTAAATTTCTATGCTATCGAAAATCTAGTGTTATCAGATGCTACTATGATTGCCAAACTATCGCCATTTTTTGTTATTATCTTTTCTTATTTTATCTTAAAAGAAAAAATAAAAGCATGGCAAGTTACTAGCATTATCATTGCTTTTACAGGTAGTTTATTTATTATTAACCCCTTATTAATTACGTCACTATTTACTAATCAAACGTATACGTCTAGTATTGGTAGTTTCGCATCTATAATTGGATTACTTGGTGCCATGTCTGCTGGTGTTGCTTATACTATTATACGTAAACTAGCTATGCGAAAAGAAAGAGGTGCATTCATTGTCTTTTTCTTCTCCACTTTTTCCACTGCTGTTTGTTTACCCTTTGTCTTAATTGACTTTTATCCTATGAGTATAAATCAAGTATTCATCTTATTAGGGGCCGGTATCTTTGCTAGTTGTGGACAGTTTGCGATTACGGCAGCCTATTCTCATGCACCTGCAAAAGACATTTCAATTTATGATTATTCACAAATTATATTTTCCGCAATATATGGATTTATATTTTTTAATCAATTACCTTCTAGTTATAGTCTTATTGGATATATTATCATTATTAGCGTTGCTATTTATATGTATGATAAACAAAAAACAAGTTCGTAAGAACTTTTTTTACTTATAATACGTTTTCCTTTGTTTTCCCTATTCTAAAATAATAAAATATACTGTATACTACTAATTAGTGTATATAAAAAAAGGAGAATATATGGAAAAAACAAATATTAAAAAAGAATATAACCTTTTTACTGCCATTTCAATGATCATAGGGATAGTAATTGGATCAGGTATATTTTTTAAATCGGATGACGTATTAAATTTCACTGGGGGAAATGTAATGCTTGGGGTGATAGTATTCATCATTGCAGGGATTAGTATTATCTTTGGTAGTTTGTCTGTTGCCCAGATTGCTTTACGAACAAATAAAGTAGGAGGGGTCATCACCTATATGGAAGAAGTCTGGTCAACTGCTGTAGGAGGAGCCTTTGGATGGTTTCATACAGCTGTCTATTACCCTACTCTAATTGTAATCGTATCCTGGGTTGCTGGGATTTATACATGTATGTTATTTGGCATTAACCAAACATTAGAAATGCAATGTTTAATTGGAATCAGTAGCGTAATCGTATTTTTTATTTTAAATATCATCGCTAAAAAACTAGGTGGATACTTTCAAATTTCTTCCACAATTATTAAATTAATTCCTTTATTCTTAATTGCATTTTTAGGAATTTTTGCTGGTGATACGAGCAATATCACCACTCAATCAATAGTATCAGAAACGAGTAGTATGGGATTTATTGCTGCGATTGTCCCAATTGCCTTCTCATTTGATGGGTGGATTATAGCAACTTCTTTATCACATGAAATTAAAAATGGAAAAAAAGCATTACCATTAGCTTTAATTATTTCCCCTATTTTTATTGTATTAATTTATGGACTATACCTAATGGGTATTAGCGCATTAGTCGGGCCACAAGAAGTAATTGCTTTAGGAGATGGACATGTTGATGTCGCTGCTAATCTATTATTTGGAGCATCTGGTGCCAAATTAATTTTAGTATTTATTATTGTATCCGTATTGGGTACTGTAAATGGTTTAATCATGGGTGCGATACGTTTACCTTACTCATTAGCGAAACGTAATTTATTCATTCATTCAAAACAAGTATCTAAAATGAATGAGAAATTAGATATTCCTTTATATTCTGCTGGGTATGCTTTCTTAATTAGTATGATCTGGTATTTCGTTCATTTCTTTGTGATGAAGTATAGTTTATTATTAGGTTCTGACATTTCTGAAATAGCGATTGTAATGAACTATGTATGTTACATTGGATTATATGTTGCAGTTATTAAATTATATAGAAGAAAAGAAATTAAAGGCATTTTCAATGGTTTAATCAATCCTATTATTGCAACAATCGGATCATTAATTATCTTTTTTGGTTCCGCTTTTGTTAGTACCGCAGGGTTTGGTGTTAACTATAAGGCAATCGCATTTATGCTAGTCTCTGTTGTGATATTAGTTGCTGCATATTGGTATTGCAAACAAAAAGTGAATCAATAAAAAATAAACAATGCACGTAACGAATTACATGCATTGTTTTATTTTGATTAAAAAGCTACGTAAAACATATAAAATCCAATAAATGACATAGCTATTCCCATTATTATTTTCAAAACGTTACTTAGTTTTCCGTATTTCGCATCGGTTGACAATTTTTGAACAAACCCAATTGATGTACCACAAACGATTGCCAAAATTCCATGGCCAATAGAATATAGTAACAAGAGTAGTACCCCCCACATTAGACTTCCCTTTCCTGCCACTACTGCTAATAATGCAATGAGTACAGGAGTCGAACAAGGAGAAGAAAAGATACCACCTAAAATACCAGCCAAAAAGGCACCTGCATACCCTCTTTTTGTTTTCTTTGAAATTAAATAACTAGAAGGTATAATTTCATATAATCCCCAAGTTTGTAAAGCCATTAACATCATTAATATTCCTAATATTAAATACCACCAATTTGATTGCGCACCTATCAATTGTCCAGCCATTGTGGCAATAACCCCTAGTATTGTAAAGGTTAGTGCCGAACCTAATGCAAAGGTTAATGATAGTTTAAATGCGCTTGCTGTTGTACGCTCTTTATTCCCCCCTACATAACCCACAATAAGGGGAATACTTGATAGCGCACAAGGAGTAAAAGAAGTCAGCATACCAGCTAAAAACGCGAATACAGGGGCCACCCATGTAGTCTCTACAATAAGTGTAGATAATGATTCTAACCATGCATCAATCATTATTCCACTCCCATATCTTCTAAAATTAGGCGCATTTCGTCCTCGCTTAGCCCACCTTGATGAACGGTAAAAATATGTGTTCCATATTCACTATCTTTATACATAGTAAATTGAATGCTATTTTCCACTTCAAAGCTAGGTGTATAAGGTGTTCCATCTGCGTTAACAAACACTTGTGTAGGAATCACCTGAATAGGAAATCCAGTTGCTGCACCAGGGGTTTCCCACACATCCACAAATTGAATAATGGCTTTTCCTTGCATTTCCTCATTTAGTGTAACTAATATAGGTGCCATCTCTTTACAAGGTACACAATCATTTGCCCCAAAGTCTATAATCATTGGTAATTCATAAGCTGATAACTCTTCAACATCGATACTTTCTACTTGTAGAGGAAACGCTTGATTCGTTTCCTGTTTATTTTGGTTTTCCATTTGGTTTTGATACATCCAAATACCAGCAATAATGAACACCATTCCAAGCGGCACCAATACTTTTAATATTTTATTTTGTTTCATTTTTTCCCTCATTGTTTTCATATCAAAATATTTTGAACTATTATAAACATACTGTGACTAGAATCATTTGTCAAGTTGATTCAAAAAATGACTAACTCGTATTATAGATTTATATTGCTAAAAAAAACAAAAAACATAGTAGAGATTTACACGTAATCGCATCTCTACTATATTTTTATCAATATTTATAGGCATTCAGTAAAATATGAAACTTAAAATAGGTTACTTCTTGGTATGACTATACAACAAATGAAATACGCTAGAAAGCCACTACCCGCTAATGCACAAAATAAAACCCATCCTAATCGAACTAGTGTTGGATCTAAATTAAAATATTCAGCTATGCCACCACATACTCCACCTACCATACGTTGTTGATTTGATCTATATAATTTTTTCATGTATAACTCCTTGATTTATTCCTATCGTACAATATAATTTTAAAGCACATGACTCATATTTACAATAAAAAAATGTCATTGAATATATATATATATATATTGTATAAACCTTCTTCACAAACTGCGTGTAACTAACTGTAGCTGTTTTCATCTATCATAAATATTATAATATTGGAGTCATCCTTGTAGATATCATGTATAATATATGTGAATAAGATTTTTTAGAAATTAGCAATCATAAATTTCTATCATTTATAAAACTTTTACGATTTCCATTTTTGAATACATTAAGTGACAAATATACTAATTCGAAGGAGGTGGATACGATGAAAAAACAAATGCAATATATTTTACTTTTATCTAGTTTATTTATAATCGGTATGTTTCAAAATCTACAACTTACAATTATTATATCTTTAATTCTTGGATTGATGCATGCAATTATTCTTAAAACACTAACACTGCGTTTAATTATTGAATGGTTTATTTCATTATATATTCTAAATTTTATGACTATTATTTTTACAATTAAAGGATACGACATCTATGAGCTGTTATTAGGACCCCTATTTACTTTAATCATTCCATTCCTTGTATATTCAATAGCTATTCTAGCAACTATATTATTGTATAAAGGCTTTCAAAACAAGATAGCTGGTAAACGGATTCCATATATTCTATTATCATTAGTCATGTATTTTGTTATTATATTTAGTTATAACCATTTTTTTTCCAATCCAATCTCTGCCCTTTTAGCAAAAAATAATATGCAAGAATATGTTGATTTAAAATACCCAGGACTAGATCTGACTATTCAAAATATACATTATAACTTTAAGTTCAATAGTTTTGAAGGAATTGCAGTAAGTAAAAATGCGTATCACAACTTAGAGATTACATATTATCAAACGAATAAAGAAATTGTAGATAATTATACAACAGCTATTGCAAACAAAGAAAATATAACTTCTGTTTTAAGCTCTCAATATGATGAACTTATCAAGGAGAACTTAGAAAATTATGAATATCTATACGTGATAGGGTCTATTGAAAATATTAACACTGAGACATTTGGCTTAGATACGACTTTGCTTGATATGAATCAAATGTATAATGCATTAGATTTTGCTAGCAATCATGGCTCAATCTTTATACGTGTGCAAGGAGAACTTACAATTGAAAATCTTATTGTGCAAATACAAGCATTTAAAGAGCAAGTCGATGTTCCATTCTATCAAATTTCTAGATTCGTTATTGTAAATGGTAACTCTTCAATTATCGCATCAAATATTTTATATGAACAAATTAATCAAGAAACACTATCTACAATCATTACTGAAGATACGGTGGAATATTACTAGTAGGAACAAAAGGAATGATATGCATTACACAATATTTATCCTGAATTATCCTGTCTTTATAAATGCAGGTACACGATAATCCATTGTTACATAATTTTAACGTATTATATAATATTGCCTTCTTTCCTATTTAACAAAGTTCTCCAAAATAACTAGATTTATGTTATCCACATTTTTTTAATAAAACAAATATTGAATTATATAAATAAACAGCGACTTTCCAGTATAGGAGGTCGCTGTTTTCTACTACGATGTTGTCAAAACGACTTTAAAATCGCTGTAACCCCTTTAGGTAAAGGGCTTTAGAGAGGTCGTTTACTATTCGAATTCAATCGTACCTGGAGGCTTACTTGTTA
>CAYJGK010000030.1:0-16746 GCA_964370065.1 uncultured Erysipelotrichaceae bacterium
AATGGCGTCCACGAAGGGATTCGAACCCCTGACCGCACGCTTAGAAGGCGTGTGCTCTATCCAGCTGAGCTACGTAGACACTTTCACTTAACAGTGCTATAACATATTACCAAACAATTATATAAATTGCAAGTGTAAAATGCAATAAAAATGGAAAAAGTCATTGTATAAATTTCGTGGTTTTCCATCTTATTTAATTATGCTATCATCATATAGTAAAAGAGAGGTGAACACAATGTTCTATTTCATTTGTTTAGATAACCATAGAGGTTTACGTTTTAATAATAGACGGGTAAGCCACGATCGAGTCGTTACTGCTGATATCATTCAAAATTGTAGCCACACCTTATTTTTAGACACTACTTCTTTTCCTTTATTTGAAGGTAAGATAGAAAATATATCTTATTCATTTGACATCCCTACTAGTCAAAATATGCAAGATAGCTTATTTATTGAGTACCTATATCAAGTGGACTTCTCAATGTGCACTTCATTGACTATTTATCACTGGAATAGAAGTTATCCAAGCGATGAAAAGTTAGCACCCTTACCTGACCACTTTATGTGTATACACACAGAAGAATTGACAGGGTATTCCCATGAAAAAATAACAAAGGAGATTTGGATTAATGAAGAAAAATAGGAAAAGAAAAAATAAAGGTTTTGCCCTTATTACTGCCATATTAGCTTTGGGTGTAATGAGTATGACAGTTGCTTTAAACATTTTACCTGTTAAAAATAATATGCCTTCTTATCTACAAGAGTTAGCTATTCAAATCGCTCACCAAGATATTGAAAAAATGATAGAACCACACTTACAAATAAAACCACCTATTGAAGAAGAAATAACAGAAGAGGATAGCGTTACTTCTTTATCGCTTGACTCTATTCCATCCCATACAAATAGTGCATTTGTACCAATTAATAACAATATACCTACCTTTAGTGATTCTTTAAAAGTGACGACTGCGTATGAGCACTATGCACCACTGGATGCGTTAGGGAGAACGACACAAGCAAAAGCTTGTTTATCAACTCGTTTAATGCCAACAGAAGATCGTGAGAACATTAGTAGTGTCAAACCTTCGGGTTGGCAATCTATTGAATACGAGCATATTAGTGGAGATTATTTATACAACCGCTCTCACTTAATCGGCTTTCAATTAAGCGCAGAAAATGCAAACCCAAATAACTTAATAACAGGTACACGTTATTTAAATGTGGAAGGTATGTTACCATTTGAAAACATGGTAGCTGATTATATTAAGGAGTCTAATCACCATGTACTTTATGAAGTCACTCCTATTTATGAACATAATAACTTAGTGGCTAGTGGTGTGCACATGCAAGCCTATTCGATTGAAGACCAAGGTGCTGGTATTTCCTTTAACGTGTATATTTATAATGTACAACCAGGAGTTGAGATTGACTATGCAACTGGAAATAGTCAATTAGCCACTCAGGAAGTCACAACGCAAGCACCAATATCTGGCCCCTCTGTAGATGACAATTCCAATCCAATAGAATATACATATATCTTAAATACAAATAGTAGAAAATTTCATTACAGTAGTTGTTCATCCGTAAAGCAAATTGCAGATCACAATAAATCAAGTTTTTCTGGAGTCCGAGAAGCATTGATTACACAAGGATACGATCCTTGCCAAAGATGTCATCCATAAGTGACTTAGATTTCAATTTCATAATATCTCTCTTTAAAAAAGAGGGATATTTTTTATCTTTACATTTGATTGTTATGCAATCTGTACCTATTACAGAAAAGCATGCCTATCAACAAAGATTATCGCCTGTTAATTAGAAGATTGTCTAATTAATATATTTACAATCATCTAATTAAATGGTATAGTTAGAACAAAATCTAAAAGGAGGATTAGAATGATATCTAAATACAAGCAATTAAACAAAGATGTCGGTTACATCAAATTAATCATCGCTAACACTATTAGTACTTTTGGTTCTACCATTGATAATATTGCTTTTACATGGCTGGTCACACAACTAACAGATAGCGCTACGTGGGTTGCTATTATTTTTGGTGCCAGTATGTTACCAATGATGGTTGTACAACCATTTGTAGCTGTATGGGTAGAGAGGGCGCACAAAAGAAATATTATATTATTAATGGATGCACTGGGCGCCATAGTCATGATATTAGTATCCATTCTATATATTAAAAATTTACTTACACCAGAATTACTATTAATCATCACTTTGATCAACGCAACAATAGAAACCGTTCGCATTCCAGCAGGAATCGCTTTAGTGCCGCAAATACTGCATGATGAAAACTATGAATTAGGAACTGGGTTACACCATAGTGCCACGCAAATCGCAACCTTAATCGGTTTAGCTTTAACGGGTGTATGTATTGCAACACTAGGATTAGCTAGTGCATTTATTATTGATGCGATTACTTTTATTTTATCTTTTCTTTTTATCGCATGCATTAAAGTAACAAAACAAATACAAGAAAAAAGAAAAAGAGAAACTTCTTTTCTATATGAATTAAAGCATGGATTCCTATTATTTATGGAAATTAAACAACTCTATACATTATGCATGTTATCGATTGCTGTCAATTTTTTATCCACAGCAATCAACAGCTATATAGCATTTTATTTTGCTGAATACTTACAATTATCAATAACTGCTTATAGTACATTTTCTTTAGTATTTGCACTAGGCACGATTGTAGGCGGATTAACTGTTGCCTTTTTACCTAGTAAAATAAGCAATAAAACCATTTTTAAACTAAACGTTGTAACAGTTGCCTTATACTATTTTGTATTGGCCTTTAGCATATATATTACTTATCCACTGATTCGAACACTCAGTATTTTATTTTTCACTATCTTTTTGGGGATTTTTGCTGGAATATTAGGAATAAAAGTAAGTTCTACTTTTATGCGTTTAGCCCCTAAAACTCATATCGCACGATTTGCAGGAATCTTTAATTCTTTATCTAGTACTTGTATTCCGATTGCATCTGTTACCTTAGCTTTACTATCTACAATTCTAACAGTTAATCAAATTTTTATTGTATTTGGTATTGCAAGTTTAGCGTTGTATATTATACTTAATATACATAAGTCTATAAATATAGAAGCAAAAGAGGAAACACATGAGCTATAAATGTATGAATCAACAACCGAATATAATTGAATGCATTCGATTATTAGAATGCTTCGCTGAAAATTCAGAAAAAAACAGCAGTGAAATCGCACAAAATTGGCTAACTACATTAACAAGTACCAAACATATCGCATCACAAGATATACAACTACTCTATGAAGACGCAAAAATATTAGATGCTTACTTTACAGCAGTACAAACTGATATGAACATAGAAGAAACGATATTGCATTCATTTTTTGGTTCATTAATTGAACAGTCTGACGAATTTAGTAGTGTTAACTTTGCTTCTGTATGTCATATTTATATCCCTTTTTTTAAGCAATATTCACAAGACTTTAACACTTGCTTATACACTGCTCTTTACTATAGTTTATTACAAGTTGAAAAAGTGGATTTATATGAAGTACAAGATGAGTTACTTTTAATAACTAGTTATAAGCAATTTTTAGAGTCTTTACAAAATGCTACTATTAGTGATGGATTAAAATGGAGAATCATTGATTTTGTTTATCATTTTGATACCTATCAAATACAAATTGATGCAACTCTTAAAAAGATAGAAAGGGCCTATCTTTTACATTTACCTATTATCCAACCCCTTCTTCAAGTAGCAACGGATGAGTTAAACACTTTTTTTGCACAAGCCAGTGAAGAAGATATAGTAAATGCGCTTCATATTGATATAGCGAAAAAAGAAGTCACCCAAATAAATTGTTCCTTATCTTTCTTTAACGCTGTGTCTTATATTGATATACAATATAATAATGATACATTTTTATCAATTGGTATTTTCTACCAAAGAATTATTAAACTAACCAAACACATTTTAAGCGAAAGTGATCGTAGCATCATTTTAAAACATTTAGGAGAACCTAGTAAATTTGAAATCATTATGTCTTGTTTAGAAAATCCATGTAATGGAAAAGAACTAGCAAGTCGACTACAATTAACACAAGCTACTATTTCGCATCACGTTAAACAGTTGATTAAAAGCGGTATTTTATTTATGCATGTTGAACAAAAACAAATTCAATACTGCGTAAACAAAACATTTATTCAAGAGCATTTAATGGCATTACAAAATTATTTCAAATAACAAGAAACAGATTCAATAGAAATCTGTTTTTTTACGTATAGGAGCACTACTGAAATGCTTAGTATTTCTTGGCTATGTAAACAAAATTATATGTGATAGTGAAGTTACTTAAGGTGGTATTCTATTATGGGCACTATTATTGATTTTTATAAGAGCAAGTTGTAAAATTAGAATAGATATTCAACAAATTGAGGTGTAATAATGAAAAAAATAAAAGAAGATATAATTAATATTGGAGTCTATGATTATGAAGTAGATTTATTCGAAGGACAATATTTGGTACCAAATGGTATTTCTTATAACTCTTATTTAGTAGTGGATGAACAAATTACTATTTTAGATAGTGTGGATAATCGATTTGCGCAAGAATGGTTATCGAATATAGAAAAAATATTACAAGATAAATCACCGGATTATTTAATTATACAACATATGGAACCCGATCATTCTGGAAGCATTCATGATTTTATTCAAAAATACCCTTCTACTAAGGTAGTATCGAACACGAAAGTATTTACAATGATGAATCAATTTTTTGATATCAAAGAACCTATCAATCAACTTATTGTTAGAGATGGAGAAACCCTTCATACAGGAAAACATATTTTCACATTCCTCTTTGCGCCAATGGTGCATTGGCCTGAAGTCATGGTAACTTATGATTCTCATTCAAAAACATTGTTTTCTGCAGATGCATTTGGAACGTTTGGAATCTACCCAGAGGATGCCGTCATTCAAGTAGCCGATTGGGTACAAGAGGCAGCACGTTATTACTTTGGTATTGTCGCTAAATATGGACTACAAGTGCAAGCGCTATTAAAAAAGGTTGCCCCACTAGATCTCGAAATAATTTGCTCCATTCATGGCCCTACATTAACACACAGCCTAACTGACTTTATTCATTTATATGATACTTGGTCAACTTATACCAATGAAAAAGAGGGGGTTGTCATTGCTTACGCCTCTGCTTATGGACACACTGAAAAAGCAGCTAATTTTTTAGCTACTATCTTACAAGAAAAAGGATGTCCATCCGTTATCTTACATGATGTGGCGCGTTGTGATTCATCCCTAGCGATTGCTAACGCTTTCCGTTATTCTACAGTTGTCTTTGCATCAATTACATACAACATGTCTATTTCTCCATTTATGAACACTTTCATTCACAGTTTAGTCGAACGCAATTTCCAAAATAAATTGATTGGGTTAATAGAAAATGGTTCTTGGGCCCCTTGTGCCAATAAAATTATGAAATACTTATTGGAAAACAGTAAAAAGACAACTTGGTTACAAAATCAAGTGTGTATTCATTCTGCCCTAAATGGGATGACTAAAAAAACTATCCACCAATTAGCAGATGAAATTATAGATAAAATGACGAAAAACCAACTATTATAAGTAGTTGGTTTTTTCTTCATTACCATTCAAAACGGGCTATATTTTAGATGGAAAACTACCTCAAATGCAAAGGTAATTGCAATTTTTTCTTCTTGCCTTCATACCGATACGTACAATGTGATAGTATAAATTTTGAGTCATTTTTGTAGAATTCAATTATTATATTGCAAATTCCACACCTTGCTCATTTAGCCAATACAGTGGTTCACATTCTGTATTAACTAGCATTAATGCCATTTGATTATAAGGTTGCTTGTGATGTGACTACATCTATTTTTAATTTTATTCAACTGTACCCCCAGATACATTATGCTGAAAGTGTCTACAGTGGGTATTGCACTAAACTCGATACGCAAATTTATTATAATCTAATATTGGGTATAAACCCATTTTGAATACATTCCCAATTCCATGTACTTCTATATATTTTATTGTTTGGTAACATTTCTGTAAGACTTACATATACTACTACTCTTCTAGATATTTGCACACTACACAATGTCATGTTCGTAAATGAAAATAGTCACTATTTACAGTGACTATTGTTAAATTAATATTATTTGATATGATTAATCAACATGGACTAGTCTACCTCTACTTAAATCAATATCTTCAATTGCATTTTTTCACTTTTTAGTATATTTGCTTCACAAACATTAGTCTGCACCATTGTTATTTCATTTGTTGTCGTATAAGTCATATACGCTAGATCTTGATTCGTACAAATAACAGCAATTTATTCAGAATGTGTATAAATGATAGCAGAAACCTCCTCAACTACTACATTTTGTCGACTATCCAATAACTGTATAGTTCCAAAATGATTCCATACACTATATCCATTTAATTCCTGACTATGCATCTTAAAATTAGAAAGTATACTTATTTGTTTATTTTCTCGTGGCGCATGTTGAGTAGATTTTAATTCTTGAATATTTTTTGATAAAGTAATTTGATTTTTTTGAATCTTGGTTAACCCCTATTTTCCTACAATACCAATACAAATAGTTAATGCCAACCCCAACACTCTTATACGCTTTCTTTGTTTCCCCATTTATAAATCCTTATATATTTTAGCTTATATTACATGTGTGTATTGCCATATATTATGAAAAACTTGTCATTTAAAACAAAAATCAATTGCTTCTTTTATCGCATAAACAGGAAATTCAACACTGTCTTTAATATTAACACAACCGACTCTTCCTATTATTTTTGGATTCTCTTTTACTATTATTTGCGTCGCATTATATTTTCCAAAGTGAATCGATATATGGTTTTTCATACTAGCTATACTAACGTATATGCCATCTAATTTATAAGTAGGAAATTTAGTTTTTGGAGCATAATCTAAAGACTCTTCTGCATCCGGATAATTTTCTCTTATATATTCAACAACAAGTTTTATTCTATCTTGTCTAATCGGATCTAAATGATCAATATATTGATTAACATTATCCATTTGTAATACCTTCTTTTATTTGCAATTCAATAGGCATACTTTTTTCACTAATTGTTTTGTCTAACAAATCTTCAATAATCACATGTTCCCATTTTTGTTGCTGTACTTTACTTATCACTTGTTCCCATTCATCACTTAAATAAACGCAACAAGTATAGGTAGCTGCTGGTATGACTTCAACACACTCATCTTTATTGTTTGTTTCTTTGATTCTAACAAAAGCAAAATACCTATGTATTCCCTTTTCATTTTTGATGTATTGTCCAGCATTAATATAACTGGTATATCCTTTTCGTTCAACTTCTGCATACAATTCATTAATTACCTGCCAATATTGTTCTACATTAATCGATAATGATATTTCTTTCTTATATAAAAATCTATTGGGAATTTCTTTTTGTTTATCCCCTATATAATTGATGTCTAAATCATCTATGTATTGCTTCATCAATTCCAATTGATTGAGTATTCCTTTTGTTTTTTTCATTTTTTCTTTAGCTAATACTTCACCCGCTTCAACGATTTGTTTGACACAATATTCCCCTTGTTCATTTATAAAAGAATTTACATTTTTTAATGGAATGCCTAACTCCGTACAGACCAAAATCAAATCTAGTATAACTAATTGACTTTTGGAATAATAGCGATACCCATTTTCTTCATTAATATGTGCTGGTTTTAATAATCCTAGTTTGTCATAATAACGTAACATGCGATGTGAAACTAGTTTTATTTTTGCAACTTCACCAATCGTTAATAATTGTTCCATTTTATTGCACTCCTTGCTTGACTCTAACATAGTGTCACAGTTTATACTCTTATTATATCAATTTAGTTTAGGTATAGAAAGAGGAATTTATGATTAAAAATTTAACATTCAAAAAAGTATTATTATTTACTTTTCCAAGTATTATTGCATTATTGTTTATGTCATTTTATACAATGGTAGATGGTGCCTTTGTTTCCAACTTAATTAGCCAAGACGCTTTTGCCTCTATTAATATTGTATTACCAGTTATATTGAGTGTCGGCGCAATAGGATTAATGATCGGAACAGGTGGTAATGCTATTTATTCAAAATTATTAGGAGAAGGCAAACAAAAAGAAGCAAAACAAAAATTTAGTTTATTCACTTTTATAGGGGTAATTGCCTCTATATTGTTTATTATTGTTGTCATCATTTTCAAAGAACAAATCTTAACAGCTTTAGGTACAAATGAAAACTTATATGCTTATGCAAATGATTATTTGACAATTTATGTAATGTTCACCCCTTTCATCATGTTGCAAATGATCTTACAAACAGCATTGATTTCATGTAATCGTCCCGGATTATCATTAATTGCTATGTTAGTTGGTGGGGTAACAAACATTATATTAGATTATGTATGTATCGCTATTTTTAATATGGGTATTAGTGGTGCTGCTTTAGCAACCGGTTTAGGTAATACCTTTGGTGCTGCAATCGGTATACTGTATTTTACAACAAACGTAAAATCAAAACCTTTATATTTCACTACTTTTCAATTTGATTATCCAGCTATTCTTAAAATGTGTGGGAATGGTTCCTCTGAAATGGTTACTAGTTTGTCGAGTTCGTTAATTACATTCTTATTTAATCAAGTGGCGTTACAACTAGCTGGTAATGATGGTTTAGCTGCTGTTACAGTAGTCATGTATGTGCAATTATTTGCCACCTCACTATTTATGGGATATGCAACAGGTATTTCACCTTTAATCAGTTTCAATTACGGAGAAAAAAATGCTACCAACCTTAGAAAATTATTTAAATATAGCCTGTACTTAATTGGTGTGTCTTCTCTAGCAATGCTTATTATTACTTACTTTATCGCTGATCCTTTATCATCGTTTTTCTTAGAGCCAAATTCATTAGCACATACATATTCTGTTCAAGGTATTCGCTTATTTATGTACGCTTTATTATTCGCTGGATTTAATATATTTACCTCAGCATTATTCACGGCCTATTCAAATGGAAAAATCTCTGCCACTATTTCTTTTTTAAGAACTTTCTTATTCCTTGCTATTTCTATATTAACACTACCAAGCATATTGGGATTAACAGGTCTATGGATAGCAACACCAGTTGCTGAATGTTTAGCTATTTTACTAACTATTTACTTTATACATAAATACAAAACGAAGTATATGTATAACTCATGCAGTTGATAGATTAATTCATACATAAATATCCATTCCATATAGTTCATAAAACTCGTTTGAATTGCATATAAAAAGCAAATGAATGTTCTACTTTGAACATTCATTTGCTTTTATTTTTATTTGCGAAATCGATTAGCTTTATTTTAATATGATTGGATTAGTCCAAGCTGCCTTACCATCTTTATCAATGCATTCAACCCGTACATATGTTTCCGTACCGTGTAAAGTATATTCAGCATAATTCAACTCATCAGATGGGTTCTGTTTCATTATTGATATTCCATCACCAACGCATCCACCACAAATGAAATTAATCTTATTTACATCCTCACAAGAAACGTAAACAACACCATCTCGAATGCCCCACTCAATAATATCTACCCCCGAGGCTGAATAATAATTTCCACGTATTAAACTATCAATAATATTATCATGAGTTAATGCATCAGCCATTACAACAACATATCCACCTAGTACGTCTGCATATTCACTAACATTATGGCTGTCATCTGTCGCTATCCCAAACACATTGTTTTGATTACTCAACATAGCATCCCAATGTAGCGGATCATATCCTTGCTCGCACTCATTAACTGTGCCATAATTATAAAATTCCAAGGCAAACACGTTTTTCAAATGAATAAATTCTTGTAACTCTACACGTGACCAGATAGGGTGGTTGTAAGCCACAATCATCCCTCTATTCACTAAATTATTTACCAAACATTGTGCTTCTTTTGCACCGTCCCATTCCCCTATGTTAGATGGAATTTCTAATAACTCGCCATGTTTATAATTTATCTTTTTGGCACTTTTCTGCATGGCACTTGTTCCCAAAATCCCTAACACATGATGCGTTTTTTTATATCGTGTTTTTGTAGCATCCGTATATAATGGACTTGATGCCTCAACTCCTGGCAAGATAATAAATGTTTCATCATTTAATTCAGATCGTAAATCGGAGTATACATCATGATCAGTTAAACATAAAAAGCTATAACCATTTTCTTTAAATAAAGCTTTCACTTTATCTGGAGTCAATTTACCATCCGAATTCGTTGTATGTGTGTGTAAATTTCCCTTATACTGATTTTTGTTATTACTAAACCCTATATAATTCATAATTTCTCCTTAAAACGCTAAACAGTTTCTTTTATAGATTGTAACAAAAACAGTATCACCCACATCAAACAAAGCTTTCGAACGAAATAATGCATCTGCCTTAATTTCCACGTTATCTTTTATTAATGTATACCTAATTACATTCCCTCTATTTGATGAATTTTTAACTAACGCTTCAAATTGATAAGCTTCTTCATCATAAGTGAACTCATGAAATAATTCGACTGTTTCTGGTCGAATCGCTACTTGCTTCGTATCGACAAGTTTTATCTGCATTAAAGATTCAAAACTTGCTGTTGGTAGCACATTATAATTACCAATAAAACTTGCAGCAAACGGTGTACTTGGATTTGTATAAATATCCATTGGTGTCCCTGTTTGTTCTACGTTTCCTTTATTAAATAAATGAATCACATCTGACATAATCATTCCTTCATCTTGATCATGCGTTACAAAGATTGTAGTGATTTTCATCTCCTGCTGAATACGTCTAATTTCATTTTGTAGTGATTTCCTTAGTTTGGCATCTATCGCTGAAAGAGGTTCATCCAATAATAATACTTTAGGTTCTGTTACTATTGAACGTGCCAGTGCCACACGTTGTTGCATTCCTCCTGATAATTCATGAGGCATTGCTTTTTCACGACCAGTTAATGCCACCATTTCAATTGCTTTAGCAACTTTCTCTTTGATTTCATTTTCTGGTGTTTTTTTCATACGAAGACCAAATGCTATATTATTGTAAACGCTCATATTCGGAAATAAACTATACTGTTGGAAAACCATACCTATTTCTCTATCTTTTGGATCCATTTCAGTAATATCCACTCCATTTAAAATAATTTGTCCACTCGTCACTGTTTCAAGCCCTGCTAGACAACGAAGTAGCGTTGATTTACCACAACCTGAAGGTCCTAGTAATGTAACTAATTTTCCGTCTTCAATAGTTAAATTGATATTATTTAATACAAGGTTATCCCCGAATTTCTTCGTTATATTTTTAAATTCTATTGTACTCATCTTTTTTTCTCCTTTTTTGTTTTTTGTAGCTAACCATTGAAATTAATAAAGTAACTATATAAATGATTACAATGATAGCACTTGTTACTTGACCCGAACTAGACATTTTACGATATAGGTAAACTTGCGCTGTTTGGTAATAATTACCAGCAATGGTATTGACGATTACAAAATCACCAAATACAATGGCTACAGCAATCAAAGAAGATATCATGATTGATGGTGCCACACATGGAACTACGATGGTAAAAAATGCCCTAAATTTACTTGAACCTAACATTTGTGCTGCTTCAATAATACGCTTGGCATCCACACCTACTAAACTATTTTTTATTCCCTGATACATATATGGTAATATAACGATACAATAAGTGCTTATTAAAAGTATGATTCGATTTGAAAATAGACCAGGTGCTCCAGAATATAGAGATAATACACTAATTGGTAAAATAACACCTTGAATAGCATAGGGTATCGTACATAGTATGTTAATATAACGATCTAGTTTTGGAAAATATAGAATGACTACATACATAACAAGTAATAGCATCCCTGCTGTTAACATTGGTGGGATAACCGCCATAAGGATAGAACGAATTAACGATTCCCAAAATAATGCATCCCCTACCACTTCTATATAAAATTTTAACGTAAACCCTGTTGGCAATAAACTTGTCCATTCTGTAAACAGTGAATAGATAAAGGTTACTACTAAAGGCACCAATAAATAAAATGCAACAATTATCATTAATAGATTATTTAATTTTAACTTTTTCAATTTTTGACCCTCCTATGATTAGCGTCAATAACCTTTTCTTTAACAATGATAGAGATAACCATAAGTGCCATTAGAATCACTGCTAGTGCTGCACCAAACTCAGGACGTTGTAATACATCCCCTACAAACATCTCTGATATTCGAATTGGCAACAAAGATAAATTTCCTGATAATAATGCATATGCAGTCGCATAGGCTGCTAATGCATTAGCAAATAACACACTAAACGTTCCGAGGATACTTGGCATCAATGAAGGAATTGCAACTTTAAACCAATAGTCAAAAGATGACCCTCCTAATAAAGACACCGCTTCTTTCCATTGCACCTTCAATGATTTGAATGATGGAATCAATAATAGAGTAGCGAGTGGAATTTGGAAATAAATGTATATTATCAATAGTCCAAATACTGTATATAAATCAAAGTTTGCAAGTGCATCTATTCCAAACTCAATTCCAAAGTTAGTGATTACCCCTGCACTTCCTAATAAAATCATGTAAGAAAAGGCTAGAGGAACCCCTGCAAAATTAGATGTCATATTCAAAATATTCACAAATAGCCCTTTTTTTTGTGAACTACTTGTATGAAATGCTTGTGCTGCAATAAACGCTATAAGAATACCAATAAACGAGGATACTACAGATATAATAACACTGTTAATTATCGCTGTTTGATATAGTTTTTTAGTAAAGGCAGATAGGTAGTGTTCTAAAGTAAACGAGCCTAATCCATCACTAAAACTTCTTACAATGACCATTACAACGGGAAATATTTCAAATAAGAGTACTACCACCAAAAATGGTAATAATGCTAATAAAATTATTTTATTTTTTTTCATTGTGTTTTCCTTTCAAAAAGAAGACCGAATTTTTCGTTCGGTCAATGTTTAACTAGTTTGCGTATGCCATGACTTCTTCTTGCCAAAGGACACCGATTTCAGCCACCGTTTCCTCCCAAGCCGTTTGATCTGCAATAGGTTTGGCATTGACATATTGTTCAGCAGGAATTCGTTTTTCGACCAGTTCTGCTGGTAGTTCTACATCACGAATTGGAGTGGCATAACCAATAGCTAAATTAATTTGTCCTGCATCCGATAAAATATATTCTCTTGCAAGTGCTGCTGCATGAATATTAGGTGCATATTTATTAATAATAGTAGCGTATCCGCTTTGTGCAGCACCATCAGTTGGTACAGTGACTTCAAATGATGCATCAGGATTATTGCTTACTATTTGATCACGATAATTTAATGCATTATAGTCCCATAATAACATAACCTCAATTTCACCTTTTTCCAGACGCGCTAAACTTGCTTCCCCTAAATCTAATCTACCTTGTTCTGCAATTTGTTTGAAATAGTCTAAACCAGGTTCAATATTCGTTTCATCACCACCATAAGCCATTGCTGCACTTAATAAGATACATTGCCCTGAAGTACCTTTTGCTACATCCCCTACAGTAACTTTGTAATCACCCTCTAAAATATCAGCAAATGAAGTTGGTGTAATATCCACTAAATCTTTATTAGTAATAATTGCCATCGTCCCATAATAAGCAATTATCCAATCTCCATCGTCATCTTTTGCCCAATCTGGAATTTCATCCCAATAACTTGTTTTATATGGAGCAGTTAATCCTTTTGATTCTGCCAAAGGACCAAAAGATTGCCCCACATCTCCAATGTCTTTAGTTCCATTTTTACCTTCCGCTTCAAACAATGCTAATTCTTCAGCTGATGTCATATCGACATCATTTTGGACAATGTTGTAAATCTCTTCAATATCATCCCATGTTCCTACCCAGTTTGCCCATGAATCTGGCATTGCAATAGAATTAATCGTTCCCTCTTCTTGCGCATTTACAATAATTTCATCTAACGTCAATGCATTCAAATCAACACTTTCTACAGATGCATTTGCAGATGAACATCCACTTAATACTGTTAAACTAAATATTCCTACCATCAATAAATTTAATAACTTTTTCATTTCTATCTCCTCATTAAAATTTTTCAACAACTTGATGTTATCATTGTTTCAATTTACATTTATCAACAGATTGTAAATAAATTGAAAATTTAAAGTTAACTTTTCTATGACCCATTCATGTGTTAATAAAAAATATAATATTATTTGTTAGAAAGCAGTTTATAATTCATGATTTATACTAAATGGGAATAACATAAAACTTTAATATCACAATTATTTTATTTATTCAGTTATAAATTTATAATCGAGCAATTGAATCAAATGTTCACTATCCTTTTCCAGCAAAATCTATATCTCAGACATTTTTAGATAACAATATTACAATAAAAAACTGCTTTACCCCCTTGTAAAACGAAGCTATTTTACCAATGTCAGCAATACTATACTCTCAACATGAATGTAGTGTGAACGCTCGATGGATTCTCTGAAATAACCGAGGATGTAAGTCCAGCATCTGATGCAACGTTAGTTAATTAGAGAATACTGGCATATCCTGCAAAGCGCAAACTGCAAAAAAACAGCTTCTTCAAAAAATATTGCGGAAGTAGTAAAGGCTTCTATTGCAGTTTCAGAATCAGATATTGACGTTACACCACTGGACATAGAAAATGAACTTTTAGAGGATGATAATGCAAAATATGACTATGAAAAAAATCTTTGAGCCTTGAGATATAAAACTCAAATCAAAACTTGAAAATGTTACCAGCAATGATCGCATCAAGAGAGTCTCTGTACCTCAATGTTTCATCAAGACTCAGTACACTACACTAACTAAGTATAATGAAAATCTAGTAAACCGGCTTATACAAAAAATCACCGTCTTTGATGACCACTTTGAGGTGGAATTCAAATCAGGTGTTCGTACCACGATTGTTGGATAAATAAAAAAATGACCAAGCCCTGCTATTTTTGGATATTAGTAGGGCCTAATTTTTATTTATTTAAACATTATCTTCTTGTTCTAAACTTAATCTAAAATTTGTTGCAATAAATCTCTATATCTAAAATAGGACTTACTTTTATTTCCAATTAGTTCAATAACTCTAGCCTTTCATAAATAGAATATCATCATTACTTTTGTCGCATTGATTTACAACATATATTATCTTTACAAGTGTTATGGATATTCCTTCCAAAGCTGTATTTTCTTAAATGTATTTTTACTTTTTTTGAACAACTTACACCCTTTTTACCACTGTTCTGCAATGATCGCTCCGCATAATCATAGAAAACGCTGCCACAAATGATGTCCTATAGCATTAAATTTATGCAAACGGTTGAACGGTAGTGAAATTTAGTTCTGCATCGGAATTTACTTTTTCAACTTCCCCTTTACAAATGGAGGTATTGATAGCACATACACTATGATAAAGACAAGGGCATATAAAATAATCGGAATCCATAGCACTTGATGTATCATAAAAATCTCTTTATCAAAAAATACGCCACTATATACAAATAATGCAAATAACACATAGAAAACGGTAAATCCCTTTCTCCATGCTTTGCTTAATTTGAGTCCATAAAGCTGTGTAACTATGAACATCGTGGCAAAACCGAAGAAAAACATACTCCAAATTCCAGAGCCCTGAAGGATAGCAACCGTCGTTCCATGAAATAGCACTGTGATTTCAAGTAAAAAAGTCCACACTCTATTAAAGTGATACTTTGTACCGCTCAAACTCAGTTGTATAAACAGTAAGTACATATAGAAGAACCCAAACCAATGGCCTGCTGTTCCAACGATTGGATGATACCAGAAGGTATACGTTATCGCCCAAGCTATATAAAAACCATGATAGTTAAAAACTAATTTTGTGCCACTGGATGGTAGTTTTGCTTTTTTACCAAAGAATAATCCTCTTCTCCCATTTTCTAAAATTAGAATAAGTACAAGCATGATGATGACAGAAAATTGTGAACTTGCTACTGGTACATCTTGTGCCAAACCATCGTACCAAAATATCGTTTGCACCATGTGAAAAAGAATAAAAACTGTATTAATGATAATTAACTGAATGTTATACTTACTTAATGATTCTGATATCCTTAATTTGGCTCGGCTCATTTTTATGATTACATACCACAAGGAAACTTGATGCAATATGTATCCTATCCAAGCTGTGGCCCTTGACATCCAAGTCGGGTCTGGCAGTTTCCAATAATACCAAGCTGCTCCCTTGTCCGGTAGCAACTCCACATCTTGAACCGTTAATCCCACAAAATATCCTATAAGTGTTAAAATTCCCGCTATTGACATGTTAATGACTATTAATTTCATTGTTTTACTCATATACTTTCACTCCTCTCTTTCACTAATTGTATATTACTTTTGATAGATTATTCAAGTATACAAAGAAATAATTAAAAAAACACCATTTTAAGTGTTTTTGAGGGAACAAATTTTTTTGAAAACAAGTTAATACCCGCATCAATGATATACATTATACAGTAGTTTTTCAATATTTCATTAGTCTACTATATAGGGAGCATATCAAAGCAAAGGCTTTTAACGTTTTTCTTATGAGTTAGCAGTACCAC
>CAYJGK010000031.1:0-11028 GCA_964370065.1 uncultured Erysipelotrichaceae bacterium
TGTTTTGTGAATGGGAACATATCAAATGGATATAACGTATCAAATTGATAACCCATTTTTTTAAAATACAATAAATCTCTTACTTGTGTTATTGGGTCACAAGAAATATAAACTACTTTTCTAGGACGTAATACCTTGACAGAATCCATAAAGACCTCTGTACTCCCAGCACGTGGTGGATCCATAATGACTATATCCACTTTTTCTTTTTTTCTAGCTAAATCTTTCATAAAACGGGTTGCATCACCACAAATGAAATTAATGTTTTCAATTTGATTCATTTTGGCATTATTGATAGCATCTTTAATAGCATCTTTATTTACTTCTACACCAATTACATATTTAGCTTTTGATGCTGCTATCATTCCAATTGTTCCAATTCCACAATATGCATCTAATAGCTTTTCATGCCCCTTTAAATCTAATAGATCAATTGCTTTTTTATAAAGTTCCACACATTGTCCATGATTAATTTGATAGAAGGATGAAGGTGATATCTTAAACTTTAAACCACATAATTCATCGACTATAAATCCTTTCCCATACAATACCTTATCTTCATTACCTAATACAATACTGGTTTTTCTTTTATTTACATTAAGTACGACTGTTTTAACGCTTGGAAAAGCTTTTATGAGCTCAGCACACAAGTTTTTAGAGCCTTTAAAGACAGGTTCTGTACAAACTAATACAATCATTGTCTGATCACTTTGCACACCTCTACGAATCATTACATGACGTATTAATCCTCTATTCTTTTTTTCATCATAAATAGTAACACGATATTTTTTAAACATCATCGCTAATTTTTTAATGATCGCATCACTTACTTCTTCATGTAATAAACATTTTGCATAAGGAATAATGGTATGCGAATTTTCTTCATATAAACCATATTCGTACTTCTGATTAAATCCGACAATGATTTTATTGCGATAGGCGTATGGATCACAGACCCCATTGCATAACTTAACATCCACATGATTTAATTTATTCTTTTTAAGTAATTCTTTACAATATTCTTGTTTAGTCATTAATTGTTGCGTATAACTCATCCCCATATAGCTACATCCACCACATTGCTTGGCAATTTTACATTGATTCATCATTATACCTCAATTTCTACACTAACTTGCGTGTTGTCCTACCTAGTATAACACAATGTGAATGGAAATTAGTAATTCGTAATTCAATTTTATTATTGATTAGCATCAACCATTAATTGGCAAATTTTATTTGAGAACGCAATTGGGTCTTGAATTTCAAACCCTTCCATTAATAGTGCTTGATCATATAATAATGATGCATAGTTAGCAATTAATTCAGGTTGTTTTGCATACACTTTACTTAATGCATCAAAAATTGGATGCTCTGCATTAATCTCTAATATACGTGTGGCTTTCATTCCCATTGGGTTAGCATCTGGCATTTGGCTTAAGATTTTTTCCATCTCAAAACTCATTCCTTCTGCTGCACTTAAACAAACAGGATGTGATTTTAAACGTGTTGAAATCTTCACTTCACTTACTTCTTCTTGTAAAGCATCATGTAAAGCAGTTAATAAATTTTTATGCTCTTCACTTTTTTCTTCTACTGCTTTTTTCTCTTCCTCAGTTTCTAAGTTTAAATCACCTTGTGCAATGTTTTTAAAAGTTTTTTCATTGTAAGTTTGTAAAATTTGAATAGCAAATTCATCTACTTCATCTGTTAAGTATAAAATTTCAAAACCTTTATCTTTAACTAGTTCTACTTGTGGTAAACGATCAATCTTATCTACTTGGTCTCCACTCATAAAGTAAATATGTTCTTGCCCTTCTTGCATATGATTAATGTATTCTTCTAAAGTAATTAATTTCTTTTCTTTTGAACTATAGAACATTAATAAATCTTGTAGTAATGCTTTATGTTGTCCAAAATTGTTGTACACTCCATATTTAATTTGTAATCCAAAGTTTTCCCAGAACTGTACATAGGTATCACGATCATTTTTTAATAATAACAATAATTCAGATTTAATTTTCTTTTCTATTTTAGAGGCAATCACACGCAATTGTTTATCATGTTGCAACATTTCTCTAGAAATGTTCAATGATAAATCTTGTGAATCCACTAATCCTCTAACAAAACGGAAATGATCAGGAATTAAATCTTTTGCTTTATCCATAATATATACACCACGACTATATAATTGCAACCCTTGCACATATTCATTAGAATAATAGTTCATCGGTGTTTTAGAAGGAATAAACAATAACGACTGAAAAGAAATTGTTCCTTCTACATTCATATGAATGGTTTTTAATGGCGCACTAAAATCATTGAATTTAGAAGTATAAAAATCATTATACTCTTCTTGTTCAATCTCATTTTTTGCTTTTTTCCACAAAGGTACCATTGAATTTAATGTTTTATTTTCCACTACGATATCACTAGTATCCTTCTCTTCATTGCGAATGCTTTCTTCTACATGCATACGAATTGGATAACGTACGTAATCTGAATACTTTTTAATTAATCTTTCAATAGTATACGTTTCTAAAAACTCTGAATATTGTTCATCTTCATCATCTTCACGAATTGTTAATACAATTGTTGTTCCTATCTCTTCTTTTGTAGTTTCTTCAATTTCATATCCATCTACATCTTCACTAACCCATTTATAAGCTTTATCACTACCGAATTGTTTAGATGTTACTTCTACTTTACTAGCGACCATAAATGAAGAATAAAAACCTACACCAAATTGACCAATTACATCAATGTCTTCTTGTTTATCTTCTTCTTTTAATTGTTCTTTAAATGCATGACTTCCACTTTTTGCAATTGTTCCTAAGTTATCTTCAAGCTCTGTTTTGCTCATACCCATTCCATTATCACTAATAGTAATCGTACGATTTGCTTTATCGACATCAATTTGAATCGCAAAATTTTCTTTTTGCACACCTTCCATTTGAGTTGTTAGTGATTGATAATGTAGTTTATCAATCGCATCGCTTGCATTAGATACTAACTCTCTTAAGAATATTTCTTTATGTGTGTAAATCGAATGAATCATTAAATCCATTAATCTTTTTGATTCTGTTTTAAACGCTTTTTTATTTGTCATATTACTCTCCTTTAGCACTCTTGATGAGTATCTGCTAATATTTTATCTAATTACACTGGCACTGTCAAGTCATAAGTGCTAAAAAAACAATGATTTTACTCATTGTTTTTTGTTGACGCTGAAACACTTAATAAATAGTTTACATTTTTGTTATCGTGTTTATCTGCTATCGTTGTAATACTCTTAGTATACGTTGCATGTTGTGTATATTCTTCCCCCACTTTATGGATTTGTAACATATTAGCATTTTGCCCTTCTTGTAATAACAATACACGATCCATTCCATAACTCATTTGCACCTTATTTTGGGTATGGTATTTGATTTCTTGTAGTATTTTGTTTACATGCATTTGTAAGGCTCTTTTATCTATATTTGAGCGAAACGCAATAATAATTGATGGCTCATCTTGAATCACTAATGGACTTGTCGCAATAAAAAATCCATTTAGATACTCAATAACTCCTTTTTTTGCGTAAGCTAAATAGTTCCTGTCCGCTGATTCATTATTAAAATCGATGTGTAGTGTATCCACTAGCGTACTATGTTTATAGCCATACGGAATAAACTCACATTTCATAATTGGATATTTCATATTATACCTCTAGTACATGTTTTTCAATTGCACATGCTACACCATCTTCATCATTTGTTTTTGTCAGTTCGTGGCATACTTGCTTCACAGCATCAGGTGCATTTTCCATAGCAATTGCTAATCCTGCTACTTCAAACATTGGAATATCATTAAAATTATCTCCCACACACATGACATCACTAAGTGGAATATTTAACTCTTGACAAACATTCACAATAGCTAACCCTTTATTCGATTGAATAGCTGACATTTCTACATAGTTATCGTATTCAAAAATATTAATATATTGCTTTAAGGTACGTACTTCTTTCATTAATTCTCTAATTTTATGTTTTGGTTCAAAAAACAAAATTTTTAATATAGCCATTTCATTTTGTTTTAAGTACTCTTCAACATCTACTTCATAGTACATATCCATTCTATCTTTTATTGGCGTTTGCTCCTTAAACATATCATAATCTAAAATATGTTGATCTGTTTTAGTTGCTAATGATAAATTTTTATTTTTAAAATACGCAAAGGCATCATGTTTTTTTACCATACTCGCTAATTTTTTAACGACTTGATCATCTATTTTATATTGTTTAGTTTTATCCGCGATACGGTAATAAGCTCCATTAAATGTAATGTGCCCCATTTGATCACTTATCTGATCCATGATACGTATTGTAAAACAGTTTGGTCTCCCGCTAACAATAGCCACTTTTACCCCTTTAGCTATCGCCTCTTGAATGGCCTTTTTATTACGCTCACTCACTTGGTGTTTCGTATTTAATAAGGTACCATCTAAATCTATGCATATTAACTGAATCATGTTTCATCCTCCATCTAAAAATTATTATACCATACACAAAAAAAGAAATGTATACAAGATACATTTCTAAATAGATAATTGCGCAATAATAGCATCACTAAACTGAGTTGTAGTAGATGACCCTTTAATATCTGGTGTACGAATACTTCCTTCTTCTAATACTGCTTTAATCGCACTTCTAATTTTGTTTGCTTCTTTTGAATAGGATAAGTAATCCAACATTAAACAAGCAGCTAATAATAAAGCTAATGGATTTGCTTTATTTTGACCTGCAATATCCGGTGCACTTCCATGAACGGCTTCAAACAATGCAAAATCATCACCTAAATTAGCCGAAGGTAATAATCCTAATCCTCCAATTAACCCACTTGTTAAATCCGATACAATATCTCCATATAAGTTTGGCATCACAAGAATATCAAACTTCTTTGGATACATCACAAGTTGCATACAAACATTATCGACAATCATTGCATTGCTTTCAATGGTTGGATAAGCATCTTTAAGTTCATTAAAAACTTGAAGAAATAAGCCATCACTTTGTTTTAAAATATTCGCCTTGTGTACACAAGTTACTTTTTTACGATTATGTAATATAGCATATTCAAAAGCAGCGCGAATGATGCGTTCACTTGCTAAGCGTGTAATTTTTTTAATAGCATGTACTTCTTCATTTTCCTTAATAATTGTTTCATCCCCTATATATAAATCCTCTGTATTTTCCCTAAATGTTATAATGTCTACTTCAGGAAATGGCGTTTCTACATTTGGCATGCTTTTAGCAGGACGAATATTGGCATATAAATCATATTTATTTCTTAATTGGACATTTAAACTTTTAAACCCTTTTCCTATCGGTGTAGTGATGGGTGCTTTTAATACTACCTTATTTTTTTCAATTGAATCATAAACTGCTTGGGGAATTAATTCTCCACATGTATGATAACAAGCTTCCCCTACATCGTGCAATTCAAATTCTAAATCTAATTGTAGTGTATCTAGAATACGAACAACTTCCTCACAAATTTCAGGACCGATTCCATCCCCTTTTAAAACCGTAATTTTTTTCATTACTCCCTATCCTCCATTTTAATATAATCATTGTATGCCCCGACATATTTAGTTGCAGGACGTACAATTTTACCACTGTATAGCTTATGTTCAATATTATGAGCTAACCAACCGATACTTCTAGCTAATACAAATAATAAAGTATACATCTCTCTAGGTATGTCTAACATGCAATACACAAAACCACTATAGAAATCAACATTACTGCAAATATTTATTTTTTTACGTTGATAAATCTCTTGAATAGCTAATTTTTCAAATAAAGTAAAGAAAATAAATTCATCCATCATTCCTTTTTCTTTAGCTAGTTCTTCAGCTTTATTTTTTAAAATGACACTTCTTGGATCACTAATGGTATAAACAGCATGCCCCATACCATAAATTAAACCTTCTTTATCATAAAACTGTTTATCTAATAATTTTTTGATTACTTCTAATATTTTATCTTCTTCGTGCGTATACCCAATTTTCGCAATTACTTCATCCATCATTTGTGCCACTTTGACATTTGCACCACCATGTTTAGGCCCTTTTAATGAACCAATCGCTCCTGCAAAAGATGAATAAACATCCGTTCCTGTACTACTCATGACAACATCCACAAATGTTGAGTTATTTCCCCCTCCATGATCAGCATGTAAGGCTAATGAAATATCTAGTAATTGTACTTCTTTTTTTGTATATTTGCGGTTTGCTCTAGATAAACGTAAAATATTTTCTGCTATGGATTTCTCGCGGTCAATATAATGAATGAACATACTCTGTTCGTCGAAATAATGAATCTTACATTGGTAGTTATAACAGACTAAACTTGGCAGTTTAGCAACAAGATGCAACCCTTGATCTAATATATGTGCTAAAGAATTATCATCGGGTGTTTTATCATAGGCATATAATGTTAGTACATCAATTTGTAATTTATTCATTAAATCTTTAGTTGGAATTCTAAGAATTTCTCCTTCTAAAAATCTATGAGGTAATTTATATTTTTCACTTAATATGTCTCTAAATTTTTTAAATTCAGTTTTATTTGGTAAAAAACCAAATAAAATTAAAAAGCACACTTCTTCAAATAAGCAATTCTCTTCATAGTTTGCTTGTTCTACAATTTGTGCAATATCAATCCCACGGTATACTAATTTCCCTTCTTCATCTACTTTGTTCCCTTGTTCATCCTTACTGTAACCAATGACATCACTAATTCTTGTTAGACCCACTAATACTCCAGTCCCATCCTCATTACGTAATCCATTCTTTACAGCAAATGTAGAATAAAGTTTCTTTTCGATGATTCCATAAGGTACGGATTTATTAAACAATTCTTGCTCGAACGCCTTTATACGCTTCTTCATACATTCACCTCTTTCGTAATATTTACATTATAACACAAATTATGAAACATTTTACAATTTATTTTAATGAAAATATTTCCATTTGTGTTATAATATAGGACAGATACGAAGGAGGATATGTTTATGCCAACATTATGCGAAAAGATTTTACAAGCTCATCTTGTAGAAAATGATTACATAAAAGGTCAATCGATTGGGATACAGATTGATCAAACACTGACCCAAGATGCTACGGGAACAATGGCTTATTTACAACTGGAAGCAATGGGGGTTGATCAAGTACAAACAGAATTATCAATTTCTTATATTGATCACAATACTTTGCAAAGTGGATTTGAAAACGCTGATGATCATAAGTATTTACAAACTGTTGCGAATGCTTATGGTGTGTATTTTTCCAAACCTGGAAATGGAATTTGTCACCAAGTTCATTTAGAGCGTTTTGCGGCACCAGGTAAAACTTTATTAGGAAGTGATTCTCATACGCCTACAGCAGGGGGGATTTGTTGTTTAGCCATGGGTGCTGGTGGTTTAGATGTTGCTTGTGCGATGGCTGGAAAACCATTTTTCCTAATCGCGCCAAAAACAGTAAACATACAACTAGAAGGAAAGTTAAATAAAGGGGTATCTAGTAAAGATATTATTTTAAAAGTATTACAGTTGTTAAGCGTAAAAGGTGGAGTCGGAAAAATCATTGAATATTCAGGAAATGGAGTTTCTCATCTAAGCATTCCTGAACGAGCTACGATTTGTAACATGGGAGCTGAATTAGGTGCTACTACCTCTTTGTTCCCAAGTGATGAAATCACTTATGAATTCTTAATGAAACAAGGAAGAGAGAATGATTATATACCTTTACAAGCGGATGCAAACGCTAGTTATGATGAAACCTATACAATCAATTTAGACACTTTAACACCTTTATTAGCAATGCCACATTCACCAGATAACATTGTAGAAGTAGAACAAGTACAAGGTCAAAAAGTGGATCAAGTAGCTATTGGTAGTTGTACGAATTCAAGTTATGATGATTTAATGAAAGTAGCATCTATATTAAAAGGGAAAACAATTCATCCAGATGTCAGTTTAGTTATTTCGTGTGGGAGCAAACAAGTGTTTCATATGATTAGTGAAAATGGTGCTTTATCAGATTTAATTGCTAGCGGGGCACGCATTTTAGAATGTACTTGTGGACCTTGTATTGGTATGGGACAATCACCGATTACAAATGCCTTATCGCTACGTACATTTAATCGTAACTTCTATGGACGAAGTGGAACATTAAGTGCAAATGTCTGTTTAGTATCACCTGAATTAGCTGCATATAGTGCATTATGTGGTGAAATTGCAAATCCACAATTAGCTGACTTCACATTACCAAAGCAACCTGAATCATTTTATATTGATGATCGTATGATTATTAAACCCGATTTAGATAAGAAAAAAGAAATTGTACGTGGTCCTAATATCAAAGCTTTACCAATCAATGATCAACTAGATGATGTGATTAAAAAGAAAGTGATGATTAAATTAGGTGATAATATTACAACAGATGACATTGCTCCAGCAGGGGCTAAAGTATTGCCATTTCGTTCTAACATTGAAAAAATATCGGAATTCATCTTTATGAACAACAAGGCTGATTTTCACGATGTTTGTTTAGCAAATGGGGGTGGATACATTGTTGCAGGACATAACTATGGGCAAGGTAGTAGCCGTGAACACGCTGCATTAGCTCCCATGTACTTAGGAATCAAAGTTGTATTAGCAAAAAGTTTCGCGAGAATTCATAAAGCTAATCTAATTAACTTTGGAATCTTACCACTAACCTTTAAAAATGAAGTCGATTATGATGAAATAGATGAAATGGATATCTTATGTATTCAACATTTACATGACTTACAAGTTGGACAAGAACTTACCATTACTAATATCACAAAACAAAAATCATATATTGCATTGCAAGATTTAAGTCCGTTGGATATTAGTCTATTAAAAGCTGGTGGTACCTTAAATTTTATTAAACAATCAAGGAATAAATAGTATACTATTTATTCCTTTTTTTTGGTACAATAGAGACAAGGGGAATTCAATATGATAAAAAAACAGAAAAGAAAACGAAAATTAAATAAGAAAAATTTAGCTATTTTATTAGGAGGTACATTAGCGATATTAGCAGTGTGTATCTTCTTCTTACTAAAAGGAAATCATGATAACACGCATATCATCACTGCCTATATAAATGATAAAGAAATGACTTCTTATAGCACTTCGATTACATTAAATGAAGACTTTGATGTAAGCCCTGATGCCATCTACTTACGTGTAGAAGATGGTAATCAAGATATCACAAATCTGTTGAACTATACACAGCCAACTTTTGATGAAGTTAAAAAATATACAGTGCATTACACTTATGAATCCTATACATTTACCATGACAATAGATGTTAAAGAAGCAAGTGCAACAGCAAGTAAACCGATTATTGATGCCAAAGATGAATATACCATCTTATTAAATGAGCCATTTGACTTTGCTAGTTTAGGTATTCTTGCCTATGATAGTGAGGGCAATCAAATTCATGATATTAGTTATCGCGGTACAATCAATACTGAAAAAGTAGGCAATTATCCAATTGAAGTCAGTGTAAGTGATGCAAAGGGGCAAACTAGCGTCAAAGAGATAACGATACGTGTAGATGAAACCATCATTTCACCTGGAGACTTTAATGTAACAATTGTTACAAACCCAGATGATATCGATGTATGCATTGATAAACAGCATCTATTACCTGATGGATGGGAACCTTCTGACTTAGTAAATGTATTAGATAATCACATCTTACGTAAAGAAGCAGCAGATGCCTTCACAAAGTTATATAACCAAGCGCATGCAGATGGCGTCAACCTAGTACTAGTCTCTAGTTATCGCACGCAAGCATATCAAGCTAGTTTATATGATAGTTACATGACCAAAGATCCAGTTAATGCCCCTTTCTATAGTGCTGTTCCTCGTTCAAGTGAACACGAATTAGGATTAGCTGTCGATGTGAGTTATGATTATAATTTACATGATGATTTAGATGAACATGAAGTTGGAAAATGGATGAATGAAAATGCACATGTATATGGATTTATAATGAGTTATCCAGAAAATAAAACGCAAATTACAGGCTATTCATTTGAGCCTTGGCATTATCGATATGTTGGTATTGATTTAGCTAAACATTTAAAAGAAAATAATTTAGTATTACAAGAATACAAATAAAAAAAACGCATTAGCGTTTTTTTTATTTGTATAAAGCTTCAATTTTTCCCCAAGCTTTATTCACTCCCTCACGGGTATGGCTTGAGAATACAACTAATTCATCTTCTGTTACTTTTAAAGTATCTTGGATGATTTGTAAGTTTTTACGGCGTTGCGAATTTTTTACTTTATCAATTTTAGTCGCAATGACAATGACTGGAATATCAAAGTAACGAGCATACTCCATCATTACTTCATCATCTTCACTTGGTTTATGTCGACTATCGACAATCATGACTAACCCTTTTTTTTGTTCGCGTCCAGAGAAGTATTCTTCCATCATATCTCCAAATTTTTGAAGTTGTGACTTTGAAATATTGGCATATCCATACCCAGGTACATCTACAAAGATTAATTCTTCATCTAATTTAAAGAAATTTAATAATCTTGTTTTCCCAGGTGTATTTCCAATATACGCTAATTTTTTACGATTCGTCATCGTGTTAATAAAACTTGACTTCCCTACATTACTACGTCCAGCTAACACCACCTCTGGTAAGTGTGTATCTGGCCAAGAATCTTTATCTGGTGCACTGATAATCAGTTCACAATTTTGAAATGTTTTCATTATTTATTAATTGCTGCAGTAATCACTTGTGATACATGATCTACTGGAATAAAAGTAATACTTTCTTTCACAATAGCAGGAATATCATCTAAATCTTTTGCATTTCCTTTCGGCATCACAATTGTAGTAATTCCACAACGATGTGCTCCCATTGATTTTTCTTTTAATCCACCAATCGGTAATACGTTTCCACGAAGCGTTACTTCTCCTGTCATCGC
>CAYJGK010000031.1:11128-16733 GCA_964370065.1 uncultured Erysipelotrichaceae bacterium
GATTCACTTCAATTTGCAGTACATCTCCACCAAATGAAGTATATGCTAATCCGGTTACGGCACCCACTTGGTCTTTACTATCTTTCTTACCATATTCAAAAATTTCTTTTCCTAAGAAAGTTTGAATCGCTTTTTTAGTGACTATTATTTTTTTCTTGTTTTCTTTTAAAATTGCTAGTACTGTTTTACGGCAAATTTTAGCAATCGTTCTTTCTAATTGACGTACTCCACTTTCTCTAGTGTAATATTTAATTAAATGTAAAATCATATCATCACTAAATTTTAATTGGCTTGCTTTTAATCCATTCACTTGTAACTGCTTAGGCACTAAATGACGTTTCGCAATTTCTAATTTTTCAAGTTCAGTATAACTATCAATGTTAATAATTTCTAAACGGTCTTTTAAAGCAGCTGGTATATTTTCTATATAGTTAGCAGTCGCTACGAACATAACTTTACTTAAATCGTAAGATTCTTCTAAGTAATGATCTGAGAACATTGCATTTTGTTCTGGATCTAACACTTCTAGCATAGCGCTAGCAGGATCTCCTTTGTAATCACTTGCCATTTTATCAATTTCATCAATTAAGAATACTGGATTTAAAGTTCCTGCTTTTTTCATACCCTGAATGAAACGACCAGGCATACTTCCTAAATATGTTCTTCTATGACCTCTAATTTCACTCTCATCTTTCACACCACCTAATGAAACCTTCACAAATTCTCTGTTTAATGATCTTGCAATTGATTTAGATAGTGACGTCTTCCCTACACCTGGAGGACCTGCTAAACATATAATCGGTGCTTTTAATGATTTTGTCATACTCTTAACTGCTAAGTATTCCATAATGCGTTCTTTCACTTTTTCTAATCCAAAGTGATCTTCATCTAAGATATTTTGTGCTAAATTTAAGTCTTCGTTATCCACACTTTCTTGCCACCAAGGTAATTTTAGTAACCAATCTAAGTATGATTTAACAACTCCACTTTCTCCACTTGCACTAGGTAACATCTCATAACGAGCTAATTCTTCTAATGCTTTTTCTTTTACATGTTTTGGATATGGATTTTCTTGAATCATTTTACGGTATTCATCTGTATCGCTTTCACGGTCTTTCACATCACCCAGCTCTTCTTTAATCGCTCTTAATTTTTCACGCAAGAAATACTCTCTTTGGTTTTCATCGACTCTTTCTTTTACTTTTTCTGATAGTAAAGCATCAATTTCATTTAATGATTTTTCCTTATCAATTTCAGTAACAATTTGCAGTAAACGCTCATTCACATGCAATGTTTCCAATAAACGTTGTTTTACATCTAGCATAAATGGAAACATCTGTGCAATTTGATCGGCTAATACGGGAGCACTCACTCCTTGTGCTAATTTTTGAATGGCATCTTTAGGCAACATTTGTGCAATCATATCATTACTTTCTAAGATACCAGCAATCTTACGAACTAATGCTAGCTCTTCTAATTCGTTATCTTGAATATCTAAGAGTGGTTGAATGGTAGCAAAATGTAAAGTATCGCTAATTGTCATATTTTCAATTCTAGCTCTTTCCAATCCTTTAAATTTAACTCTTAAATAGCCTTCCATATAGCGGATATGCGCTATTTGACATAATGTACCCATTTCATATAAATCTGAAATAGTTGGTTCTTCCACCATCATATCTTTTTGTGCAATCAAGAATACATGTGAATCAAAGTGTTCCTTTGCCTCTTCTAATGCAGCAATACTTTTCTTTCTTCCTACATCAATTACTAATTCTTGATTAGGGAATATAATTACTCCTCTTGTACAAACTACTGGTACATTTAATTGTAATTTTTCCATTTTAAAATCCTCCTTCATTATACAAAAAGACGCTAATGCGTCTTCTTATGTTTCATATTACTTTAAGTTTGCTTTTACGATTTCAACTGCTTGTTGTAAACGTAAATCATAAGATATAGCATCTTTGTTAATCGCTTCTTTTACTTTTTCGATTTCCATTCCATATTGCTCAGCAATTTTCGCAAATTCAGCTTCAATCACGTCATCCGCAACTTCAATATTTTCTACATTTGCAATTTCATCTAATACTAAACGTACATGGACTTTCATTTGTGCTTCTGGTGTCATTTGCTCTCTTAATGCTTCTTCGCTTAATCCAGTCATTTGGTAGTATTGTTCTAATGGGAATCCTTGTTGTTGTAAACGAGCTTCAAACTCTTTTACCATTCCATTGATTTCATCAGTAATCATAACTGCAGGAATTTCTACTGGTGTGTTATCTGTTAATTGTTTCAGCATTTCATTTTCAAATTTACGTTCTGCATCTGTTTCTTTTTGTGTCATAATGTTTTTCGCTACATACTCTTTATAAGCATCCACTGTTTCAACACCTTCTACTTCAGCATCTTTAATTAAGTCATCATTAATTTCTGGTAATGTTTTCCCTTTCACTTCGTGTAATGTTACTTTAAACACAACTGGTTGTCCAGCTAAGTCTGCAGCTCCATAATTTTCTGGGAATGTCACTTCAATGTCTTTTGACTCTTCTGATTTCATTCCCACTAATTGCTCTTCAAATCCTGGGATGAATGATCCTGATCCGATTTCTAATGGATAGTTTTCACCTTTTCCACCTTCGAATGCAACACCATCTTTGAATCCTTCAAAATCAATTACAGCCGTATCACCATTTTCAACCGCTCCCTCTTTTACTGCTAATTCAGCAAAACGAGTTTGTAATTGTGTTAATTGTGCTTCAATTTCACTATCTTCTACGATTGCTTCATCTTTAGCAATTACTAATCCTTTGTAATCTCCTAATTTCACTTCAGGTTTTACTGTAATAGTGAAAGTTAAAGATACTTCTTTTTCATCAATTGCATCTACACCTAATTCTGGTTTAGCAATAATGTTGATTTCGTGTTTTGATAATCCTTCTTGGAATGCTAATCCTGAAACTTCATCAATTGCTTCCATTAAGATACTTTGTTGAGAAACTGCTTTTTTAGCCATTGCCTCAGGAACTTGTCCTTTTCTAAATCCTTTAATTTCTACTTTTTTAGCTAATTTTTTAAACGCTTTATCTTGTGCATTTGCCCAAGTTTCTCCGCTTACTGTTACTTTTAATTCTCCTTGAGAATTTTCTTTTAATGTCCATGTTGTATTCATCTATGTGTCCTCCTGATGGTACTATTTATTTAAATATTATACTCATATAATAATAAGGTATAACCCCCATACTTTGCAAGGTTTTTTTCTAAAATAAATGCATTGAATCCTTCTTCATCTTGATTCGCTTTATACACGTATTCAAGTATGGCATAAATGAAACATTTAACTTCGTCTTTTCCTAAGGAAAACGGCATTTTAAAGTACATTTCTTTCATCATACATTGGATACACATCGCCAAAAAAGTAGGGTTTTCATTCTCATAATACGTTTGGACTTGCTTCACTGCTTCTATAAACGCATCTTGATCTTGTGGCAATTCACAATATGTTGGAATAAAACTAACTTCTAATCCATCGAAATTAATTGCAATTTCATCACTTACTTGTTGTTCGATTAAACATTCAATCAACAAAGAACGAATTAAGAAATGCGGTGTATCTTTTAAATATGTTTCGATTATACTTAAATATTTTCTTATGTTGGCATTTCGAATAAGCTCAACTGCTTGCACTCCTTGCTCTACGTTTGCAAACAATAATTTTTCAATATCTTCTTCATCGTATTTTTTTTGTTTATGCATCGCTTTTAATTCACTACAGCAAATTTGATACAGCTCTTGTAAAGTTTGCTCCACTGCACTGGGGATATAGGGCATTGCAAACTCTGCTTCTAGTAATTGTTTAGCCTGTTCATAGCTTTCTTCTTCGATATATTCTTTAACCTGTCTACTCAATTCTTCATAGTAATTGTCCATATTGAAACCTCATCATTATTCTACTAAATTATATGTATTGTGTAAATCAATGTGCACTTTCTCACACACATTAACATACATTTTATTAATTTTACAAATGTAAATCAAGTGTTGCAAATGTTTTCAATTCTGAAAACCCATATTTTTTATACATAATTTCCCCTTGTTTAGTGGCCCACAACCAAACATAATCAATATTGTTTTGCTTCACTTCTTCAATGAGTAAATCCATCAATTTGCGACTCACCCCAAGTTTACGATAAGTGGGTTTGGTATACACATTAGTAATGTAAGCTCGCAATCCTTGTGGATTGCCAAAAGAAGGGGGATACTTTTGTATTAAAAGTGCACTGGTTGCTATAATTTCATCTTGGTGCTGTGCAACCACTACCACTAAACCATCCCTCATCGCTTCTTCAAAATAATGATGAAGCGTTTGTACAATATCCACCCCTTCAAACGTGTTCTCTTCTTGTAGTAACGCTATTCTCAATGCTACTAAGGCAGGGATATCTTGTTTTAAAGCTTTTCGATAAATCATAATTCACCTCTCTAATTTTTAAATTTAATAATCCATCTCGTTAAGGTACGCCCCATAAAGTGTTTCATTTATGTGCTATATTCTTCTTTGTATAGCTCTCCCCCATATACTAACATTTCGTGTACAACTCTTCTTCAATAGTTAATAGGTTTATTTTCTGAAAGCCATTACGAGGATTAAATTGTTTGTGCTTAGTTCACTCTTGTGCATTACTGGCTAGTGTATCTTCTGGTTCAACATTTAATAGTAATCTTTTATCTGGATGTAATTGAACAAGATGATACAACACTTTGCATCCAAATCCATAAATAAGTAAGAAACCAAAAAGGAGCTCTCTCTTCTTTTGGCAAAGCACTCTCATACAGTTGCTTCATCCATTTACGATTTTCTTTATTTTCCTGATGATCAGTAACTAATTTCATATTCCACCACTTTCATTAGGATTTACTTTTTCTTACGCGGTTTAGGGAGCGGAGTGATTTTCTCTAACACGATCACTACCTCTTGTACTAAGTCTCGATCTTCTATATCTAAAAGGTAATGTTCTTTTGCGCCTTTATAAGGAATTCCTTTTTCACTTTGTGATAAAAGAATGGCAGTTTCTTCCTTTATTTTCACAAATACACTATTATCACAAACTAATAAAATGGGTTTGTCATTTACATACACCACATATTCACCAAACATTTTACGATACCGTATCATTCCCATACCAGCTAATTGTTCACACACGAATTGTATATAATCGATACTACTTGCCAAATTACCTCCTTAACAACATTCTTATGTTGTTTACACAATCTATATAATGTAATCTAACTTGAATGAAAGAGAGGGTTGTTTTCTACTTTAATACATACTCTTCTTCTGTATAGCTAGAAAACTACTTACAAAAGTTAACGAGTTTCTTTTTTTGAAAACCTAGTCAGTATCAATGTTTTTCTTGTATTTATACACTATCGAGTGATTAAGGCATTACACACGAACCTTCTAATTCATATTGATTGTACCCCAATTATATCGTACTTAGGTTGAAATGAATACAAAAAAACCATCCGTACTTGACTGATGGTTAATTTTATAATGGCGTCCACGAAGGGATTCGAACCCCTGACCGCACGCTTAGAAGGCGTGTGC
>CAYJGK010000032.1:0-16311 GCA_964370065.1 uncultured Erysipelotrichaceae bacterium
AAAAAAAGTTTGTATGAAACAAACTTGTTTTTATAAATGGTCGGGACGGGGGGACTTGAACCCCCACGAGGTTTCCCTCAACGGATTTTAAGTCCGTTGCGTCTGCCGATTCCGCCACGTCCCGATTAATATTGGAGGTTCCTATCGGATTTGAACCGATGATCACAGAGTTGCAGTCTATTGCCTTACCACTTGGCTAAGGAACCATGTACTAAAATTGGTACCTTGCTATTATATAGTATACATAAGTGTAAAGTCAATATGAAAATAAAAAAAATAAGGCTTATCGCAATAACAAACAAGCCTTTACGACTTGTTTGTTATACAATATTTTTCTGTTCTAAAACACATTCCACAATTCACACACATTGGTTCATATGTCTCATCTTTCTGCCATAGTTTTATTAAATCTGGTTGTTTCACTAAAGGGCGACTCAATGCAAAACAATCAATCCCTTTTTCCATTAATGTACTCATCATTTCGATATTACGATTACCACCTGTTAAAATTAGTGGTATATCTACCTCTTCTTTTACTCTTAAAGCGAATTCTTGAAAATAGGATTGGGTATCTTTTGTTAATCTATTTCGCATAGCACCTAAATTTTTTCTACCTACCTCTTTGAAGCACATGTTTCCACCACTTATCTCAATTATATCTAAGCCTGCTTCTTTCAGTATTTTAATCGTTTGTAGGCTTTCTTCTTGTGTAAATCCATTCGTTGTGAAATCTTCACTATTTATCTTAACCATAATAATGAAGTTATCTAGTACCACCTTTTTAATACCTATCACAATTTCTTCTAAGAAACGAGCACGATTTTCTATACTACCTCCATATGCATCTTCTCTTTTATTACAATCTTTAGATAAAAATTGGCTTAATAAATAGCCATGTGCTCCATGAATTTCCACCCCGGTAAATCCTGCTTTTTCAGCACGTATTCCTGCATCAATAAAATTTTGTATTAGCTGTTTTATTTCTTTAATACTCATTTCATAAGGAGTTATTTGAGTGACTTCATTGACAATTGCTGATGGTCCATAAATATGGGTTGAAACCGGGTTCATTCCACTCAGCGAACCTCCATATGCAATTTGCAAGAATATTTTTGTATCATATTGTGCACACATTTCACAAAGTGGTTTGTATTCTTCTATGAATGAATCTTCATAAATACCCATCATCCTAGGATTCGGTTGTTCTTCTTTTACTACATGGGCATACCCTGTAATAATGGCTCCTACTCCACCTTCTGCCAGTTGTTTGTGAACATTAAATAATGCGGCACTCATACACGAATTTTCACTTGCTAACCCTTCCCATGTAGCAGCTCTAAAAAAGCGGTTTTTAAATACTGTATTTTTTATTGTAATTGGCGTAAATAAATTCATATTTCTTCCTTTCGTGGATTACACTTTAATTTGTATGGCACTTCCCATGCCCTTATTTTTTTGAATGATGATTTGTTTATCAATACGTTGTTTTAATTCATTTACATGTGAAATGATTCCAATTAAACGATTCGATTCACTTACATTTACTAATGCACGGATAGCTTGTTGCAAGGATTCTTCATCTAGTGAACCAAACCCTTCATCTACAAACATCGTGTCCAGTTGAATTCCCCCTACACTATTTTGAACCTCATCTGATAATCCAAGTGCCAGACAAAGCGAAGCTTTAAATGCTTCTCCACCTGATAATGATTTCACATTACGTGTACTCCCATTATAATGGTCTATTACATCTAATTCTAAACCACTTTGCGAACGGCGATTGCCATCATCTTTACGTCGTTTTAATTCATATTGCCCGTGACTCATTTGCATAAAACGAATGTTTGCTCTTTGTATCATACGATCAAAGTATGTCGTTTGCACAAATGTTTCAAACATAATTTTCTCTTTTCCTCTAATGGTACCATTCGCTGTAGCGGATAAACTACTATACAATGTATATTCTTCTTCTATTATTTGCATTTGCTTTGCTTGTTCATTTAATAGGTTATATATATTTTTATTACGATCTAATCGGCTACGATACATCTTTTGTTGTTCATTTAATGTATCTAACGCTTGTATTAATTCTTGCTTTTGGTCTAGTAAAACTTTCATATCCAGCACTGAATATTGTTGTAATTGTTCATGCAAGGATTTTTGTTGTCCAATCAATATATCCATATCTTGCTTCGTATCTTGTAACACCTTTTGTTGTTGCTCATATTGTACAATAATTGCATCACGTTTTTGTTGTAGCACTACAATCGCTTGTTTCGCCTCTTCAATCGTTGGATAAGCAAGTGTTGTTTGCCAGCCATCAATTTTCAATTGCAACTGTACAAGAGTTTGTTCTTGTCTACTTAACTGCAGTGCATATTGTTGCAACTCTTCTTTTAATTGGTCAAGTACAGTTTGCTTTGTGATTTGTTCTTGCTGTGCTTTAGATTCTTGGATACATTGCGTTTCATATTTCTGAATTAATTGTCTATTTTCTTGAATTTGTTGATTGACTTGTAACGCATATTCATCTATTGATTGTATTGCTAATTCTGCTATTTGTTTTTCATATTGTTGCTGTATTTGTTCTATCTCTTGTTTTAATAGCATAACACCTTCATGCGTTGATATCGTCTTTTGCTGTGCTTGTTCCAAGGTGTTTTTTAAATTGTCTAACTCTAATTTTGTTAACACACTGGCACTCACTTTAGCTTTATCAGGATGTTCATAGGATCCACATACTGGACATGCCTTCCCTTCTTCCAATGTCATGGCAATCATTCCTGCTTGCTCATTTAAATATTGACGGTGCGCTTGATTATACGCTACTTCTATTTCATCACTTTTGGTTGCAAAGTTATGATAATCGTGCAATTGCTTCGTATATTTTTGCTCCTTACATTTCATATTCTCTTGTAACTGTTGGATATTTTTGACATCTTCCTGTTTCTTTACTAATAAGGGTTTCGTTAGTTTCGCTTTTTCAAGGCGAACTTTACAACCTTCCAACACTTCTAAATCTTGTGCAATTATAACCAGTTCTCGCATGGTTTGTTCTAATTTTTGTTGACTCAAAGATTTTTCTTGCTTTTGTTTTTGTAAGCTTATTTGTATTTCCGCTACTTGCTGTAATGCCAATGTTAATGGTTCATAATGCGCCAACTCTTCTTGTTTTTTCACAATTTCAATCGCTAGTTCTTGTACTACATCTTGATTCACTTGTATCCTATTTAGTGTTTGTTGTTTGGCAATATAGTTTTGTTGTAATAACTCTAATTGTTTTACACCTTCTTCGTATACTAGTTGTAATCGCTCATATTCTTGTTGAGCTACTATTTTTTGATGATTGATCGTGAACTGTTTTTGTTGTGCTTCATGCTCTGCAATACACTGCTTTTCTAGTTTTTCATCTTCTTTATTTTGTAACTCTAATAATTCGATTTGCTGTTCTATAAACATATTTGAAAAATCATGTTGGCTATCTATTGTATCAATATATTGTTGCACACTGTTTTTTAGTTGCTCATAATTAGCTTTACATGTATTTTCTTTCATACGTAATTGATCTTGCACTTGCTGATAAAATTGAGTATGAAAAATCTCTCTAAATATTTGTTGCCTTTCTTGCGTATTAGCTAATATCAGCTTTAAAAATTCACCTTGCGCAATCATTGCAATCTGACAAAATTGTTTTTTATCAACCCCTAGTAATGCAATAACACTTTGTTGCACATCTTTTAATTTAGTTATTACTTTTCCATCTGGATTCAACAATGTAGCTTCTGCCCTTTGTAATGTTAATTTATCACCACGTTTAGAAGGACGCTCATATTCTGGATTCCGTGTAATTTCGTATTGTTTGTTTTTATATAAAAATGTCAGTTTGACATAAGTAGGGGTATCACTTAATGCATATTTACTACGAAACATACTCGTATTTCTATTTTCCCCGCTTGCCTCGCCATACAACGCAAAGATAATAGCATCAAATACTGTCGTTTTTCCAGCTCCCGTATCGCCACATATTAAATACAATCCATTTGTTCCTAATTGTGTAAAGTCAATCTTTGTTTGATTGGCATAGGGTCCAAATCCACAAATTTCTAATTGTAACACTCTCATTTATTTATCCTCCTGTAATGTATCTAATAATTGCTTCATATATTGGATTTGCCTTTCACTCATCGGTTGATTATTTTGTATTTCATACAGTGTAGAAAATAATTGTAGAGGGTTTTGCTTTTCAATATCTTTTATTTCTTGTAGCTGACTACTCGCTTGTGTACGTGCATTGTCATAACTTAATTTCATTATATTGGGATAAATAACTCGCAGTTTTTGTAGCGCTTCTAATTGTTCTTCTTCATCTGTTAAAACAATATGAAAATAATCTTGTGTATTTAATGTTACATAAAAAGATTGTGCGCACAATTCTTCATAGCTACCTTTTATTTCTTTTAAATCATGCAAAGGAATAAATGGGACTAACGAAAATTGGAAAGACCCTTTTTCATCTAATTGTACAATTGTCATGGATTTATTATGATTTTTTTCTGATATTGAATATTTTAAAGGCGTTCCACAATAACGGATATAATCATATTTCACTTGCTGTGATTCATGTAAATGACCTAAAGCTACATAGTCAAAATGTGTAAACAAACTTGCTTCTATTGCATCACTACCCCCTATAGACAACTCTTCACTATCACAAATGCTTGCTCCACTAATATATTGATGTGTCATGAATACATTACGTTTGGTTTCATCTAACTGTAATCGCTTAATGATTTGTTCCATCATCTCTTGGTATGTATGCATTTCAATCCCTTCAAAATGATGTCTAACTTGATTTGGCTTTACAAAAGGGATTAAATAAAAGTTAATTTCCCCATATTCATCTTGTAGCACAATCTTTTTATCCTGTTTTTCATAATGAGAAACCATGTATATATTATGTTTTTCTATAAGCGATGAAGCAAAGCCTAATCGCTCATTAGAATCATGATTCCCACTAATCATTAATGCTGTCACTTCATGTTTAACTAGTTCATTTAAAAACCAATCAAATAATTGTACCGCTTCTATACTAGGAATTGTTTTATCATAAATATCGCCAGCAATCAATAATACCTGAATATCTTGCTGAATCATAGTTTGTATCACTTGATTTAAAACTATTTTTTGATCTTCAATCAAAGAAAACTCTAATACTTTTTTACCTAAATGTAGATCTGAAATATGCATCATTTTCATAATATGTTACCTCTTTTTGTATTATACCATATATTTTTATAGCTAAAATATTGTATTTTATAAGCTTTTTTCTATTTATTTAAAAAAATGTAAACTTTTTTATAAAAAGTGTTGACTTATGTTTTGAATTGCTGTATTATTACCAATGTACTCGCTGAGTACAGCCGCAAAAATGCTTACAAAACAATGCCTGGCGCGTTGGTGAAGCGGCTTAACACACTGCCCTTTCACGGCAGCATTCACGGGTTCGAATCCCGTACGCGTCACCATTAAAAAAGTAACAACTCATGGAGTTGTTTTTTTTATTATTTTATATTTAAGTGGTTGACTTATCCTATTAATTACTGTATTATTACCAATGTACTTTTAAAGTATAGCCGCAAAAATGCTTACAAACAATGCCTGGCGCGTTGGTGAAGCGGCTTAACACACTGCCCTTTCACGGCAGCATTCACGGGTTCGAATCCCGTACGCGTCACCATTAAAAAGTAACAACTCATGGAGTTGTTTTTTTTATATGAAAAAGAGTTATGCAAACATAGCATAACTCTTATTTTTATTTAACAGGTGCTAATAATACTCTACCTGTCCCACGATATACATTGACCAATCCTTCTCCACTTGCTGCTGAACCAATTAATGATTTTCCAGAGCGTTCAACTGTGAAATCCAAACTTCCACTCCATGCAATCGCCATGTTTCCATCCACTTTTAAAACATCGTCTTTTAATTCTATTTCAATCAATTCTTCTTTTGGACAATTCGATTCTAAACATAAAACCCCTTCCCCATTAATTGATAAATTAAATAAACCTTCTCCACCTGCTAAAGTACTTGAAACATTTGAACGCATAACTGCTTTGTGTTTAAGTGATGATTCACAAGCTAAGAAAAGTCCATCTTCGATTACTATAGAGTTATTCCATTCCCTTACATCTATTAATAAAATATATTTATAAGTTGGTTCTAATACTAAAGTTCCTGAACCAGTATATTCTGGTTTGATTGCACTCTCTTTTGTTACTTGTGAGCGAATTGCCTTTCCAAAGAAATCTCCAACTCCTTTTAACCCCGTAGTCGCTTGTACATCGCCAACCATCCATTGCATCGCTCCTGCTTGAATGGTCACATTTGAATGTTCTAACTCACAAATAACCTGTCTGCGCTTCACATTCATTTTAGCAGCATAATAAGCATTCATGGCTGTTTCGTGGTTAACACTTAAATCACGTTGAAATTCTGCAATCTTAAAACAACCTTTTTCATCTAATACCAATACATCATCATTGTTTTCAAAATTATTTACATTATACATAAGTACCCCTTTTCTAATCCAATTGATTACCATAATATTTTACCACAACTTTTTTTATACAGAAGTATTTTTAAAAAAATGTATCGATAATAAGTTATATTCATACATTCATAATCAATAATTTCTCTATTTTAAAGCTGATTAAACACTTTTTAAAAAAAATACACTTTTTTTAAAAAAAGTGTTGACTCTACCTATCCTACATGGTATTATAAATAGGCATTCGATAAGAGATAGGCCTGTAGCTCAGTTGGTTAGAGCGCACCCCTGATAAGGGTGAGGTCGCTGGTTCAAATCCATTCAGGCCTACCATTCGAATTGTAATTTAATATATTTGGGGTTTTAGCTCAGCTGGGAGAGCGCCTGCCTTGCACGCAGGAGGTCAGCGGTTCGATCCCGCTAAGCTCCACCATATTAAAAAATTAAAGCATCATTAGATGCTTTTTTTATATACTATCCCTTCCATACTACACTCATTCAATAGGCATATAGTCACTGTATAATAGTCGTATAAAACAACTTAAAATATGAATAGAATAGAATTTTAAGACACACACTTCTTATCTGATTTATATTTTATTGGCAGTTTAAACGTAAAAGATTATTTCCATGCATAATAGTCTACTAACACTTTAACATTTCATCTATTCACGTATTTAAGGCTTATCTGCTAGGCTTTTCATGCCTTGATTCATATATAACCTTAAATCAATTTTAAAAGCCCTTAAAAGCAATTTATACAAGCATTCAAACAAGTATTTATACTTGTTTTTTTATATAGTGTAAAAAAAGACCACTTTTGTAAGTGATCTTTAAAATATTGTTTTGTTTAAAATTATTTAATAATTTCAGTAACGTTTCCAGCACCAACTGTACGTCCACCTTCACGAATAGAGAATTTAGTTCCTTTTTCGATTGCGATTGGAGCGATCAGTTCAACTGTCATTTCTACGTTATCTCCAGGCATAACCATTTCCACACCTTCTGGTAAAGTGATTACTCCTGTAACGTCAGTAGTTCTGAAGTAAAATTGAGGACGGTAGTTAGAAACGAATGGTGTATGACGTCCACCTTCTTCTTTACTTAATACATATACTTGTCCTTTGATTGTTGTATGTGGTGTAACACTTCCTACTTTACATAAGATTTGTCCACGTACGATTTCTTCACGGTTAACTCCACGTAATAAAGCTCCGATGTTATCTCCAGCTTCAGCGAAATCTAATAATTTACGGAACATTTCGATTCCTGTAACTACAGTTTTTCTAGTGTCGTTAATTCCAACGATTTCAACTTCTTCATTTAAGTTTAATACTCCACGTTCAACACGTCCAGTAGCAACTGTTCCACGTCCTGTAATTGTGAATACATCTTCAACTGACATTAAGAATGGTTTGTCGTTTTCACGAGCTGGGTCAGGAATGTAGCTATCTACAGCAGCCATTAATTCATCAATTTTTCCAGTCCAAGCTGCATCACCTTCTAATGCTTTTAATGCAGATCCACGGATAACTGGTGCGTTATCTCCATCGAATCCGTATTCGCTTAATAATTCGCGAACTTCCATCTCAACTAAGTCAATTAACTCTTCGTCATCAACCATGTCACATTTGTTTAAGAATACAACGATTTTTTCAACACCTACTTGGTTTGCAAGTAAGATATGCTCACGAGTTTGTGGCATAGGTCCATCTGTTGCAGCTACTACGATAATAGCTCCATCCATTTGTGCTGCTCCAGTAATCATATTTTTTACGTAGTCAGCATGTCCTGGACAGTCAACGTGTGCATAGTGACGGTTTTCTGTTTGGTACTCAACGTGTGCAGTATTAATTGTAATACCACGTTCTTTCTCTTCAGGTGCTCCATCAATTTGGTCGTAAGCTTGTGCTTGTGCTTGCCCTTTTCCTGCTAATACGTTAGTAATTGCAGCAGTTAATGTAGTTTTTCCGTGGTCAACGTGACCAATTGTTCCAATGTTAACATGTGTTTTCGATCTATCGAACTTTTGTTTTGCCATTTTAAAATTTCCTCCTATTAATGCCATATTTTTGGCTAGTTTACTTTACTATTTTAATGCAAATTCATTATAAAAGCAACACCTTAAGTGCATTTTCTCTATTATGCAGCGCGTTCTTTCATAATTTTTTCAGAAATACTTTTTGGTACTTCAGAGTAGTGGTCAAACTTCATTGAGTAGTTACCACGACCTTGTGTAAATCCACGTAAATCCGTTACATATCCAAACATTTCTGATAGTGGAATCATCGCTCTAACAATAATTGCATTTCCACGCTCTTCTTGTCCATCAATCATACCACGACGAGATGAAACATCTCCCATTACTGATCCTAAGTATTCATTAGGTGCAGTGACTTCTACGTTCATAATTGGTTCTAAGATAACTGGTTTACATTTTTTAGCAGCTTCTTTAAGTGCCATACTTGCAGCGATTTTATATGCCATTTCACTTGAATCGACATCATGGTAAGATCCATCGAATAATGTAGCTTTAATGTCTACTACTTCATAACCAGCAACCATACCATTTCTTAAAGACGCCTCAGTACCTTCACCGATTGCTTTAATATATTCTCTAGGAACGCTTCCTCCAACCGTTTTATCAACGAATTCGAATCCAGCTCCTTCTTCATTTGGTTCAAACTTAATCCAAACATGACCATATTGTCCACGTCCACCTGATTGTTTAATGTATTTACCTTCACACTCTGCAGTTTCGCGGATTGTTTCACGATAAGAAACTTGAGGCGCACCAATGTTTGCTTCCACTTTAAATTCTCTTCTCATACGGTCAACAATAATATCTAAGTGAAGTTCTCCAACTCCAGCAATAATTGTTTGTCCTGTTTCTTCATCAGTATAAGTTTTAAATGTTGGATCTTCTTCAGCTAACTTAGATAAAGCTAATCCCATTTTATCTTGGTCACCTTTTGACTTTGGCTCCACAGCAACACGAATAACTGGTTCTGGGAATTCCATAGCTTCTAGGATAACTGGTGCACTATCCAGACATAAAGTATCTCCAGTAGTTGTATCTTTTAAACCAACTGCAGCAGCAATATCTCCAGCAAATACTTCAGAGATTTCTTTACGCTCGTTCGCATGCATTTGTAGAATACGTCCTAAACGTTCTTTTTTACCTTTAGTTGAGTTTAATACATAACTTCCTGAACTGATTGTTCCTGAATAGACACGGAAGTAAGATAATTTCCCTACGAATGGGTCAGTCATAATTTTGAATGCTAACGCAGAGAATGGTGCAGCATCACTTGATTCACGAGTGATTTCTTCTCCATCTAATGTAGTTCCTTTAATTGCAGGTACATCGATTGGTGAAGGTAAGTATGCTAATACAGCATCTAATAATAACTGAACACCTTTGTTTTTGTAGGCACTACCACATAATACTGGGAAGAAATCTCCTGTACAAGTAGCAACACGTACCGCTTCTTTAATTTGAGCGATTGAAGGTTCTTCACCTTCTAATACCATCATCATTAATTCTTCATCAAAGTCAGCTAACGCTTCAATTAATTGAACACGTTTATCTTCCATTTTATCAGTTAAATCAGCTGGTACAGGAATTTCAACAACGTTAATTCCCATTTCCCCTTCGAAGTCATAAGCTTTTCTTTCGATGATATCGATAATACCAGCGAATTCACCTTCTGCTCCAATAGGTAATTGAATGGCAGCACTTTTAGCACCTAAACGGTCTATAATTGTTGCACAACTCATATCAAAGTCAGCTCCTGTAGCATCCATTTTATTACAGAATACAATTCTAGGTACTCCATATGCAGTTGCTTGACGCCAAACTGTTTCAGTTTGAGGTTCTACTCCCGCTTTTGAATCTAATACAGTAACTGCACCATCTAATACACGTAATGAACGTTCTACTTCAACAGTGAAGTCAACGTGTCCCGGTGTATCGATAATGTTAATTCTATGCTCTTTCCAAGCTGCAGTTGTCGCAGCAGAAGTAATTGTAATACCTCTTTCTTGTTCTTGAGCCATCCAGTCCATTGTAGAAGCACCATCATGTGTTTCTCCAATTTTATGATTTACTCCAGTATAATATAAAATACGTTCTGTACATGTCGTTTTCCCAGCATCGATGTGAGCCATGATACCGATATTACGAGTATGTTTTAAGTCAAAATCACGAGCCATGCATTAACCTCCTACCAACGGTAATGAGCAAATGCTTTATTTGCTTCAGCCATTTTGTGAATATCATCACGTTTTTTAACAGATGAACCATTTCCAGCAGCAGCATCCATGATTTCTGCAGCTAATCTTTGTTCCATTGTTTTTTCGTTTCTTAAACGAGAGTAGTTTACTAACCAACGTAACCCTAAAGTTAAACGTCTTTCGTTAGATACCTCTACTGGTACTTGGTAGTTAGATCCACCCACTCTACGAGCTTTAAGTTCTAACATTGGCATAATATTTTCTAATGCTTCTTCGAAAACTTCCATCGGTTTTCTTTCTGTTTTTACTTCAATAATGTCAAATGCGTTATATAAGATAGTTTGTGCAACTCCTCTTTTTCCATCAATCATGATTTTGTTAATTAAACGAGTAACTAACTTAGAGTTATAAATTGGATCTACTAATACATCACGCTTTGCAATATGTCCTTTTCTTGGCATATTAAATTCCTCCTTTCAATCTTGATAGCTTATTTAGCTTTTGGTTTTTTCGTTCCGTATAATGAACGAGATTGGTTACGGTTGTTTACTCCAGCACAGTCTAATGTACCACGGATAATGTGGTAACGTACCCCAGGTAAATCCTTAACACGTCCTCCACGAATTAATACAACACTATGTTCTTGTAAGTTGTGTCCAATTCCTGGAATATATGCAGTAACTTCCATACCATTACTTAATCTAACTCTCGCGTATTTACGCATAGCCGAGTTAGGTTTTTTAGGTGTCATCGTTCCTACACGTGTACACACACCTCTTTTTTGTGGTGAACTAATGTTTGTTGGACGACTCTTTAATGAGTTGTACCCTCTATTTAAAGCTGGTGATTTAGAAACCCAAACTTTATCTGTACGACCTTTTCTAACTAATTGGTTAATTGTTGGCATACTATTTCCTCCTTTCAAATGTAGCACACATTTCCAGGTGTGCCATAACTTAGCATTTTTTATGTCCCTCTATCGAGGAACCTATTTACACTAGCCCTTATATATTAATACAGAAGATTTGATAATGCAATACTTTTTTTATTTTTTTCAAAAAAGAGAAAGTCAAATATAAATTTGACTCTCTCTTTTATTTTATTCACTTCTTAATGCGATAACTGGATCTTTTTTCGCCGCTGTTTTTGCAGGAATTAATCCACCTAATACCGTAATGACAACACTAATGGCAATCAATATAATAGCGCTAGCAATCGGTAATGAAGTCGCTACATCACTATTTCCAATCAAATTTTGAATTAACGATGTAATAGGAATATTCAATAGCATTGCAATTCCAATTCCTAATGATCCAGAACACAACCCAATAATTAATGTTTCTGCATTGAACACTTGAGAGATATTTCCTTTACTTGCTCCTAATGCGCGTAACACTCCAATTTCTTTCGTTCTTTCTAATACTGAAATATGTGTAATAATTCCAATCATTATACAAGAAACAATTAATGACACCGCTACAAATGCAATTAATACATAAGACACGACATCAATCATCGAAGTCATCGATGAAGTCATGACAGCTACATAATCTGTATATGTAATTTGATTAGCTTCATCTTGTGTAGTATTATATTCTTCAATAGCTAATGCTAAAGCATCTTTATCTTCAAAACTATCCGTATAAATATTGATTTCTACTGGATTCGCTTTATTCACTTCTCCAATCATAACTAAGTTTTCTTCATACGAAGTTTTTCCTTCCACAAATGGTAGACCGGTTAATACATCCACATCCGGTGTAGCTATTTGTGCTTGTACAACAGCACTATTGTTGTTTTGGTCAATTAAGTACTCACTCAACTTCGTTGTATATCCAATTGCTGATGTAGAAAGCATTGACGTTGAATCTTCTTTTTCTCTTACAATCCCCACAATTTTTACTTCATTTTCAACTGGAATAGTAGTTGGGTTAGCAGCAAAGTAGGCATCTCCTTGTGCAACGTATACACCATTTTCATTCTCTACAAATTTTTGCTCTGCACTTGTTAAGTAGAAAGTACGTCCCATTAATTCATCGTAATTCCAAATTTGTTGGGTAACATCTTCTCCCTCTTCAATTGCTTTTGTCACAGATAAGTACTCCTCTGCACTCACTAATCCTAATTGGTATAATACATCAATATCTACTGCATTATTTTCATCCAAGAATAAGACTACTTCATTATACTCTTTTGGCCATGCTCCTTCTAACACTTCAAAGTTATCACTTATTTGTGTATTGATTAATGCATCACCACTTGATTCAATTTCAAAAAAGTTAGTAGCCCCATTATTTGCGCCAGTACCCATCATCATCAACATAGGGTTGATCGTATTCATTTGCATCATTGCATTTGAACTTAATGCACTTGGGTCACTATTAGTATTTAGAAGCTGACCATTTTCATTATATGAATAAGCATCGAAATGAATATCATATGAATAGGTTACCCCATCGCTTCCAATATATTGGGCAATATCACTATCTGAATCATCTAAGTATTCCTTAAATGGACTTAAATTGTTTGTCCCTGTCATAGAAGACATCATTTCTAACGATTGTGTATCCCTATATATACCCTCACGATCTTCTTCACTACCTGATTGACCACCCATTGGCATCCCCATCATATTGACATATTCTGCCGTAATTGTCACCGGATAAGCTTCCATTGTTGTTGATTGCAAATCTGTAATATAAGTATTAACTCCCGATGATAAGGATAAGATTAAAGCAATTCCAATAATTCCAATCGAGCCCGCAAAAGAAGTTAATAACGTTCTTTTCTTCTTCGTTTTTAAATTATTAAAGCTTAAACTCAACGCAGTTAATAAAGACATCTTTGCTTTTTTATGCGTTAATTTTTTATCTGTCATTTTAATTGGTTTAGGTGTGAATGGATTTGTATCACTAATCACATTTCCATCTTTTAAATCAACAATTCTAGAAGAATATGTTTGTGCTAACTCAGGATTATGTGTCACCATTACAACCAAACGATCTTGGGCTACTTCTTTTAGTAACTCCATAATTTGCACACTAGTTTCTGTATCTAATGCTCCTGTTGGCTCATCGGCTAATAAAATATCTGGGTTATTCACTAACGCTCTAGCAATGGCCACACGCTGCATTTGACCACCCGATAATTGATTCGGTTTTTTATGGACATGATCACCTAAACCTACTTTTATTAATGCGTCTTTTGCTTTTTGTCTTCTTTGTGATTTGGATTCTCCACTTATAGTTAATGCTAACTCAACATTGGATAGCACCGATTGATGAGGAATCAAATTATAGCTTTGGAATACAAATCCAATAGAATGATTACGATAAGTATCCCAGTCACGATCAGTATAATTTTTTGTGGAAATTCCATTAATTAATAAATCTCCATCATCATAACTATCTAGTCCTCCAATAATATTTAATAAGGTTGTCTTACCAGAACCACTTGGTCCTAAAATAGAAACAAACTCATTATCTCTAAAACTTAAACTGACTCCTTTTAAAGCAACTTGGATAAAATCTCCTGTTTGGTATTGCTTTTTAATTTTTTTAATTTCTAACATACACTTCATCCTTTCTTAAGATGACATTATTATGCACTGTATTTCTCAACCATTTCTCAAATCATACTCAAATAAACCTCAAATTTAATGAATTGAGATTTATTTGAGTAACATGCTATACTATAATTAAGAAAGAAAGAAGGGATACTATGATACAAATATTAATTGTAGAAGATGATTTACAATTAAATCAACTATATAGTAGAGCATTACAAAATGAAGGATACCAAACAATTAGTGCAACTAATGGCATACAAGCATTCGATATACTTGAATTGCATCATATCGATTTAATTATTAGCGATTTGATGATGCCAGAAATGGATGGTATTAGTTTGATTGATCATTTACGATTATCTAATTATGCCATGCCTGTTTTAATCATAAGTGCAAAAAGTGCATTGCATGATAAAAAGCAAGGATTTCAGGTAGGTGCAGACGATTATATGGTCAAACCTATTGATGTGAACGAAATGATTTGGCGTATTGAAGCGCTATTAAGGCGAAGCAATTTAACTAACACTAAAACAATCACATATAAAAACACTACATTAGATAGTGATTCATTAACTGTACATAGCCCACAAGGTAACTTGCAGTTAGTGAACAAAGAGTTCATGCTATTATTCAAATTATTGAGTTCACCTAATAAAGTGTACACTAGAATGCAATTAATGAATGAAATTTGGGGACCTGGTAGTGAGAGTGATACACATACATTAGATGTTCATATTTCAAGATTAAGAGAAAAATTTAAAGATAATGAAGACTTCAAAATTATAACTATTCGTGGTTTAGGTTATAAAATAGGAGAAAAAAATAATGAAACGTAGACATGTTCGTATGGCAATTGTTTTTACTTTTATATTTATCTTAATTACTATTACAACCTTTTTATTAGCTGCTTTTATTAATTCCGTTTTATACCATTACAACATTGTAATTGATAAAGATCCACGCCATGTCTTACTCATATTCATCGTTGTCAGTATTGTAATCTCTTCTGTATTATCTCTATTGTTTGGGAAAAAAATGTTCAAAACCATACATGTATTGAACGAAGCCACTAAAGAAATTGCAAACGGTAATTACAATATTCAAATCCATCAGGATAGTCGTGCCATAGAATTACATTCACTAATTAACAACTTTAATAAAATGGCTAGAGATTTAGCTAACAATGAAATTATGCGTAATGATTTCATTGAGAATGTATCTCATGAATTTAAAACGCCACTTGCTTCTATACAAGGTTATGCTAACTTATTATCAAATCCAGATCTAAAAGAAAATGAGCGCATTGATTGTATTTTAAAAATACAAGATAGTAGTGAGCGTTTGTCTAACTTAACACAACATATCTTATTATTATCTAAATTAGAAAACCAAGAACTAGGCATCACAAAAGAATCGTTTTCTTTAACTTCTCAAATACAAGATGTTATTTTAGATTTTGAATGGCAATGGGCTTCTAAAGATATACAACTTGACTTAGACTTACAGGAAGTGGAAGTATTGGCTAATCGTGACTTGTTATATCAAGTTTGGCAAAACTTATTCTTAAATGCTATCCACTTTAGTCAACCCACTCAATCCATTCAATTTATTATGCGAGAAAGTCAAGATTATGTAACTATAACCATCCAAGATTATGGTTGTGGTATGAGTGAAGAAACAATATCTCATATCTTTGATAAATTTTATCAAGCCGATTCATCGCGCACTCACAAAGGGAATGGATTAGGACTGGCATTAGTACAAAGAATTATCGATTTACATCAAGGTTCTATTCAAGTCATTAGTAAAATAGATAGAGGGAGTACATTCATTATTACCTTACCAATTATGTATAATCATCACTTTTCGAATTAGAAGAGTGATTTTTTTATAAAAAAAGACCATCCATATGGATGATCTGATTTCTCGTGCGTAAATATTGATTAACGTTTTGAGA
>CAYJGK010000033.1:0-11839 GCA_964370065.1 uncultured Erysipelotrichaceae bacterium
AAAAGAGTGATTTCATTTTGAAATCACTCTTTTATTATTCGCTTATTCCTAATTCTCTTTCTAAGAATTCATTATATGTGCAACGACGATCAATCATTGTTCCATCTTCTTTAATCATAATAATACGATTAGCAATGGTTTCAATAAATTGATGGTCATGGCTAGTAAATAGCATCTCTCCCTTATAGGCGATTAAACCATTATTTAATGCTGTAATAGATTCTAAATCTAAATGATTAGTTGGATCATCTAACATTAAGAAGTTAGGTGCTTCTAGCATTGCTTTACTTAACATACAACGAGCCTTTTCTCCCCCAGATAATACATTTACTTTTTTCAGTGCTTCTTCTCCTGAGAATAACATTCTTCCTAAAAATCCTCTAATAAATGACGGGTCTTCAATATCTGTATAGCGAGAAAGCCATAAACAAATATCATCATCACTTTCAAAGAAGGCTGTATTATCATTTGGTACATAAGACATGCTAATTGTTTGTCCAAATGTAATAGTACCTGCATCCGCTTTGATTTCATCTTTAATGATTTTAAATAATGTTGTACAAGCTAATGGATTTCCAATTAATGCAATTTTATCTCCTTGCATCACATTAATGTTGATTTTATCTAATAATTGAGTTTCTTCCCCTTTATAGCTAACATCTTCCACAAATAAAATTTGTTTTCCCGCTTCTCGTTCTGGTTTGAAATCAATAAATGGATATTTACGAGTTGATGGTTTAATATCATCTAATTGAATTTTATCTAATGTTTTCTTACGAGAAGTAGCTTGTTTGGATTTAGATGCATTCGCAGCAAAACGAGCAATAAAATCCTCTAATTCTTTAATCTTATCTTCTTTTTTGCGGTTTGCATCCTTCAATTGCTTAGCCATTAATTGACTTGATTCGTACCAGAAGTCATAATTTCCTGAATAAATACGAATTTGTCCATAATCGACATCTGCAATATGTGTACACACTTTATTTAAGAAATGACGATCGTGTGATACAACAATAACTGTTTGTTCATAGTTAATTAAAAAGTTTTCTAACCAAGCAATGGCTTTAATATCTAAGTTATTGGTTGGCTCATCTAATAATAATGTATCTGGTTTTCCAAATAAGGCTTGTGCTAATAGTACTTTTACTTTTTCTGAACCAGTTAATTCACTCATTGTTTTTTCATGCAATTCACTATCAATTCCTAATCCATTTAATAAGATGGCTACATCGCTCTCTGCGTTCCATCCATCCATTTCCGCAAAGTCTGATTCTAATTCACCTGCACGTTCTCCATCAGCTTCCGAAAAGTCTTCTTTTGCATATAGCTCATCTTTTTCTTTCATTATTGCATATAATTTTTCGTTACCCATCATAACTGTATGCATAACCGTCTCTTCATCATAAGCAAAATGATCTTGTTTTAAAGTAAACAGTGTTTCATTGCTTCCCATAAATACATCACCCGTATCTGGTGTTAATTCTCCACTTAATACTTTTAAGAATGTACTTTTCCCTGCACCATTTGCACCGATTAATCCATAGCAATTTCCATTCACAAATTTTATATTCACATCTTTATACAGTGTTCTTGTTCCAAAACGAACACTTACATTATTTGTACCAATCATATCATTACCTCCATAGTCCATAGCATTATAACATATCTATATATAAAATAAAGTTTTTCCACATGTATTTTAATGAACTTCATTTACAGTAGTGTAACGCTTAATTTTCGCTATCGCATACACTTTAAACAGAAAAAAAACATCCTAATGGATGTTTATTTGTTTCATGGCGCCTGAAACAGGACTTGAACCTGTGACCGTTCGGTTAACAGCCGAGTGCTCTACCAACTGAGCTATTCAGGCAACTGCTTAAACATAATAACATATACCATTATAGTTGGCAATACTTTTTTCACAGTTTTTTTATTTTTTTAATAAAAAGGAAAAGCGCATTGCTCTTCCTCCTAATTAGTGTGTAAATCCATATGAATCTTTACGTGTATCTTGCGTAATTCTTGCTTTGTTTAAGAAAGCAATCCCATCATGAATATCGGCAATTAATTGCATTGCTAAATCTTTTCCTAAATCAGCACGACATACAAATCGTTGAATAATAATATCATTTAAATCTTCCGGTAAAGGATAAGCTGGTACTTGCCAACCTTTCATTAATAAACGGTCAGCTAAATCGTATAAGCTCCAGTTTACTTCTTTAATCAATGTGTAACATACAATTGGTAAGTTCGCGCCATCATTGTAAATTTTAAAATAACCTGTTTTCTCTATTTCATTAGATAAATACATTGCGATTTTTTTTGAATGCTCATGAATTTTGTGATATCCATCTTTTCCATAGCGGACAAATGTATAATACTGTGCAATAATTTGGCTCGCACTTCTTGAGAAATTAATCGCAATAGTAGGTAACCTTCCTCCTAAATAACTCACCTCAAACACTAATTCTTTTGGTAAGTATTTCTTGTCTTTCCATAACACCCATCCAATTCCTGGATAAACTAATCCATACTTATGCCCTGATGTAGAAATTGAAACTACATTTTTAAGTCTAAAATCCCACAATAAATCAGGTTCAACAAATGGTGTAAACATGGCCCCGCTGGCACCATCAATATGAATTACAATTTCTTTTCCTGTCTCTATATTATATTTATCTACTGCGGCATCTAAAGCTTGTATATCATCAAACTTTCCAGTATATGTAATTCCCATGATTCCGACAATTCCTATTGTATAATCATCAATTTCTGCAATCGCTTTTTGAATATCTAGTGACATACAATTTAGCGTCATAGGTATTTGAATTAACTCAATATCAAAGTAAGTTGCAAATTTTTCCCAACAAACTTGTAATCCTGCTGAAATAATTAAATTTGGTTTTTTCGTATTGACATTTACTCCTTTTTTTCTTGCTTGATCACGCCACCTAAATTTCATCGCCATTCCCGCTAACATACAAGCTTCCGATGACCCCACTGTAGAAGTACCAATACTATCACATGATTTAGGTGTATTCCACAACTTAGCTAACATACGAATACAGCGCTGTTCGATTTCAGCAGTTTGCGGATATTCCGATTTATCAATTGCATTTTTTTCTAGTGTTTGCGCCATCAATGCAATCGCTTCATCTTCCATGTAGGTTTGACAAAACGTAGCTAAATTCATCCTAGCTCTTCCCTCATCCAATAGTAAATCATCAATTAACTGTTTTACATGAGAGGCTGGTGTACTTACTTGTGGCATTTCATTTTTCGGCAATCCTTCATCTTCAATTAGAGTTCCATACAATGGTGTGTCGAATACATCTGTGTTATTATTTTTCATTTGTGTTCCCTCGCATTTTTCTATAAATAATAATAGGCAGTAAACTAATCACTACAAAGCTAACTACTAATACAAGCAAATAAATTATTTGGTCTTCCCTTCCATAGTTATCTGGAGGATAGAATGAGAGCACAAAAGCAAAAACTGTTGTTATAAAACCAATTCCTCCTAGTATCATTTTTTTGCTTTTGGTTGTAAAGGCTTCATATCCTCTAGTAAACGATGCATGCTTTAATACTAATTTAAAGTAGGCTAAATACATTAATAGATAAGCCATTAAATACGTAATAACTGTTAAAGCTAAGGATAATAAGAAAGCTAGGTTTCCATGTGTTGAAGTGAGTGTTAAAACAACAACCCAAATAGTAGCAATCACACTTTGCATCAGTACGATATTGACTGGAATTTTATTCTTATTTTCTTTTAAAAAAAATTGAGGTAATAAACCTAACTTAGCACTTTCGTATAATCCTTCACTTGGTGCCACTATCCATGTACTAATTTTAGCAATTGTACTTAATGTCATAATTATCCCGATAATCGTTACAATGAATCCATAATCTGGTATCAGCGTATTCACTGCAGTTTGAAATGCTTGAATAATTCCTGTACTTAGATTAATTTGATCAAGCGGTACAAGGATAGCAATCGATAAACCCGCAATCATATTAATTAATATAGAGGTAATACAAAAGATAATAATGACTCTTGGATAAGATTTACTACTATCTTTTAAATTATGTATTTCATTTGCAGAAGCTTCAATTCCTAAATACGCTAATATAAAAGAAACAAATACGACTAAACTGTTCATTGAATTAAAGTCAGGCACCAGTTCTTGTAGACTTAGGTCAATATGAATTGTTCCATCACTTTGTATATACATGATTGTTAGAATTGCTAATACTATTACCGGCATTAATACGCCAAATAAAAAACCTATTTTAGAAATAATAGCTGTAATTTTATTACCTAAAAATTGTGCTAAACTCACAATCCAAAAAATAATAATCATAGTCGTTAACTTCGCCCAAATATTATCATTCAAAATTGGCAAATCTAAGGCTACTGATAACATACCTACTATGAAATAAAGCATAGATACAAACCCGATTGTCACTTGGAACCATTGAAAAAAGACAGCGATAAATGCCCATTTTTCACCTAGTGTTTGTTTCACCCAAATAAAGATTCCACCTTTATCAAAAGCATCGACAGATGCCATTTCTGCACTACAAAGAGCAGTGGGAATAAACCAAAGTAATCCACTTACTGCTAAAAAGAAAACTAAACCTAACCCTGCAGTTGCAAATGTCGGGTAAACATAAACAGACATCACCATTGCAGAAGTAATTGTGTAGAAACTAAACATCCCTAATTTCTTGTTCATAAACCTCTCCTTGATTGATTTATTCTATTTTATTCTTATCTTAATTATACGTGACATACTTTATAAAAGTCAAAGTAATTAAATTAATAGGGCTGATAAAGTTTGTTATGTAGAGTTTGTATTAAAAAAAGAAATCCATTGACTGGATTTCTATTGAATTAATGTATGAATAGCGTGAAAATTTTGTTCGTTTCCTGCAATAAGCGGAATTGATTTCTCATATCCCCATATTTCCTCTTTAGTAGTTCCTACTAAACCACCAGCTTCTTGAATAATTAAGCTGGCTGCACTAAAGTCCCATGGCGCTAAACTCGCTTCATAAAAGGCATCATAACGACCACACGCAACATAACATAAGTCTAATACTGCACTTCCACTTCTACGAATATCTCTTCCGTAAATAAATAATTTTTTCAAATTATCAAATGTAAGATTTGCTTTTTCTTTTGCATAAGGGCTTGTTCCTACTACAATTAATGAAGATTTTAACTTAGTCTCATTCACGTGAATGCTTTTTCCATTTAACGTGCTACCTTCTCCTTTAATTCCAACGAATAATTCATCTAAATAAGGATTGTATACCACACCTAAATAACCTGCTTTTTCATGTAATAAAGCAATTGATACACAACTAAATTTACAATCATATGCATAATTTGTTGTTCCATCAATCGGATCCACTACCCACACATATCCTTCATCAAAAGCAAACGTGTTGTTTTCTTCTGCGATAACTTTCGCCTCTGGTAAAATTGTAGTTAATCGACTCAATATTAATTCTTGCGCAGCGATATCCATATTTGTGACAATATTGGCCACATCACCTTTTTGGTCCACTCGAAGGACTTCACGGTTTAATATAAATGCTCCTGCTTCTTTTGCTACTGCAATCATTTGTTTTACTATTTCATTTTTGTTCATTTTTATCACCGAACATAGATTACTACATTTTTTAGTAGAGAGCAAGTTTTTAGACAATTCTTGACAATTGTCATATAAAGACTGTATTCTTCCCATTTTTAAATATAAATTATCACAAATTCTCCACAAGTAACGCTTCCATCTATATATAAAGTATGTGTAGTTTCATCACTTGCATACCCAACAATGCGTTCTTCACCAAGTACTAGCTGAACTTTTGATATCGCACTCCATCCTTTTGGCACATAAATTAAAACTTCTCCAACTTTTGCATTAACATGTAAAGTAGCTGATGAATGCAACATAGAAGCATGGTCAAAATATATTTTAACACTACCTAAATTACAAGATACTTCACTTGTTTCATAGGCATCGTTATAAATATATTTCTCTACTTCCCCCATCGTTACACTTACATTGTCATTCTCTGGATTCCTGTCTTCTTTTTTGCTACGGTATCGGGTTTTTTCACCATTATCATATCCAAACTCACGATATGTGTTTACTTTATGACCACGAATAAACATAATCCCTCCAATGGATAACAATGCACACAATGCAATGGTTGGTAAGGATATAGCAGGCAAGCCTACTAAATCGTGCCCGACAAAATATAATAAACCTAAGCCAATAATTGGTGATATATACTTCTTCTTCAATAACCCTTTGATGATTACAACAATAAAGAAGAATGAAGCTAATACACTCCATGAGCTTACACCCTCCACTATATTTAATTCTTGTGCGATTAGAAACGCTACCGTTACAAAGCACGCTATCCCTAATAAATAATTCATCAATTTATTCATATGATTTCCTTTTCCTTTCTAACTTTTGTTTCACTTCTCTATAGTAATTGCGTGAAACATAAACTTGTTTATGTGTGTTTCTAAAATGAATCACTCCATTACTTCCAACCCTTTTCCCCATTGAATAAATCAACATAATGTTCACAATACTTGATTTCGATATTCTTGTGAATGAATCGGGTAATATACTTTCTAGTTCATATAACTTCTTTTTTATGATAAACACTTCTTTATTTGTATGAAGCATTATCTCTCTTCCTGAAGTTTCAAAGAAGAGTATTTCACGAATCGGCACATAACACTCTTGTTCTTCTTGGTACGCAACAATTTCTTCAAATTTATTTGCGTTATGTATCATTTTCAACACTTCATCATTGTAAGACTTACATGTTATATGAAACTCATCTTCTGCTAATGTTTCATCAATGTGAATGATCACCTTCATGTTTTCCCCTCCTTATGCAACTATTGTAGCATATCCTCGTTAATAAATAAGATCACTTGTGCAAGTGGTCTTATTTATTGAGTAAGTGTATCATTTTATACGTTTACTTGTATTAATCAAATAAATTTTTATATTCCCCAGGAGAGATTCCCACTTTCTTTTTAAATATTTTAGAGAAATAGCTTTGGGAAGCAAATCCAACTTCATGTGCAATTCGTTTTAATGGCACACCTGATTTTATTAATTTCTTCGTTTGATTAATTCGATAATTATTGACTATTTCAGAAAAACTTTCTTTCCCTTCTTTATGTATGACTTTACTTAAATAAGTAGGGGTCACCTCTAATTTAATCGCCACATCATTTAAGCTAATCGTTTTATGATAGTGGGTTTCGATATATTGAATTGCTCGTTTATAATACAATGTGCTTTTTAATTGACGCATCGCTTGAAATGGTTTTTGAATAGCGTGATAATACTTTATTAAACGTATTTCTAAGTCTGAATAGCAATGGATTGGATACTCTTCTTTTAATACATATTCTTTCTCTAAGTTGAAATCATACAAATCATTAATTTGTTTAATGATTTGTTCAACTATATAAGTGACTGTACTTTCAAGTTCACTTTTGGGATGGTGAATATACACCTTCTTAGCAATATAATATAATTGATTGACATCACTTTTTTCTAAACTATCATAAAATAATGCAATCATTTTATTTAAATCATAGTGTTCTTCTTCTAAAGTTGGGATTTTGTCTTGTTGTTTAGTTTGAAATTTATAATTTGCCTGTTTCTTCTTTAATAGTAAAGTAATCGTATCCTGTTCCATTTAGATTTTCTGCTAATTCAAATGTGAACCATTCTTTATATTGTGCCCCTAATTGTCTTTCAATAATTGCATATACTTCATCTAAAGTGTCTTGTGTTGTAATTTCTACATCGTATTCTGAACCTTCGAATACTTCTACATCTACTTCTGGTCTAGACTGTAATGCTGTATTAGTTGCTGTTCCCGTCACACGTACTTCATTTAATTGTGCAGATGCATTGGCTGAGTTGTATTCTACATAAACTCTTACATATCTAGCTTCTATCCCATTTCCAGCAATCACTGCTTTATCAGTAATGGTATCATCTAGTTTTTCACCTAACTTTGTAAAGTCTCTACCATCCATACTTGTATAAACAGTGAATTCTGAATATCCATTTGTTGGTAAAAACACTTCTACATCTGTTAATGCATAATTTGCTTCTAAATCAATATCTACAAAACTTGGGTAATAAATACCACGCCATGCAGTGATTGCGCTCCCATCATTAATATTTTTGGCAACATTTTACCCGATGATGTATGCACTGGTTTATTTAATGCAATATTATCTGGATCAGGTGAAACTTTATCATTTTCACCATATAATTCAAATTCCGCTACTGCTGGCCAACCTTTGCCTGCACTACTCGTGCAATCATCCATTACAATTTTAATGTCTGTATAAGTTGTCGCTGCAAATTTATACTCCTGTTGTGTGTTATCTGTACGATTTGCTTTCGCTTGACTGACTATCGTATCATATTCACCATTTCCATTTTTCCCATAAATACTATACGTAAATTCATAATTATATGGTTCACTCGCTACTTTTTCAAATACAATTTTTGTTGCATCTACTAAACGTGCGTCAAAACTTAAAATAATGTACTTTGGTGAAGTCAATTGCTCTCCATGAAATAAATATAAACTTGTATAATCCCCATCTACTAATGGTGCTGGATCAGGATTTGCTGTTCCATCTGTTGTAACAGTCGTTAAACTAGCAATGTTATTGTAGTCAGATAACCCTGCTGATTCCCCAACTTTATAAACTTCTAATTCACGAATAGAAGGCCAAAATTTTCCTTCTGCACCGCCCTCTTTTGCATCAGATAAAGTGACAATTATATCCGTTGCTGAAATTGTTGTATCTAAATCAATGACAATTTCTGAACCCATTGCTTGATCATCAAACGATTCTACAAATAAAGGTGTATCAATAACACTATTTTGGTAGTAATCAACTGTCACATCAGCAGATCGATTGGCTACATCTCCTCCTCCTAATTTAATCACAATCTTCTTTACATCCGTTCCTTGTTGTAATTGTAAACGCGCTGTAATCGGTCCTGGCCAAACTGCTGCACCAGAACCAGTTGGGTAAGCCCAAGCAGTTGTGTCATCCCCATCAATCATTTTATCTTTGGTACCACCCCATTGTAAATCTTCTTTATCCACTATAACAGTTCCCTCTCCTGCTACATTTATTAAATTTTCTGTTGCTTTTACTGTAGTAATTGGCATAAATGTTGGTAACAGTGATAGCAACAAAGCAAAAATCATTAAATTTTGTAAACTCTTTTTTAATAAATTCATTTCGTTTTTTTCCCCTTCACATAAATTTATATTATTTTTTTCTACTAAATCCCTCCTTTTGTTATTGTAAACTTTGTTTAATGAACAAGCCTCATCCATCTTTTCATTAAAATATAGTCAGTTTTACTCCTTTACTATAGCAAGGAAACTTTTGTAATATATTGTCATGTTTTGTATTTTTTTGTATATTATCCATTCATTCTAACACGTAACAAAAAAAGAACACAAAGTGTTCTAAATTCGTTTTCCACTCTTTTCATCAAAGAAATGTAGTTCTTGAATGTCACAAGCAAATTGTCTTTGATCTTGTGCTAACATATTTTGTTTGGGAGAGGCATACATAATTATCTTTTGGTGTGCTAGTTGTAGTTGCACTTGTACTTCTCTTCCAACTAATGTTACTTCTTGAATAGTCCCTATAAAGTTAGCCGCTTCTTTTGTTTCATAAATATGTTGCGCACGTATCCCGACAATAATTTTTTGATTATCGTATTTTTGTAATTTTTGTAATTGCTCATTATTTAGTGGGATGCATATTCCTTTTCCTATAAAACAATTATCTTCTATTGTACCCATTAAAATATTCATTGTTTCATCACCAATAAAATTAGCAACAAACAAACTATTAGGTTGCTCGTATAATTGTTGTGGTGTCCCCACTTGTTGGATTTCTCCTGCATTCATTACAACAATTTTATCAGCTAAGTACATGGCTTCTTTTTGGTCATGACTAACCATTATTGTTGTTGCTTTTAACTCTTTGTGCACCTTTAATAAATATTCTCTCATATGTGCTTTTAAACTAATGTCCAAGTGACTTAATGGTTCATCCATCAAACAAACAGGTTCATTATCCACTAACATACGACCTAGTGCCACGCGCTGACGCTGACCTCCTGATAATGATTTAGAGGACTGCTGTAAACATTGTTGTAACTGTAAATGTTGAGCAGCTTTTTGTACTTGTTTATCGATTGTTTTTTTATCTACTTTTTTCATTTGTAATCCAAACGCTAAATTATCATATACATTTAAATGCGGAAATAAAGCAAAAGATTGAAACACCATAGAAATATGACGGTCTTTAGCGAGAACATCATTGCTATATTGATTTTGTATGTATATTTCCCCGCTACTTACCTGTTCCAATCCTGCAATCATTCTAAGAGTTGTTGTTTTCCCACACCCTGATGGACCAACTAATACAATAAATTCATGCGAGCTCACTTCTAAATTAAAATTACTTACCGCTTTTATACCATTATCATATTGTTTACTTACATTCACTAATCGTAACATAGTCGTTCTCCTATTCCTTATCTATATTATACAAAAGCAAAATAAATTAGCAATATTAATTATGTGTCATATTTCTTATTGCATTTTATTTATGACATGATATAATAATAGGGCATTAATAAAATGCAAACGCGGATGTGGCGAAATTGGCAGACGCACTAGACTTAGGATCTAGCGCCTCACGGCGTGCAGGTTCGATTCCTGTCATCCGCACCATTTATAATTATTTGATTAATATTTATTATTAATTAAAATATAAAAACGATTTAAAAGGTAGTTGTGCTTCCTGTTTATTGATACAGGCTATATAGAGGGTTAATCACCCTCTTTTTTGCTTTTATTTACTATATTGTATCATAATCAAAAATATAAATTATAAAAACCACTGAAAAACTCAGTGGTATTCACTAGCCCTATAAGGGCTCAATGTTGCGTAGCCATTCGGCTACTGAAGCCTGACAGCTGCAACTATTTCACAAACTGCCTCTTAAAGAGGCTATTTACTGTTTTATTTTGCCAGCTCACCCGTAAACGGGTCTATGAATTCTTTTAAACTCATTTGATCAGATAACTTGTCTTCTTGCAATTGATTTTGTATATACTCCTTAATTCTTTTTTCATTTTTTCCTACTGTATCTACAAAATATCCTCTTGACCAAAACTTTCTATTTCCAAATTTGTATTTTAAATTTGCGTGTCTTTCAAATATCATCAATGTCGATTTGCTTTTCAGGTATCCCATAAATTGTGATATTGAATATTTTGGTGATATTTCTATTAACATATGTATGTGATCAGGACACGCTTCTGCCTCAATCAATTTACATCCAGTTTTTCTTTCGATTAACGACCTTAATATTTGTCCTATATCTTTTCTTATTTTATTATATATAATTAGTCTTCGATATTTGGACATGATTATGATGTGGTATTTATATCTATAACTTGTATGTGATAAACTTTGAATGTTGCTCGTAGCGATTCACCTACTTTCTTTTTATTTTGCTGCCAGGCATTTTAATTATAGCAAAGTAGGTGATTTTTTTTAGTCTAAAAGTCTGATACCACGCGCATAGCACGTGGTATTTTTGCGATATAAAAAACAACACTCAAAACTGGAGTGTTGTTTTGCTTCAACTGAATACTTATAATAAAAAAAGTTTGTATGAAACAAACTTGTTTTTATAAATGGTCGGGACGGGGGGAC
>CAYJGK010000034.1:0-11304 GCA_964370065.1 uncultured Erysipelotrichaceae bacterium
ACAGCATACAATGTCACTGTTCCACCATCTTCTGTTGTTAAGTTTACTACATTTTCTTCATCTGTATATGCTACTTCTCCTGTACTTGTTGTTGACCATCCCACAAATACATGATTTGGTTTTTCGAATATATTTTGGCTTAAGTCTTCTGGTTCATCATATACCATTTCTTGATCTAGCATAGTCCCTGTTCCTGTATTGGCATTAAATACTATTTCATAATTATTGGCCACATACGTATATGTGAAAGTAATTTCTTTATCTGTATATACAAGAATTTCTGTAGGTATTGGGTTTGACCAACTTCCATTATCGTACCCTATATTTCCACTACTAGTTGGTGTGGTATACGTTGCTTCAGCATCCATATCATTCGATGGCTCTGCCCCTTTCTTAAATGTTACAACTTCACTTACACTAAGTTTAGTTTCACCATCCCATGTACCGTTTACTACAGTATGGTGTACTATAGTTTGATACATATCCTTAATCGCATCTCCTGGTAAATCTCCATTTTTATCTTCATCATCATCTACTAAATTATCTTCAATCTCTAAAATTTCAACTTGACCACGCACTTCACTAACTACATACCAACTAGCATCTTCACCTTGTAATATATCGCTTAGCAAAGTACTCACACTAAATGCTTTGCTTCCCACTAAAGAGTCTCTACTATGTCCTGATACTAACTTAGTACTCACTACATCATCCACTAAAATATCTGTAGCATGTTCAAACTCTAGTGTCACATTTGTAAACAAGGTAGAGGCATCATAATCTTTTTCTGTGTTATCACTCACGATTAACGTGATTTCTTTTGGCAAGACCGTTACCGTCAATAGCCCTTCTACTTGATTTGTATGATCTGTAGCGTGTACTCTTAAAGTTAATTCATTACGTCCTATTGGCAACACTTGTGTTGCTGAATCATATGTAAATTGAACCTCTTCATCTACAATACTCACATCTCCTTCTATAAGCGTTCCATCTTTCTTCAACAATGTCGCTTGTGCAGGTACATATGCATAAGGACTGGATGGCACTTGTATACTCGCTACAATCGGTATGTGATCACCATAAGTAACTTCTTTGTCTGATCCACTTACTCCAAAGTTTACAATAGGAGTTAACTTACTATCAATGTGCACTGCTCCACTTACTTCCATGATTTCATAGTATTGCGCTTGCGCTCCTACGTTCACTAGACTGTCTAAATCGGCTAAGAATGGGAAACTGCCTACCTCGTTAGACTCCATTAGTGTCACACTTCCATTTACAGTCGCATCTATTGCATCACCTGTAATCACTTGTGTTGCATCAATCTCTAAGTCCACATTTGTGAATGTATTTGTTCCATCTGTAATCTTTCTAGTGCTCAATGCTCCTTCTTCTACTACTGCATTGACTTGTTTTGGAGATACTGTAATTGTGGTAGTTTCACTAATTGGATTGACAAGCAACCCTCCACCATACTTCACAGTAATTGTACTTTCTCCAATCGGCAAAATTTTTGATGTTGTATCGTATACAAGTGTTGTTGGTTGTCCCATTATTGCATTTTGAGCAACACTAATCTCGTGCTCTACCCCATCTTCATCTGTATAATATGCTGAAATCATATTCCTATTAGGTACTAAACTTCTTATGAATGGCACTTCAATAATAGATGGTGTAACGATAATATTTGTACTCTCTCCATACGTTACAACCCTTTGTGGAACGGATATACTTATTTGTGCGTCATCCTCTACAATCGTAATGGTTGCTACTTTGCTGACTGTAATATCGCCACTTAAACTACTTGATTGTAATGTCACATCGATAACATCTTCTGTAGAGTTTTTAATTAACTCATACTCTTCATCACTAATAAATACCTCTCTTGTTTCCCCGTCTTCATTTACTGCGCTTGCCTTTAGCGCAGCAATCACTGCTGTTTTATCTTCTAATGCAATCATGCTATTAAATGTAGAGCGTTTCATTTCAACATTAGTCGCACTAATAACAGGTGTATCAATGTTTGATATCGTCACATAATGAAGTGCAGCTGATTTATCTTCCCCTACTAAAATTAGTGGATAAGTACCATTTTCAGTAATCGCAAACGTGATCTCTTCAACTCTTTTCTCTCCTGGCACGGCTTGATGTGCTCCTCCTGGAAAGAAAATATCTGAAATTTTAGTGTCATCTGTATAGGCATCTATTTGTACATCATATCCTCTAGAATCTGTAATTTTGGTGATTACTTCATTTTCAAACTTTATGTTACCTGCCACATACGCCACAGTTGTATCATTGTGTCCACCCCAAGGTTGTTCGGCTGAAAATGCTTCAAAAGTAGTTCGCGTAGTATCAAATACCACGACACCACTTTGCAAATAATGTCCATTTGCATTATATGCAAACCCAGATGAGTGAATGCTTTGTAGGTTTTGCGCAGGGATAATCAAGGTTTCTACTCCTGAACCTAAAATAAATTTATCATCAATTCTAGTTAAACTATTATTCCCCGTACTATCGACATTAAATATTAGATTTTTTAACTTCGGATTGTATGCAAAGGCATAAGAAGGTAAGGCTGTTAAACTACTTGAAACACGAATGGTTTCTAGTTGAGGATTGTTAGCCAGTGCTTGTATTCCCATACTACTTACGCTGTTTGGCATGATGAAACTCGTTAGTGCGGTATTTTTGAAGGACTCGTTCCCTATTGCTGTTAATGCAGAGTCTTGTGCAAATGTCACACTGTTTAACTTTGTTGTAGATGAGAAAGCTCTATACTCAATACGAGTCACACTTTTAGGAATTATGAGTGCAGTCAATTCATCACACGAGTAAAAAGCCTGACTGCTAATATTCCCTACTGTTTCTGGAATTATTATTTCAGATATAGCGGTATCGAAAAACGCGTACTCCCCTATTTTTGAAATCATCGTTCCTTCTTCAAAGCTTACACTCGACAATACTCTAGCACTACGAAATGCACCATTTAAATTTTGTACTGACTTTGGTATTTCTACCTCGATAATATGGGAACCATAAAAGGTGTTTGATAGGGACGGTAAAGTGATTCCTTCTTCAAATTCTACATAATTTATACGAGATTCATAGAAAGCATTATTCATCATCGTTACACTTTTTGGAATCATCACTCGATCATCTACACTAGAAGGATTAAAAGAAGCACGAAATGCATATGACCCAATTGTTTTTAAATGATCTAAGTCTTCTAAATTGATTGTTTTTAAATTTGTTGTAAAATAAAATGCATTGTCTCCTATACTTTCAAGTAAACTACCTTCTTCAAAATACACTTCTTTTAACTTCCTACATTGATAGAAAGCACTAGTTCCGATACGCAACAGTTGACTATTCGCTGCAAAACGAACACTAACGAGTGAGCCAGCATAATAAAATGCAGAATCTCCAAGTGTTGTTGTTGCAGCTGGAATAACTATATCTAATAGTCCTGTTTGATAAAACGATTCTATCCCTATGTATTCCACTGTATCAGGAATATTGATGCTCTTTAATCCCGTTGTATTATAAAATGCTTGATCATCAATACGTGTAATGGTATCTGGCAATGTAATACTTGTCACATGATTACGCAAATAAAATGCTCGATAATCAATTTCTGTTATATCAAGTTGTAGTGTTTCTCCTTCTGCATTCGTGTACGTAACACCTGCAGGGACGACTACAGTAGCACTATCCCCCACATAGCCCGTAACACTATTGTTTGTAATACTATAAATTAAACCAGTTTCTCTATCATAAATACTATCATTCCATAAAATAGCTGCAGTATTACCACCCCATGGCTTACCATTAATCGAGTCAGGATCCTTTGTAGTAATATCAATAATTTTTAATTTGGGTGTGTTTAAAAATGCATCTGTAGATATACTTGTCACACTCGCAGGTATTTTTACTTCTTCCAATATAGCAGATCCAGCAAACATCTGTGATTCCAAAGTTGTAACGCCTTCTGGGATATCCACTTTAACCAGTGAATCACAATTATAAAAAGCCTGTATACCCATTGATGTTAAACTTTCAGGAAGAGTAATGCTAGCTAACTTTGAATTCGCAAAAGCTTCTTTACCAATCGTGGTCACGCTATTGGGTAGCACTAACGTACTTACTTCACTGGCTGCTAGTACACCATCTCCAAGTTCCACTACTACACTTTCGATTGCAAAACTAACTTCTCTCATTTTATTTTTTGTATATCGCAAGGCACTTGGTCCCAACTTTACAACATTCACCCCATCCATCATTACCGGTATGTTCACACTCGTTTCTTCACCGATATAATCAATAATAGCACCCTCATTCTTATCAAATACAAATCCATTCGCGTCATAATATAAATCTTTCCAATACACAATAGGTTCGCTTGTCGCTCCCCAATAAGTATTGTATCCACTTATACTATTCGACTCTGCTTGTTTTAAATACACATGTTGTAGTGCAGTGCAATTAGAAAATATAGTATTAGCAAGTTGTATGGAATCTAGCGAGTCACTAAAATCAATTTCAATTAAACTCGTATTGTAAGCAAAAGCATTTGACTGTACACTTTGCAGATTACTTGTTCCAACTAACACTACATCTGCCAATCGTCTTTGCCCCGAAAATGCGCTACTTCCGATTGTTGTTAGATTTTCAAGGTTACTCATATCTATCGTATGTAACACGGAAGATGAATCATATGTATATATTGCAAATGCTGAACTTCCGATTGTTTGTAAACTTGTTAATGGTGTCAAATCCAATTCCTGCATTTTATAGGCATTATAAAATACTGTATTCCCAATACTTGTCAATGCAGTACACCCACTAAAATCGACACTTGCCAACTCCGTATGTTTCGAAAAAGCTGAATTATTAATGGTTGTTAAATTGGATAACCCACTCAAATCGATACTTCTATACCCTTGGTTATCAGAAGAAGTAGCATATTGCTCTCTATTTGCAAAAGCACTTTCACCAATACTTTGCAGGCTAGTTAGTGGTGTCAAATCCAAAATATTTATCTTATCCAGATTATAAAAAGCTGAATTTCCTATCGTTTGCAATCCTGCACAACCTATAAAATTTAAAGATACAGTGCTAGAATTGTATGTATCATTCACTGCAAAAGCGGAATCACCAATTGATAATAAAGCGATGTTATTGGATAAATCAATACTTATCGGATTTTGATTATAAAATGCACGAGAGTTAATTTGTGTCAAATTGGCATTGTTTGAAATTGTGATAGCACTTAAATTGCTAGTATTATGCCATACTGCATATGAATCAATCATAGTAATTATGTCATTAGAGATTGTGATATTTTTTAAAGTACCATTTTCATAAAAAGTATGACTACCTAATGTTGTGACTGGCATGGATTGAATCCTATCAGGAACAGTAACACTTTCTGCAGACCCCAAATATTTAACCACGATTTCTCCACTTGGTTGATACACATATTCATCCGTAATGACTGTGTCATTCCACAATACATAACTATATAGAGAAGTACTGCTATTAATATCCTCTACTTTTTGTAAACCTATAATGGAATTGTACGTATGTGAACTTGCATCAATAATTTTTGCGTAAGTAAAAGGAGAAGCATGAAATTGTTGAATGTTTTCTCCAACGGTTAATTTATCTAATTTTGCGCTTAAAAACGCATAACTTGGTAATGTTGTGATTGCCCCCACGACAGTTGCTTCTTTCAACTTACTACTATTCGCAAATGCTCTTTGTCCCATTGTCGTAATATCTAATGTAACTTTGCTATATCCAGTTCGCTCAAAAGCCTGAGCATCAATATATTCAACAGAATCTGGTAAAATCAATTCGCCTGTTTTTTCTAAATCACTCATTTCTGGATTATTATAGAAGGCTTTACTACCAATACGCTCTACAACACTATCACTTGCAAAGGAAAGGGAATTAAGCTGCATTCCCGCGAATACATCATCACCAATAGCTAATACATCATACACAACCTCATTATAAGTAAGTGATTTAGGAATGAATACATCATTACCCATTCTTGAGATGTCATAACTTACAATCGTTTGCGTGTTAATATCAAATGAAAATCCTGAAACTTCAAGTTGGTCCTCTTCACTAGTGTTTTTGAGTGTAGGAGTCTGCACTTTTGCTTCTTGAATAGGCAATATTGTAAAGTTATCAATTACAAAAGATGAGTGCAATGAGGCTTGCACCACATAATCGCCTACTTCGGTTGGAATTGTTGTTGTATATGCCTCATCCTCTTGTGTTTGTAATTTGTACATAAAAACAACATCGTTACTGTGCATCGTTTCATCCATAAAAAGTATCGTTGGCTGAAGAATTCCACCATACACAATATCATCTTGTGTTACAGATGCTAGTTTAGTAATAGGCGTTGCGCTTGCGATAATTTCAATATCACCTGTAATATTTTCACCAGCTATATGAACTTGACCACTAGCGACGTCATAAAAATAGGAACTCGTTTCTATCTTTTCCCCGTTCATGTAAACTTCTATCATTTCTGGTAAGGTCTCATTCTCTACATCATCTACTATCAACTCTGTTAGATAATCTTCCGATTTGACATGGCTGATTGCATCATTTGTACTGGTAATTCTGTTTAATGATAGTTTCACAGCAACACTTTCACTGTTTGCTAATACAACAAAATCACTTTTTAACGGCATATTAAAACTCATAGTCAAAAATAACATCATGCTCAAAAATACCATACATGGTTTTTTCATTGCTTTCATAACTTTACCTCTTTTTCTTAAATTGTAATGTTTTTTGCATACTAGTTTCTTATATAGGGCATCTATCTAATAAAATTATAGCATAGCATGATAAAACCGCCTAATGAAATCGCTTACATTTTATATTAAAAAAAGATGTATCTTATTTGAACTGCTTAGTAAATGAAAAAAAGATGGAGTTTACTCCATCTTTTCAAACATTATTTAACGTTGTAGAAAGCGTCCATTCCTTGGTATTCAGCAATTTTTGCTTCTCCGCGGTCATTTAATTCATCGTGGATTCTAATTAAACGGTTGTATTTCGCAATACGGTCAGTTCTTGACATAGATCCAGTTTTGATTTGTCCTGCGTTTAATCCTACTGCGATATCAGCGATAGTAGCATCTTCAGTTTCTCCTGAACGGTGAGAAACAACACAAGTATAACCTGCTTTTTTAGCCATTTCGATTGCATCGAAAGTTTCAGTTAATGTACCGATTTGGTTAACTTTAATTAAGATTGAGTTAGCAATTCCTTTTTCGATTCCTTCTTTTAAGATAGCAGGGTTTGTTACGAATAAGTCATCTCCAACTAATTGGATTTTATCTCCTAAACGGTCTGTTAATAATTTCCATCCAGCCCAGTCTCTTTCTCCTAATCCATCTTCAATTGAAACGATTGGGTATTTTTCACACCACTCAGCATACATTTCAACCATTTCTTCAGTTGTTTTAGTTCCTTGTCCTGATTTAACTAAGTCATAGTTACCAGTTTCGCGGTTATGGAATTCACTTGCAGCAACGTCCATTGCAATACACATATCTTTACCTGGTGTGTATCCAGCAGCTTTAATCGCATCAACGATTAATTGTAAAGGTTCTTCATTTCCGTCTTTACATGAAGGAGCAAATCCACCTTCATCACCTACGTTAGTGTTGTACCCTTTGTCTTTTAATACTTTTCTTAAAGCGTGGAATGTTTCCGCACCCATTTGTAAAGCATCTTTAATACAACAAGCACCAACTGGCATAATCATGAATTCTTGGAAGTCTACAGTTGAATCTGCATGAGATCCTCCGTTTACTACATTCATCATTGGAACAGGTAAAGTTTTACCGTTGAATCCTCCGAAGTATTTGTATAATGGCATTCCATAGAAATCAGCAGCAGCGTGTGCAGCAGCCATAGAAACACCTAAAATAGCGTTAGCTCCTAATTTAGATTTTTCTGGTGTTCCATCTAAGTCGATCATTGTTTTATCAATTAAGTTTTGGTTTGTTACATCTAAACCAGTAATTGCGTCAGCAATAATATCGTTTACGTTAGATACAGCTTTTTGTACCCCTTTTCCTAAGAAACGATCTTTATCTCCATCGCGAAGTTCTAAAGCTTCTCTTTCACCTGTACTAGCTCCACTTGGAACCATAGCACGTCCATAAGCACCTGAATCAGTAGTGATTTCAACTTCGATAGTTGGATTCCCTCTTGAATCGATTACTTCTCTTGCAAATACGTCAATAATATATGGCATTTTATTTTCCTCCTAATTAAGTATTTTCGTATGAATTATATCATGCTACACTGCTTAATTCAAGCACATTTCAATAAATGTGAATAAATTCACATTTTTGTTCAGTTACATTTTTCTTTCATTTTTTTGATAAAAAAATACCCGAATTTCGGGTATTTTATATGATTATTTTACTTTTGAAATGATGTCATTGAATGAATCTGCTTGTAAGCTTGCTCCACCAATTAATGCTCCATCAATATCAGGACAAGCCATGTATTCTACGATATTATCAGGTTTCACTGATCCACCGTATTGTACACGTACTGCATTAGCAGCCGCTTCTCCATACATAACTTTAACTTGGTCACGTACGATTGCACAACAGTTTTGTGCATCTTCTTTAGTCGCTGATTTTCCTGTACCAATTGCCCAGATTGGTTCATAAGCGATAACGATATTCGCTACACATTTTTCACATAAATTAGCTAATGATCCTGTTAATTGTGTACGGATTACGTTTTCAGTTTCTTTTGCATCGTATTGTGCTTCTGTTTCCCCAATACAAACGATTGGTGTAATGTTAGCATCGATTAAACGCTTTGTTTTTAAGTTTACAGTTTCATCTGTATCCCCAAACATTTCTCTTCTTTCAGAATGCCCAACGATACAGTATTTAACACCGATTTCTTCTAACATTGGCACACTAACTTCACCCGTAAATGCACCACTATCAGCAAAGTGACAGTTTTGTGCAGCTACGATTAATTTAGAAGCAGCTTTGTTTGTTTCATTTAAAGCAATGAATGAAGAAGCGATTCCGAAATCAGCTCCATCGTGTACATTTTTATCTACTGCAGCTACAAAATCTATAGCCTCAGCAATTGTTTTATTCATTTTCCAGTTTCCAACGATAATTGGTTTTCTCATGTTTATGTTCTCCCTTTATATTAATTATTTCTCAGAAATAACTGCGATTCCAGGTAATGTTTTACCTTCCATGTATTCTAATGATGCCCCACCACCTGTTGAGATGTGTGAGAATTTTTCAGCGAATCCTAATTGAATTGCTGCTGCGGCAGAGTCACCACCACCGATTACTGTAGTCGCTCCTGGCAATTCAGAAATAGCTGTACATACAGCTAAAGTCCCTTTAGCGAATGGAGCCATTTCGAATACACCCATAGGTCCATTCCAAACTACTGTTTTAGCTCCTGCTAATGTTTCTTCAAATAATGCGATTGATTTAGGTCCAATGTCTAATCCCATGTAATCAGCAGGGATGTCAGCATTGTCACATACTACTGTATTAGCTGTTTCAGCAAATGCATCAGCACATACGTTATCGATTGGTAATACTAATTTATCACCAGCTTTTGCTAAGTATTCTTTTGCTAATTCAATTTTATCTTCTTCAACTAAAGATTTTCCGATTTCTAATCCTTGTGCTTTCATGAATGTATAAGCCATTCCTCCACCAACGATTACTTTATCAGCTTTTTCTAATAAATTGTCAACAACTGCGATTTTGTCAGAAACTTTAGCTCCACCAATAATAGCCACAAATGGTCTTTCAGGTGTATCTACAGCTTTTCCTAACATAGTTACTTCTTTTTCTACTAAGAATCCTAAAGCATTTTCTAGGTAAGTAGGAATTCCTACCGTCGAAGCATGTGCTCTATGTACTGAACCAAATGCATCCACAACAAACAATTCACCTAAACTAGCCCAATATTTTCCTAATTCTTCATCATTTTTAGTTTCTCCAGCTTCATAGCGAGTGTTTTCCATAACAACGATTTCTGAATCATTTAATGCTGCTACAGCTTCTTCTAATGCAGCTCCTTTTGTCACGGGACAGAATGATACTTTAGTATCTACTAATTCTGCTAAACGTTCTGCTACTACTTGTAAGCTGTTTTTAGCTTTGTCTTCTTCTGTTTTAATTTTTCCTAAATGTGACATTAAAACGATTTTTGCTTTGTTTTCAATTAAGTAATTAATTGTTGGTAAAGCTTGCACAATACGGTTGTCGTTTGTGATTACTCCATCTTTTCTTGGTACATTGAAGTCAACACGTACGATTACGCGTTTTCCAGCAACATCTAAATCTTTTACAGTTCTTTTTGCCATTGTATAGCCTCCTAATCATAAGTCCTATATATTATATCACTTTCGCATTTGGGTTTAAAGAGTTTTGTGTAAAATTTCACAAATTAATGTGTTATAATAAATGTAAATGGAGGACACTATGCATTCAAAAAATAAAAACCGTATTTACACTAGGAATTCTGAACCATTACAAAAAGGAGATCCGTTAATTAATTTCTCATTATTTGATCAACAAGAAGCAGAACATTCACTACAAGATCACAAAGGAATTAAGGTTGTTTTCAGTATTCCTACATTTTCTAATCAGCATTATGCTAAAGAGCTTAGAAAACTAGATTTTGTATTGAAAAATCATACAAAAATTGCATGTTATGCAATTAGTAATGAACCTGTTTTCACACAAAAAAGATTAACTAAATCTTGCAGTTTTGAAAAAATTCAGATTTTATCTGATTTTAAAGATCGTAATTTCGCAAGATACACAGGCACTTATATTTATGAATTAAGCCAACTTGTGAAAGCCTGCTTGATTATCGATGACCATGGAAAAATATTATTTACACAATACATTGACGATTTACAAGCACCCTTTGATTCACAATCAATTGCGGAAATCTTAGACGAAATTAAACAAAATACATTATAAGCAAAAAGCTAATGAATATACGTATAAAAAACATCATTTTTAGAATGATGTTTTTTAATTTTTATTTTTTTGTTTTTTTAAGGAAAGCAATTACTAGTGCTAATGCTCCTAAAATAATTGTGCTGTATAAGTATAACATCACATTGCTTTCATCGCCAGTTTGCACAAATCCAGGTATATAACCTAATAATTCTCCATTTTCCTTGCGGTACTGTACATATTCAATCACAAACGTATTTGTTCCTGCGACTAATTTGATATTTGTATACAC
>CAYJGK010000035.1:0-11194 GCA_964370065.1 uncultured Erysipelotrichaceae bacterium
AAACGAAGTGTTGCACTTCGTTTATTGATTGTATCCAATGTTGATTAAAAATTGTTTAATACGTTGCATAGCTGTATTGATTTCTTCGATACTATAGGCATAAGAGACACGAATAAATCCTTCCCCTGCATCGCCAAAGGCAGTGCCTGGTACACAAGCAACACGCTGGTCATTTAATAGTGCTTCGCAAAATTCTTCACTGGTCATATTCGTAGAACGGATATCAGGGAAGATATAGAATGCCCCTTTTGGTGTATGTGTTTTAATGTTTAAATCATTAAATGCCTTAACAATATAGTTTCTTCTAGCCAAATATTCTAATCGCATTTCTTCAACCACAGCATCTCCTCGTTGCAAGGCTTCAATAGCTGCATATTGTGACATAATGGGAGCACACATAATTACATATTGATGAATTTTATTGATTTGTTCAATCAGCTTTTCATTTCCTAATAAATATCCCAAACGCCATCCCGTCATAGAATATGCCTTTGAGAACCCATTGATAATTAAAACTTGGTCTTTTACTTCCTCAAAATGAGCTAATGAATCGTGCGCGCCTTCATATAGTAGGTCACCATAAATTTCATCACTTAGAATCATGATGTTATGTTTTTTTAAGATTGGGACAATGGCTGCATAATCTTCTTCTGTCATCACGCCACCAGTTGGATTGTTAGGAAAGTTTAATAAAATGACTTTTGTTTTTTCACTGATACAAGATTCTAATGCTTCTTTTGTGATTTTAAATTCGTTTTCACTTGTTAAGGGTAAGGGTACTACCACCCCTCCTGCTAAAATGACACCTGGTTCATATGCTACATAAGAGGGAGTGGGTATAATCACTTCATCCGATTCATCCACAAGCGCCCGTAACGCGATATCAATTGCTTCACTACCCCCTACGGTTACGATAACTTCACTTGGTTTATAATCTAAATTAAAATGTCTTTTCTGATACTTGCAAATTTCTGTACGCAGCTTTAATAACCCTTGATTTTCAGTATAAGTAGTTTGTCCGGACTCAATACTATGTATGGCAGCAGCACGAATGTGCCAAGGAGTATCAAAGTCTGGTTCTCCTACTCCTAACGAAACAACATCCTCAAGTTGTGTCGCTAAATCAAAAAAACGACGGATTCCACTTGGTTTAATTGCCTGGACTTTTTTGCTTAATATTTTTGAGTAATCCATTATGGGTGTACCAATAATCTTTCGTGCTTACTTTCTTCTTCTGAATAAATAAATCCATTTGATTTATAAGTTTGTAAGACAAATAAAGTGGTAGTGGCATTAATGCCACTGATGCAAGCAAGTTTTGTTGCAACAAAATCTGCTACATCTTTCATAGTGGTACCATTGATACGAATGATAAAGTCGCTTTTTCCACTCATTAAATGCATGGATTCCACTTCAGGATAACTATATATTTTTTTTGCGATTCTTTCGTATCCATGTTCATATTCAGGCGTTGCATCTGCAAATATAATGGCTGCTACTTTTTCTTTTGTCGTCTTATTCCAATTAATAATTGTGTGGTAACCACATATTATTTTTTCTTTTTCAAAATTTTTCATTCTTTCTAATACAGTGCTTTCCTCTTCTTGTAGAACAGTTGCTAAGTCATGTATTGTATAATTTGCTTTTTTTTCTAATAATGTTAGTAATTGAATATCATTCATAAGGTAGTCCCCCTTTTCTATATTACGTATATTTTATACTTTTATAACCTAATAGTAAATATTTTTTTAAAAGCATGCTTTTAGGAATTGATACAATTTCTTCATATAAGTATGAGGGAGGTAGTATGAAATGCAATCGATGTTTAAATGAGGATGACAAATTCTTTTACTTAGATCAGGATACTTATTATTGTCGTAAATGTGTTTTATTTGGGAGAATGGATGCCGATGAACAACTGCAGAAAAAGAAGTATAAAAAGGTATTGAAACAGGCAACATTTCATTTAGATTATGAACTAACCATTCATCAAAAAAGGGTAATTAAACAATTAAATGAGGCAATCAATCAACATCAAGATGTATTAGTGTTCGCTGCAACGGGAGCTGGTAAAACAGAGATGGTGATGGAATTAATTGAAACCTTTGTGAACAAGCAAAAAAAAGTTGGAATTGCGATTGCCAGAAGGCAGGTAGTTTTAGAAATACGGGATCGAATGAGTAAAGCTTTTAAAAACTTGGATGTAATAGCTGTATGCGAAGGCTATACTACAAAAATAGATGGAGATTTAATCGTTTGTACAATGCATCAACTCTATCGCTATTATGATTGTTTTGATTTACTGATTATGGACGAGATTGATGCGTTCCCTTATGCGGGAAATACTGTATTAAAACAAATTGCAATGCAAAGCTGTAAAGGAAGTAAAGTGTATTTAACGGCGACACCTGATGAAGCGATGTTGCAGGAAGTAGAAGAAGGGCGTATTGTAATGTTGGAATTGTTTGTACGGCCACATGGACACCCATTAGTCGTTCCAAAGATTAAAATAGGAATGATGGGTAAACAATGTATAGATTTATTCTGTTTATTAAAAAAGAATCACAGAGCAGGAATACAAACCATTGTGTTTGTATCCACTATACAACTCACTAAACAATTAGCTAGATTTTATAAATTGTGGTTTACTTGTACAAGTTTTACTTCAAAAAGTGAAAATAAAGATCAAATCATTACGCGTTTTCGCAATAAAGAGTTACAAGTTTTGTTTTCCACAACAATATTAGAGCGAGGGATTACTATTAAGGGAGTTGATGTGATAGTGATGGATGCAGATCATATTGTATTTAGTGAAGCTAGCTTAATGCAAATCGTAGGAAGAGTCGGTAGAAGTATGCAAAGACCAGAAGGATCTGCGTATTATTTGGCAAAAATGAAAAGTAAGGCTATGAAAAAAAGTATCACTATGATTGAGGAGATGAATCGTGCGCAATGATTGTTTAATTTGTTTTGCTCCTTGGGTGAATCAAATTAGCTTGCAACATTATTTATGTCGCTATGAGGATTGTATTTGTGAAGGGTGTCGACAAAAAATGCGCAAGATACAACATTTATTTTTATGGGAAGGCGTCAGTTTAGATGCTTTATATTATTATGACACATATTTAGAAGGACTATTTTTTCAATATAAAGAATGTCGAGATATAGCTCTATATCCCATTTTCTTACAGCCATTTATGAAGCGTTTAAATAAACAATATGCTAGTTATACATTGGTGTATATAGCCAGTCATGAAAAGAAAACAAAAGAACGTGGCTTTCATGCATTAGAAAAAATGAGTGCAGCATTAACTATGAATAAAATGCACCTATTTGAAAAACGAAAAGAATATAAGCAGTCAGCTCAAACTTTTGAGGGACGAAAGAAGATTAACGAAGTACTGTTTTTAAAAAAGGGAGTCACTTTGCCGAATACTAAAATATTACTGTTTGATGACGTTTGTACAAGTGGGGCTACTTTAAAACGCGCACTTACGTTATTGAAAAATCATAAGCATGAGATAGCCATTTTAGTGTGCAGCGTGAATGAAACAATTATTGATTTATGTAAAGTGAAAAATAAACCAATTCGAATTAAAAAATGAATAAAAACACCCAAAAAAAACAAATAATACATAAAAAAAGTATATTTCACATGAAAAAATAAAGTAATATTTCATAAAAATGAAGAGATTTATGTGTAAAATGACAAAAAAGAGTACTTTTTTTGAAAAAATGTAAGAAATGCGGCAAAATATGAAATAACTTTACAATGGCTGTACGAATTAAGTTGTGTTTTATTATTTATAGGCGTATAATGAAAATATGTAATTATGCATAGAAAGGTATAGGATATAAAATGCAAGGAAAAGTAAAAATGTTTAACCCAGAAAAAGGGTTTGGTTTCATCACAGTTGAAGATGGAAAAGATGTATTCTTCCACTACTCTCAATTAGTAATGGAAGGTTACAAAACAGTTGAACCAGATGCAACTGTTGAGTTCGACTTAGTTGAAACTGACAGAGGATTACAAGCTCAAAACATCCGTTTAGCTTAATCATCGAGTAAGAAGTGAGGGCAACCTCACTTTTTTCTTTTTTATAGGGGTGTTTTGGTTTATAATATAATAAGTAATTATACTAGGAGGTCAGAAGATGGCAGGATTTTTAAATAAGTTATTCAGTGGAGAAAAAAAACGTTTCACTAAAGTAGAACAAATCGCGCATAAAGTGGATGCGTTAAGTAATAGTATTGCAAATTTAAGCGACGAGCAATTGAAACAAAAAACAGTAGAATTTCAGAATCGAGTAGAGCAAGGGGAAACGCTAGAGCATATCATGGTGGAAGCTTTTGCGGTATGTAGAGAAGCAGCGAAACGTGTGATTGGTGAATATCCATATTTAGTACAAATTATGGGTGCTGCAGTCATGCACCAAGGGGATATCGCAGAGATGCGTACAGGAGAGGGAAAAACCTTAACCTCAACGATGGCGATTTATCTAAATGCATTGTCCAAAAAAGGCGTGCATGTAGTAACGGTAAATGAATACTTAGCGCAACGTGATGCAGAATGGATGGGGCAAATTTATCGATTTTTAGGATTAAGCGTTGGCTTTAATGCGCGCGCATTAACAAGTTCTGAAAAGAGAGCTGCATATGCTTGTGATATTATGTATACAACTAATTCAGAGTTGGGATTTGATTACCTAAGAGATAATATGGTAGTAAAAATAGAAGATCGCGTCATGCGTGGGTTGCATACAGCAATTGTCGATGAGGTCGATTCTATTTTAATTGATGAATCTAGAACACCTTTGATTATATCGGGGGGGAAGAAGCAGACAGCAAACTTATACCAAATGAGTGATATTTTTGTGAAGAAGTTATCCGCATCTGATTTTGCAGTTGATGAAAAAACACGCCAAGTAGTATTGCTTGAAAGTGGAGTCAGTAAAGCAGAACGTTCTTTTAAATTGCGTAACTTATACGATGTAGAACACACGCAATTAGTGCATCATATTAATATGGCATTGCGAGCAAACTACGTTATGCAAAAAGATGTGGAATATGTAGTAGCAGATAATGAAATTGTGATAGTTGATCAATTTACTGGTCGTTTGATGAAGGGGAGAGCTTACTCAGATGGTTTACACCAGGCTATTGAAGCGAAAGAGAACGTAAAAATTAATGAAGAAACAAGCACATTAGCAACTATTACATACCAAAATTTCTTCCGTTTATATGAAAAACTAGCAGGTATGACAGGTACAGCGAAAACGGAAGAGGAAGAATTCTTAGAAATTTATAATATGCGTGTAGTGGAAATTCCAACGAATCGCCCCGTGCAACGTCATGATTATGCAGATATTATTTTTGCGACACCTGAAGATAAATATAAAGCTCTAGTCGAAGAAGTAAAAACAGTACATGAGGCAGGGCAACCGGTATTAGTTGGGACGATTTCAGTAGAAGTATCTGAAATTATTTCTAACCTTTTAAAAAAAGCACGTATTAAACATGAAGTATTAAATGCGAAAAACCATGGTAGAGAGGCAGAAATTGTTAGTAAAGCTGGACAAGTAGGTGCGGTGACTATTGCAACCAACATGGCAGGACGTGGTACGGATATTAAATTATCAAAAGAAAGCAGAGAATTAGGTGGATTAGCTGTATTAGGTAGTGAAAGACATGAATCTAGACGTATTGATAACCAGTTACGTGGACGTAGTGGTCGACAAGGGGATCCAGGTTATTCTCGTTTCTTTGTTTCGTTACGTGATAGTTTAATGGTGCGATTTGGTAGAGATGGAATGTTAGATGGTGCATTTGCCTCATTAGATGGAAAAATTGAATCAAAAATGATTAGTAAAGCGATTGGTTCTGCACAGAAAAAAGTCGAAGGGCAAAACTTTGATATCCGTAAACAGCTATTAGACTATGACGATGTATTACGTCAACAACGTGAAATTATGTATGGAATGCGTAATACTATTTTAGAAACGGATGATGTGCATGCACTTGTTGAAGAAATGTTTGATAAAGTCATGCAACGAGTTGTGCGTTCCAACTATAGCGCACAACAAGGCGGTATTCATATTGATGAGCTAGTGAATTCTATGAATGTAATGGGAATTCCTAGTGAAGCAATAAATAGCGAATCATTAACAGGTTTAGATGAACCAAAATTAATTGAAAAGTGTACAATGATTGCTTGGCAATCATATGAAAACAAAATCAAAGATGTGCGTGAACAATACGCGCCATTTGAGAAAAATGTAGTATTGCGTAATATCGATATGTCATGGGTATCACATATTGATACGATGTCTAAATTAAGAGATGGTATTCATTTAAGAAGTTATGCACAAGGAAATCCATTACAACAATATGTAAGTGAAGGTTTTGAATTGTTTGAAGATATGATGCAAAACATTTCCCAGGAAATCGTGAATTTTGTAATGCGAGTAGAAATTAGAAGAAGAGATCAATAATATGGAATTATATGAAGTAAAAACAAACCTTGAAAGTCACCAAGCCAAATTTAGCGAGCTTGGTGACTCACTTTGAATTAGCTCTTAAAGAAAAACGTATTCAAGAATTAGAAAACAAGCAATTAGAAGAAGGATTTTGGAATGATCCAAGCATGGCACAAGTATTTATTCGCGAATGCAATGGATTAAAGAAAATTGTGGCAACACATACACAATTAAAACAAGCGTTGCAGGATTTAAATGATACGTATTTGATTGTAAAAGAAGAATATGATGAAGAGTTAATGGTTCTATTAGAAGAAGATTATGCTTCTTTTATGAAGTTATTCAGTGACTTTGAAGTCGAGACACTATTATCACATGAATATGATCGATTTAATGCTGTAATTGAATTGCACCCTGGAGCGGGTGGTACAGAAAGTTGCGACTGGTGCGAAATGCTTTATCGAATGTATTCACGTTATGCAAGTAAACATGATTTTAAAGTAACAGTATTAGATTATTTAGCTGGTGAAGAAGCCGGTATCAAAAGTATTACTCTTTTAATAGAAGGAGAAAGTGCTTATGGATATTTAAAAGCTGAAAAAGGAGTGCATCGCTTAGTTCGTATTTCTCCATTTGATTCATCAGGTAGGCGTCATACCTCTTTTGCAAGTGTTGATGTAATGCCTCAATTTAATGATTCCATTGAAATCGAAGTGGAAGAAAAAGATATTGAAGTGGATACGATGCGAAGTAGTGGAGCGGGAGGACAACATGTTAATAAAACAGATTCAGCCGTTCGCATTACACATAAACCAACGGGAATTAGCGTGAAATGCCAAAATGGTAGAAGTCAACACGATAATAAAGAGCAAGCAATGCTTGTATTAAAGTCTAAGTTATACCAATTAGAAATTGAAGAGCAAATGAAAAAATTAGCAGCTATTAAGGGCGATCAAAAACTAATTGAATGGGGTTCACAAATACGTAGTTATGTGTTTTGTCCCTATACAATGGTAAAGGATCATCGTAGTGGGTGCGAAACAACAGATGTAAATGGCGTGATGGATGGAGACATTGATGCCTTTATCTTCGCTTACTTAAAAGAACAAGTACAATAAAGGAGGGTTTATGAAAAAAAGAATGTTGAATGATATCACATTTGTAGTATTGGGAAATATGATATTAGCGATAGGAATTGCCTTCTTTATCATTCCTAATAACATCCTTTCAGGGGGAGTGGCAGGAATTGCTGTTGCTTTGTCTAGTGTGTTACATATTGAAACAACTCTATTGATAAATATTTTTACAGTTGTCTTATTCCTAGTAGGGTTTGCCGTTTTAGGAAAAGGATTTGCTTTAAAAACATTGTTATCAACCGTTTTATACCCAAGTTTTCTATCCTTTTTTACTTTGTTTCTAAATGGAAACACATTTACTAATGATCCTATATTAGCCTCTATTTATGGAGGGGGATTGGTCGGTATTGGTGTCGGTTTGGTTTTTCGAACAGGAGCTAGTACAGGAGGAATGGATATTCCACCATTAGTTGCGCATAAATATACACATATTGCATTGCCTACATTAGTGTTGGTTACGGATGCATTAACGGTTGCATTAGGAATGAGTATTCATGGAGTGGAACCCGCATTAATTGGTTTATTGTCTGTGTTTTCAGGAACGTATATGATTAATAAAACAATGATGATAGGAAGTGCAGAAGCAAAATCACTAATGATTATTTCAGATAAAACAAAAGAGATATATGAACAAATATCTTCTCAAGTAGATCGTGGAGGGACCATTATTCAAGCAAAAGGGGCTTATACCAAGGGGGAAAAACCTATTTTAATGGTGATTATAATGAAGAAACAATTCCCTTTGGCAACGCGTATTGTGCAATCTATTGATCCGAATGCTTTTGTAATCATTAATGATGTGAATGAAGTACATGGTGAAGGATTTTCAAGACAGGACTAATAATTAGTTCTGTTTTTTAAAATTAGAATTCAACGAAAATTTTTATCGCGAGTATGTTATAATAATGTAAATGGGAGTGGTTATTAAATGATACATTTAGAAAACGTTTCAAAAGTATATCCTAATGGAGTACATGCTTTAAAAGAGATTAACATCAATATAGAAGAAGGTGAATTTGTATACATTATCGGTCCAACTGGAAGTGGAAAATCAACATTTATTAAACTATTAGATGGAGAGGAAATTCCTGATCAAGGTAGTGTGAGCGTGGCCGGTATTAATGTAGGTAAATTAAAACATTCAAAAGTACCTTACTATCGAAGAAATATTGGAGTTGTGTTTCAAGACTTTCGATTATTACCAAACTTAACTGTCTTTGAAAACATTGCATTTGCTTTAGAAGTGTTAGGAATTCATAAAACAGAAGTCAGAAAAAGAGTAAGAGAAGTTTTATCTTTAGTGCAACTAGAAGAAAAAGCTAAATCGTTTCCAAGAGAATTAAGTGGTGGACAACAGCAACGAGCAACAATAGGTCGTGCCATTGTGAATAAACCAAAAGTGTTAATTGCAGATGAACCAACAGGAAATCTAGACCCGACAATGAGTAAAGAAATTATTGATTTATTAGAAACAATTAATCAAGAAGAAAAAACAACAGTATTAATGGTTACACATGATAAAACGTTAGTCGATCAATATAAAAAAAGAACAATTGCGTTAGAAGAAGGTTACGTCGTAGCAGATATTATGAAAGGTGGGTACTTAAAACATGATTAAGTTTTTTAGATTAATCCCCTATCATTTCAAAAACTCATTGAAAAGTATTTATCGTAATTTAGCGATGTCTTTATCAAGTGCAGTAGCAGTGAGTATTACCTTAGTATTAGTTATGTTATTTTTAGTGGTGGCAGTCAATGTAAGTTCCATTAGTAATAATGTAGAAAAAAGTGTTCAAATTTTTGTACAAGTCGATAATATTGTGGCAGAAGAAGATATTCCACAAGTAGAATCTACAATCAAAACGATTCCACATGTCACTAAAGTGGTCTTTTCAACCAAAGATGAGCAATTTGACTTGCTAGTAGAGGATGATCAAGCAGGTAGCGAATATGAAATTCTACGTGAAGAAAATCCCTTGTTGAATGCTTTTTATGTAGATGTAGAAGCTGGTGAATACTTAGAAGATGTGAATGAGGCTATTTTAGGAATAGAAGGAATTTATAGCTCTAATTATGGTGGAACTAGTGCTAATTCACTAATTAGTGCATTTGAAGCCATCCGTTTAGGAGGAGGGGCTTTTGTCATTGTATTATGTCTATTAGCGATATTCTTGATTTCTAATACAATTAAAATTGCAATTCATGCACGTAGTAATGAAATTACGATTATGCGACATGTAGGAGCAGATAATACTTTCATTAAAATGCCTTTTATGATGGAAGGAATGATTATTGGTTTATTTGGATCAATTGGTCCTATTATGTTATTATGTTTGGGTTATGATTATGTATATAAAGCATTTAGTGGACAATTCTTCTCTTCCTTGTTTGAGATGCAAAACCCATATCCGTTTTCAATTTATATTTCTTTAGTTTTAGCGGGAGTAGGGGCATCAGTGGGAATGGTAGGAAGCTTCTTAGCCGTAAATAAATACTTAAAATGGAAGAGATAAAATTATGAATAATGCAACAATTAAACAAAATGCAAAGCATAGAATAAAAGGTAAACTAGGATTTATTTGGATGGGAACGTGCTCATTTTTAATTCTTTCAGCCATCCAATCGATTTATATGAACGCAACATTTGGAAGTGATTATTATGATGTGATGACAAATGTGTCAACAATATATAGTGAGAAACTTGTGTGGATGAGTGTTTCTAATATTGCATTCTCAGTTATTTCTATTCCACTAACATATGGAGTGGCAATATTCTTTTTAGACTTTATTCGCGATAAAGGAGGTTCGTTCACTACTCAATTCAGTTTGTTAAAAGATATAGGTAGAATCTTTTTCCTAAATTTCTTACAAACAATTATAGTGGTAGTCGGATTAATTTTATTTATTATTCCTGGCGTTATTATGGCGGTTTCCTATACATTAGTTCCTTATATTTATCGTGATTATCATGAAGTGGGGATACTAGGGTTACTAAAGTTATCCTATAAAATGATGAAGGGATATAAAGTTAAAAGTATACTATTTGAATGTAGTTTTATACTATGGTATATCTTATCAATTTTCACCTTAGGATTCGCACTTATTTGGGTTTTCCCATATATTAGTAGTGCAAGAGCAATATTCTATAATGAAATTATTCAAAAATACCAACAACAAGAAATATGATTTAAAAGGAATGTCGATTGGCGTTCCTTTTTTTCATACCTTGTTAGTAAAATTATAATAATCCAAGCATTTTCGCGTGAAAAGAACTTTTTAGGATTGTTCTATAATATAGGAGTAGGGCCATCAGTGCGAATGGTTGGATTAATTATCACAGCTGCTATCTATGCGGTTGTAATATTAACTGATATTTCTGGCAAGAAAATAGATAAACTTTTAGGATATGATAAATATAGTTTAAAAAAAAGGAGATAAAAAAAATGTGACGCAACTTGCACAAAGTTGAATTCTACATTATAATGGCAGAGTAAATGCCTTACTGTAAAGGTACAAATTTATTACATGCGAGGGGGAAATGGTTTTTATGAAATTAGAGAAGTAATAGCTGAACAGATTGGA
>CAYJGK010000036.1:0-9030 GCA_964370065.1 uncultured Erysipelotrichaceae bacterium
GATTACTTCCTCCATTCAATTCATAATTGATTGGATAGTTCTCTATATCCCATTTAGCATATAAAACAAAACTGTTAGTTACCGGTGAATCGAATGAATATAGTGTAGTTAATGAGCTATCAGTATACCACTCATTAAATTGATAACCTTCTCGATTCGGATCACTTGGTCGTATGATTTTTTTATTTTCGTCTACTGTTTGTGAAGCAACTAAGCTCCCTCCATTTGACTGAAAAGTAACAGTATAGGTAGGCGTTGCTTTAGGGCTAATTTTCCAAGGATTTTCCCAAGTTCCTTCTCCTAACACATCAAACTTTGAAGTGTCAATTGTGATAGTTGGTCTGATCGAAGCAAGGCTAAATGTCATAGCATATTGTATCTTAGTCACTCCATCCACTTGATAAGCAGCAATGTTTCCAGCTGATTCAATATCGTAATCAATTACTGCAAAAGAACCTAATGCAGCTGTTGTTGAAAAGTGAATCAATCGTGAAACTCTTTCTGTAAAATATGATGGATAAGCTGAATATTCTCTAATTTTAGGTGCAGCATTACCAATATAAGTTATATATGCTTCTATTTCCTCAGCAGTGGATAAATTAACATAAGCTGGTGTATATTTTGTTGTATCATTATTAGGTGTACTTAATTGAATTGCCGTTTTTTCTATATCTGAAAAAGCCGTATTATAAAATCCATTATTTAACCAAGTTTTAATAGTTGAATTTTCCCAAGTTGCAATGGGTGTTTCATCATTATCATTATAATAATCCGCATCCATTTGATAAGCTGTCGTCATAGTATAAATATTACCTTCTTGTTTTAACACTTCCCAAACTAATGGTTCATATTTAAAATAACGACTCCTATATTCATAAAATAAATGTAGGAATTCATCTGCTGGTGTTCCATATTGATATCCAGTATCTTGGAATGTTCCAAACTCAAAATAACTATGAGTGGGACGGAAAACTTTGGATGCCACATAAATCTTATCTGCAATTACAACTGCATTATGACTACTTGAAGATTCAATAATATCTGCTGGGCTAGTCGTTCCTAACACCCAAGTCCAATAGGTAGTACCATATGTTGCTTCATCCAGTGTAGGTAGATTAGTTGCATTATCATAATTACTAGTAAAAAATCCCGTTGTAGCATTTTTTTTAACAGCAATATTTTTTCCATACAATTTAGCCTGTGGTGCAAATTCTGTCAATATATTTCCTTCTGCATCACAATATCGAAGCAGAACTTCATAACTTAAATAGCTTTTCCATGCGTCAAAAGATGGAATATCTGTTCTAGCTAATAACGTATCATATGCTTCCTTTGAAGGCATAATGATAGCCGTATGACTTCTACTAAAACTAGTGTTAGTGAATGCATTGCTAGCAAAAGTGATATTAGATGCATCATTTGAAAAATATATAGATAAACTACTTACTTTAAAGGCTTCTTCTCCTATAGAAGAGACATGGTCTGCTAAAACTACATTATTTAGAGTTGCATTTCTAAAAGCTGCAGATTGAATTTGTAAATTGAAATCATCTTTATTTAAATGGGCTGGCACTTCTTCAAATACAACATTAAGTGTACTAGATCCAGTTCCATACTTTCCTCCCGAAATGGATTTAATCGTTCCAAATGAAGTGGGCGATAAAGTGCTCACATAGTATGGGATACGTAAAGTATTATTTAAGCCTGTCGTAGAGAATGCAGATTGTCCAATAGATAATCTAGCATCAGGAGAGGATAAGTGCTCAGGAAAATAAATTTGTTCTAAATTTGTAGCGCGCTGAAATGCACTTCCACTAATTGAACGAATCGTGCTAGGTAAGGTAACTGACTTTATATCAGTTTTTCCATAAAACGCCCTGCTAGCAATACTGGTTACAGCGATGCCATTCACTGTTTCTGGAATGACTACATCTTCTACTACGACTCCCTCGGCAGGGGCAAACCCTGTTATTCTTCCATTACTAATTGTAAAGTATGAATCATCTGTTGGTGGTAGAACATCGACATCTCTTGTAATTTGCTGCGGTATGTTGGTACTAGTATTATGTGCTTTTATATGATTCGGTAAAATACTAAGTATCATCAACATGACTAAAACAATGCTAACGACAACTTTTGTGAATTTAAAACTATTAAATCTACTAAAAAAACGTCTTTTATTTTGTTTCATTATGTACACCTCTATTTAATTTTATTATGTCTTTATATCAATATAATATTAGCATAAAATTTAATTTTTTTCTATTAAACATAGAAAAAAGATAGGATATTAAACAAAAAAAAATAAAAAGTATAAAAAAATGATAATTCTCACTAAATACATAAGAACTATCATCTATATTGACTATTTTGTAACTGGTATCACTGAACCATCACTGTATTCACTAGTAATAAACTCTTGAATTGCTTCGGATTGCAACACTTCAACTAACGCTTTAATTTTCTCATCGTCTTTCAGTTCTGTTGATGTTGCTACAATGTTTACATAAGGGTTCGTTTCATCAGCTGATTCTAATACAATTGCATCTTTTACAGGGTTTAATCCACCTTGGATAGCGTAGTTTCCATTAATTGCAACTAAATCCCCTTCATTATTTTCAAATGACAATGTTAGTAACTCTGGTTTTACTTCTACAAATTTTAAACTATTAGGGTTGTATTCTTTATTTTCTATTACATCTTGAATAGTAATATCTAATACATCTTTATCCGTTGGTAACGTAATTAACCCTGCGTCTTCCAACATAGCTAAGATACGTCCATTATCTGCTACTGAATTAGAGATTACAACTGTGGCTCCTTCTTCAATCTCATCAATTGATGTATGTTCTTTGGAATATAATCCAAATGGTTCAATATGAATTCCCCCTACATTGACTATATCATATCCATTTTCACTTACTTCCGCTTCAAAGAACGGAATATGCTGAAAGAAATTGGCATCTGTTTCATTTGCATCTAAAGATTTATTAAAAATGTAGTAATCATCTAATACTTCAATTTCTAGGTTAATTCCATACTCTTCTTCTAAAATTGGTTTTGCTTCTTCTAATATTTTAGAATGCGGATCTAATGTAGCTGCAACGATTAATGTGTTTTCATCTTTCGTGTCACTTGAACATGCTGTTAAACTTACACTTAATACAAAAATACTTACGATTGTTAATAATTTTTTCATTTTCATTTCCTCCATTTAACGTTTATCGATTTTTTTAACTATATAATCTCCTACTCCTTGCATTGCAAATACAATTGCCATTACTAATAGAGTAGCGGTATACATAACGACTGTGTTGTTTCTTGCAAATCCATATAAATATGCAAGATTTCCTAACCCTCCTGCCCCAATAGCACCAGCCATTGCTGTATAGGCAACTAGTGAGATAGACATAAGTGTTGCACTTGATATTAATGCTGGTTTTGACTCTGGCAATAATACCTTTGTGATAATTTGAGATGGTTTTGCCCCCATTGCTAAGCAAGCTTCTATCACTCCTTTATCAACTTCATTTAATGCAATCATGCACATTCGTGCATAATAAGGTGCACTTGATAAAATTAGAGCAGGTAGCGCTGCTTTTGCTCCTAATATACTGCCCACCATTATTTTTGTGAATGGCGAGATAAGAAATAATAAGATAATAAAAGGGATAGCACGTAATGTATTAATCGTAAAGGATAATAATTTATGTACAATTTTATTTTCATATAACCCTTTGTCTTGTGTCACATATAAGATGACTCCAAATAGTAATCCAATCACAACAGCAGCGATTAAGGAAACTATACTCATAAACATTGTTTCTTCAAAAGCTGTCAACATTTGGTTCCAATCTACTTGTTGTAAAACATCCATTTTATATCACCTCCGTTATTACTTTTGCTTCTTCAAAATATTGTAGGACTTGTTTAAATTGTGCTTCATCAGCATCGTACACATGCACATACATGACTCCAAATGAAGACAACAAAGTATTCGTTAAATTAGCATGTACTATACTAATTGCCACATTAGATTTACGCATTATATTAGCCATAATCGGCGTTTTTGCGATACTTTCTTCAAATGTTAATCGCAGTAAATGACCGGATGGATAAATTAATTTTAAATCTTGTTTTAACTGTGCATCATCTGCGTGAGTAGATAAGTTACGAACAAACCGTTTTGTCACTTCATGACTTGGTGTAGCAAATAGTTTTTTTACACTTCCTTCTTCCACTATTTTTCCATCTACCATTACTGCCATCGTATGACATACTTTTTGCACCACTTCCATTTGGTGAGTAATTAAGACTATTGTTAATCCTAACTTTTCATTTAATTCAATTAATAAATCTAAGATAGATTGGCTTGTCTGCGGATCAAGTGCACTTGTTGCTTCATCACAAAGTAGTATTTTAGGGTTAGTGGCTAAAGCTCTAGCAATCGCTACACGCTGTTTTTGCCCTCCACTTAATTGATTAGGATAAGCTTGTTCTTTGCCTTGTAAACCAACTAATTCAATTAATTGTGCCACTCTTACTTTTCTCTCTTCCTTGTTCATCCCAATGATTTCAAGAGGTAATTCAATATTTTTTTCAATTGTTCGACTCCACATTAAATGAAAATGTTGAAAGATCATTCCTATTTTTGTACGTTTTTCATTCAATTGTTTTTTCGAATACAACGAAATATCTTCTCCTTCAATAAGAACTTCCCCACTAGTTTGCTTTTCCAACTGATTAATCACTCGAATCAAAGTCGATTTACCCGCTCCACTAAATCCAATAATCCCATAAATTTCTTTTTCATTAATATGTAAATTAACACCATCAATTGCTTTTACATTTTGCTGTTTTCCATGAAACACTTTTTTTATATTTCTTAATTCAATCATAAGAACCTCCTAATGAATAAAAAAACATTCATCCTTATACAAAGGACGAATGTTATCGTGTTACCACCTTAATTTATAAATATCTCACGATATTTACCTCTTCGAGTACTATCATACTCTAACACTTGTAACGGGTGTATCCGGCATAGTTTTACAAATATTGCTCAACTATACAGCTCCAAGACCATTTTCATTTTAAATTCTTTATTCTTTTTCACCAACCAAGAATTCTCTGAGAAAGAAGTTTAAAAGTACTTTTCTTTTCATCGCTTTTATTTATGTGTTTATGTTACCTTTTTTCATGAAAATTGTCAACTATTATTTTTTATGATGTATTTGTGATGCAATACGAGCAATGAAATTATTTTTATTCTTACAAACGCTACGATAAATAAAATAAGTGGTGAAAAGCCCTCCTATTATACAAATAATGATGTCTTGCATAGCATCATGAACACCACTTTTATAATGCAAAATGGCATCGTAATCAAAGAAATATAATAATGCATATTCATATAACTCCCAAAGGACTGCAATACTAATATTGATTGCTGTCACAAATAAAAATACGATGGCATAATCATTTTGAGCTTTTGCTACCTTTTTTAAACGACAATATAATAAGTAAGCGGCTAATGCACCTAACACACCACTAAAACCATGGGCAATCAAATCCCAATAAGAAATGATACTATAAAAGCGCATCCCGCTTCCTGCTAAAGATGAAATAAAGATAAAAATTAATCCAATGATGTATATTTCATAAATCGGCTTTATCTTCATAATCGTAAAGGCAATCGGCACAGTAAAAGTCAATGCAAGAGAAAGTATGCTCATCATAAGCGCGTTATTATAATGCATTGACACATTATAATAAATAGTAATGCCGCATAGAACCATATATAGGATAACTAATATATGGTATAGAAGTTTCATCGTTTTCATATTATCCCTTTTTAATGTCTTCCAACATTTTTAATTTTAAATCTAATAAATTTTTAGATAAATCCACATAATAAGTTTGAGGATATTCAAAACGTAATATTTCTTCCCATAAACGATTTAATTCATTTTGTGAGTACGTTTTTATTTCTTGAATATTGGGACAATTATACACCAACTTACCATTTAGAAAAATAGGTGTGTGTAGATTTTCAATGGTATAAGTATTAGGTTCAATTGTTTTATTTTTCCAAATATTTTCTGGATGATATATTGTTAAAGCCTCACAATTATTTAAAACTTCATCATGCAAAGTAATTAAATCAGCAATCGCTTTTCCCGTACTTCTATCAAATAATCGATATAAATTTTTAAATCCTGGATTCGTTAATTTTTCCACATTCTCACTAATCTTAATTTTAGGTAAATAAACATCATTACGATACACTGAACTCATTTTATAAACACCACCAAATACGGGTGTACTTTTACTACAAATTAAATTTTCGCCGACTCCAAAAGAATCAATTTTAGCACCTTGTTCAATTAATGATTTAATAATATGCTCATCAAAAGAGTTGCTCGCAATAATTTGAGTGCTTTGTAATCCTGCATCATCTAATAGCCTACGTATTTTTTTAGATAGGTATGCAATATCTCCACTGTCAATGCGTACTCCTTGTAAAGTGTATCCATTGGGAATTAAATACTCATGTGCTAAACGAATCGCATTTTTAACACCACTATGAATCGTATCATACGTATCGATTAATAAAGTGCAACCTTGTGGATACATGCTTGCATAAGCTAAGAACGCTTCATACTCACTATCATAACTTTGAACAAAAGAATGTGCCATTGTTCCCACAACAGGAATGTCAAATTCTTTTCCAGCAGATGTTGTTGCAGTAGCATTTACTCCGCCAATGTAAGCTGCTCTAGATCCAAAATTAGCGGCATCAAAATTATGTGCTCTTCTCGCTCCAAACTCTAATACATTACGACCTTGTGCACTACGCATTACACGATTTGCTTTCGTTGCTATTAATGTTTGATGATTAATTGTAAGTAGTAATGCTGTTTCAATTAACTGCGCTTCAATCATCTTAGCACGTACTGAAATAAGTGGCTCATTAGGAAAAACTGGTGTTCCTTCTTTAACAGACCAAATATCACCTGTAAATATAAAATGTCTTAAGTAGTCTAAAAACTCTTCACTAAACTTATTTTGAGAACGCAAGTAAGCAATATCTTCATCACTAAAACTTAAGTTTTGTACGAAACCAATAAGCTGTTCTAATCCTGCAAAGATGGCAAAACCACCTTCATCTGGATTTCTACGATAAAACATATCATATGTGACAATTTCTTCACTGCGTCCAGTAGAAAAATAAACTTGCGACATTGTTAACTCATAAAAATCCATTACTAGACTTAAGTTTCTAGTATCTCTAAAATCAAATTCTAAATCGTAAGTTTTCATACATTACTCCTTTGTAATTCTACTACATGAATACCGTTTAACTGCATCAAAGTACAAGCCATTTCATTAAATTTCATAGCATCATGTAACGCATCTATATGATATGTTTCTAATAAGTTGATGGGAGCAAGCACACGATGATCAATTAAATTATTTTCGTTTAAATAGGTATTAATAGATAAAGCTAATTGTAAGATACAAATATCTGTACAACACCCTACAATCACAATATCACGATATTGTTGTATATTTTCTTCAATAAAATGATAGACTTCTTTAGCAGTAAATGCATTGGTTGAATTTTTATAAAATTTGGTTTTTACATAAGGCAGTAATTCATCAATTACAGCTGATTCTTCTGTTCCCTTTACACAATGGATGGGAAAAGAATTAAATTCTTTACAATCAAGCGTATGCCCATCGCATATAAATACAGATGGTGATGAATAATCTAATAATTGTTGAATCCCCTCGACAATATCAAAAATTGCATAATCACTCATATCCCCTTCTTTCACAAATCCATTAATCATATCCACAACAAATATTAATGGTTTATCTAATTGTTCCATTTTCATTGTTGAAATTGTATCCATATAATTACAAGAAACTTTTGCCATATTATTTCACCTCATTGTTTTATTATACACTGTTTCTATGATTAATTAAAGTCATTGTGAAACGTTTCACTACACTATAACAGAGGCAACAGCAAACCTAAGGACTCCAATAAAGCAAAAAAAAAACACAAACTAAAGTTTGTGTTTCGCTTGATATAATGGGGCGACTGATGGGACTCGAACCCACGAATGACTGGACCACAACCAGCTGTGTTAACCACTTCACCACAATCGCCATATTTCATAAGCACTAACGATTATATAACATATACCTGCGCTTGTAAAGGGATTTTATAAAAAAAAGAAAAAACTTTATCATTCTTTTCATATATACTATTTATCCATCAATAAAGAAATACTATTTATATATTTACTTTATAAAAAGTATTACAATTATTATTCAATGCTAATGAAAGGATTATCAAAAAGAACATCCAGGCATGTTTGAATGAAAAGAAACCTATTCAAGGTTTTATAATCGAAGAAGACAATCAGATTATTGGGTATACAATGATTGTGAGAAGCTATTCTACAGAGTATGGAGGCATTTGTATTTGGGTTGAAGATCTATATTTACTCCCTGCCTATCGCGGAAAAGGTCTAGGTAGTATAATTTTGGAGTTTATAGAAAATACATTTCAAAAAGAGGCTGTCCGTTTTCGTTTAGAAGTGGCAAAATCGAATAAAAAAGCAATAGAAGCTTATCATAAAAATGGATATAAACAACTTGATTATATTCAGATGACAAAAGAAGAAACCCACTAATTTTATTAGTGGGTTTTTTTATTTCAAAAAATGCATCTATTTTAAAAGATTAATTTTTTTGTGGTATTGTAACTTTATGATAACAGTCACTATTATCCATAATAAACTAATCCACACAAATACCATATATGTATACTTTTGACTAGTATCCGCAGCACTTAATACAGAAGCTTTTTCATTTTCATAATTTATGTAATGTATTTGATTTTCTGCTCTATTCTGTTTTTCATTTATCCATACTCCGCTCTCATCAATTTCTACTTTAATTATTTTGCCACTGAACATATAGTTATCAGGCGCACGCGTTTCTTTAATATAACTT
>CAYJGK010000037.1:0-5058 GCA_964370065.1 uncultured Erysipelotrichaceae bacterium
TTTTCCACTTTATTTTCTAATGTGAAAGAATATACCTTTCCATCTTCATTGATTAGTACTGAAAAAGGTTTTAACACTTCAAAAGATGCACTTTTTTGTTCAACCACTTGGTATTGTCCTGCATTTAATAACTTAGAAATAGCATATCCATTTTGATTCGTTGTTATTTTATCAACTATTTCATTGGCTTCATTTATAATCAAAAATGTATAACCAACGCCATTTGAATTTTGTGTATCATCGACTGTTTTAAAGATTTCGATTTGCCCCTCAATAGGATCCACTTCAAAGTTAATTTTACATTGAATAGGATCCGATAATTTCCCTGCATATATTTTTTGACTAATAAAATGGTCATACACATACGAAACTCCTAAATGCTGTTGTTCATATTTGCGTAGCGTAATACTTCCGGAAAGTGGTGTATGTTCTGTTGCTTGTAAAACTAAATCATTTCCTTTTCGCATAACTAGCATACCTTGTGCATCTTCTACTATAAATTGATGTAACACCTGATTGGTATCCTTTAAAGTTATACTTTCTCCTTGTTGTAATGAAATGTTATGATTATCAAATGACACTCTAGTATCATGTTGGGCAATCAATTGTAAGACTTCTTGTTTTCTTTGTTCATATCCTACTACAGTATGGCTTGGACAATATTGAATACTTTCCCATATCATTAATTGTGTCAACGCATAGTCATAATGACTTTGTGGCGTATTGACATACCCATGATAAATCATTTTAGAAAATGCAATACGTTGTTCTATATTGGGAATATACCCGTTGGGGTTTCCTATTAAATTCCAAGGTTCTATGCAAAACCCAATATTTCCATCACTCATATGTATTTTCTCAATCGCTTGATTAATAAACCAAGCGCTGCCTCCATCTGGTGAGTAAGCTGTCCCCGTGTGCATATAACCTGTATTTTCTATGTGGCGTGCCGACACTGTATTGGCATACACTTTAATTTGTGTTTGCATACTATAAACTACAAATAATAATAAAACTAATAATCGTGTTAATTTCTTTCTCATAATAACTCCTTTATCCACGATTATATATATGTCATCATTCTTTGTTTTTCCTTACCAATATTATTCTTTCCACTGTACACTCCAATATTCTAAACCCAAATCAGCTAACATATTCCCACAAGTGTCCTGTGCAAGTGTATATCCATCAAATCCCCATTGCCCATATATTTCATATAATCTATCTTCTTGCATAACATATTCCCACCAAGCATCGTATTCTTGTTGACTATAAAACACTAAACCACTATTTCCTATTTCATGAGTCGCTGGTGCCCCAGCTATACAACCATCGCTTAAAATTTCATCTTTAACTGGTTGCGACTCATTGTCTACAATGGGATACTGTTTGGTATCCTCTAAAATCACTTCTTGATTTTCAACCACTTTTACTTCCTTTGGCTTTTCAACCTGTGCCACTGATACATTGCTCTTCAAAGTCAAATAGAAACAGCACAATAGTATCGCATTCATTAGACTCACCATAATTCTTCTCATTTTGATTACAGTAATAAAAAAAGCATTGCACTTAGACAAATATAGGGTGCAAAAGCTATTTTCTTTACTTTCTCCTTTCCTATTATCATCATTATAAAACTTCCTAAACTGGCTAACCAAATACTAAGTATAAAACTATACACTATGCTTATTCCACCTAGTGCATAACCTAAAATACAATATAGTTTAATGTCGCCTACTCCGAAGCTATGTTTGATGATTTGATTCATCAAACATAAAAAGCCACTAATAATAAATATACCTAGAATATGAGTAACCAAGTTATATTGATTAGCATAAACAACTTTACATAATACGAAAAATAATAATGCATACAAACAGCTATCATAAATGTAGTAAGTTTGATAATCAATAATGGCAATCACTAATAATGTCATGCCTATTAAATATAAAATAATATATTCATAATGAAATCCATACATCGTAAACAATAGAACACTAAAAACCGCTCCAATCGCTTCTATTACAGGGTATTGTATACTAATCTTTTGCTTACAATAACGACAAGTTCCCAACAACGAAATAAAGCTTAATATAGGTATTAAATCTAAAATATGCAAAGGATGATGACAATGGACACATTTAGAATGCCCCATTATAAATGATTCCTGTTTGGGTATTCGACTTATTAATACATTACAAAAACTGGCAATACATAAACCTATTATCAAATAATAAAACATCTAATCACCTCATATACATATACACGAAATAATCGAATATACCTAAAAAAAAGAATAAATGCTTGTACATTTATTCTTTTCATTAATGTAAATAAGAGGTTTCTTCTGTTTCTTTGCGAAAGAATATACCTATACTATAATCATCTGTAAATTATACTGTAAATACTACGCACTAGTAACAGACCTTTTTCCTTCTACTGCATATTTAATGCAAAAGAATGGATATGTATATTAGTCATTTGCTCAATCAGTAATATAGAAGACTAAAAAAGAAGTAAATAGCATTATTGCTACCGCTATTTAACAGACGCATAATTATGACGAAATAAAGAAGATAAGTCTTCTCTTCCCATAATATATTCATAAAAATTATCAATCATCATGTCGGCTTGCATGACAGAACGTAAATAAATTTCATACAATACGATATCACTTTTCTTACTTTCTTTACTCGGTAAGCGTTCCATCATGATACCCGCTATTTTTTGTTGTCGACTGATAAAAGCTAAACTACGTAAAATCGCTTTTTTTACATAATTGGGTCGTAACCAACCTTGCACACGAATTAAACTTTTAACGCAATGATAAATAACACGTGGTTCATCTTTCGTAATCGTTGCAATGATTTTAGCATCTTCCTCATTGGCTACCACATGACAAGCAGTTTGATAAGCCATATGATTTAATCCATCTTTAATCAACAAATATTGATCAAAACTATTTTCAATTGCATTATGTGCAACGTGGTTCATTCTCTCATAATAATCAATATACGTATGACATTGGCTATCCAATATATAATGGCATAAAAAACCTAAGTAATACGCAATATAAGCATCTTGCTGTGCATATTGCTTCGCTTCTTCAAAAAAAGGTTTTGCACATTCGTTGTGTAACACACTGCCTTTTCTTTGTACATCGTTACGATAAAATAAATGATAATAAAAAAATATATCAGGACCATGCAACCCTACATTAAAAATCCTTTCATTCTCCTTTATAATGCGTTTGACCTCTTCCTTGTGTAAGGCTTGTAATACGTCCTTACCAAAGCGATAATGTGTATATGTAGCTGGCATAATACGACCTCCTAAAGTCTATTTCTTATAGGAGACAGACTTTCTAAATAAAATAAATCCAATTAAAATGAGTGGGGCAATAACACTCACTCCAATTGAAGAGTTACCACTAACTTGAGTTAGAATGGAAACTAACATCGTTCCTAAAAAAGCAGCACCTTTTCCACAAATATCCATAATACCAAAATATTCTCCTGCTTTTTGTGCGGGAATAATTTTTCCAAAATAAGAGCGTGATAACGCTTGAATTCCTCCTTGGAACATTCCTACTAATACTGCTAAAATCCAAAATTGAATTTGCGTTTGTAGAAAAATAGCAAAAATTGCAATTCCTATATACGCTAAAATACAAATACTAATTAGTCGCTCACTCTTAATTGTTTGTGAAATTCTACCAAACAATAAAGCAAATGGAAAGGCGACAATTTGTGTGACCAACAAGGCTAATAGTAACCCAGTACTATCTAAGCCTAATGCTGCACCATAAGCTGTTGCCATATCAATAATTGTATACACTCCATCAATATAGAAAAAGAAAGCAATTAGAAAAAACATAATTTTCTTATCTTTTTTTATTTCTTTTAATGTCATCACTAGCTTTTTAATTCCGACATGTGCATCTTTTGTAACGTGTTTTTGATGGTAGTTTTTCACTAAAGGAAACGTCATTACTAACCACCAAAGTGCATTAATTAAAAATGCGCAAAGCATAGCTAATGTAAAAGAAATGCCAATATTTTCATAAAACAAAACTAATAATAATCCTACAATAAATGGTAAGACACTTCCAATATATCCATAAGCAAACCCAAATGAAGATACTTTATCCATTCGTTCTGGTGAGGTGGAGTCAATTAACATAGAATCATAAATAATTAAACTATAAGCATACGCTATTTTAGCGACAACGAAGACAACTAGAAAGATTAGCCAAGAAGAAGTAAATCCTAGAGCTGCTGTAGCTACCACACCACAAATTACACTTGATAATAAAAATTTCTTTTTATAATGTCCGCGATCTGAGAAGGCTCCTAAAAAAGGACCACTTAGTGCCACTAAAATTGTGACCAAAGAAACTGCATAACCCCAATAAGCTAAATATTCACTAGACGTTAATCCCTGTGATTCAGCTAGATAGTTAAAATAAATTGGGAAAATGGTTGAAACTAGTAAAGTAAATGCAGAGTTCCCTACATCATACATAATCCAACTTTTTTCTAGTTTAGTAAGCGCAAACTTTTTTTTCATATTTTTTTCCTACAAATGTATTGTCATACCCATAGCAATACATTACCCCTTTTATAAAATTGTACTCTCTTTTCTCATAAATTTAAAGAATATTCTTCTAATAAACAAATTTCACATATTATACATTAGAGATTACATAAATTCATATAATAATTTATTTCCTTCTTATTTGTTTCCCTAAATTAATTTGTGATAGTATACTTACATTCTAGAAAATGAATAAATATAATCGTAATTGATTACACCTACTTATTCTACTTTCATAAAGTGAAATTAGTTTAGGATATCATGTCTTTATTATCATGAATATTGGAATCATTTTCATCCAAAATTGAATTACTAGAAACTTGAAACTTTATAGAGAACTAAAATAATCGTGACAGGGCAAAAATTATATGCTAAGATAAGAAAGTTCTACGTGACAGCGACACAGTCGTCTAAGGTGATCCCCGTAAACAAGAAACATTTCTTGTTTACGTTTTTTTTATT
>CAYJGK010000037.1:5158-8253 GCA_964370065.1 uncultured Erysipelotrichaceae bacterium
TAATGATGCTTTTAATATCTGTTTACACTATGACAGGTATTATTTATACTGGTAATTTTGTAAACCAAGATGCCATGGCTGCTATAAATATCGTATCCCCTCTTTTTTCAACTGTGATTGCTATAGCCGTTATGTTTGCTACAGGGGCAAACGCAATCATAGCCAAGAATCTTGGGGAACACAAAATGCAGGAAGCAAAAGAAAAGTTAAGCTATTTATTTATTGTAGCAGTTACAATTGGTATTCTGATCACTCTAATGACTCTTAGCTTTGATAATGAGATATTAAATTTTTTAGGTTCGACTCATAAATTAAATACTTATTCCTTGCAATATTTGAGGATACTTGCGCTCACATTTCCATTTATATTCTTGCAAATATTTGGTCAATACTTCACTGTAACAATAGGAAAACCAATCCTGGGACTTATTTTTGCAATCACTTCTACAATAGCAAACGTTTTTATTACTCATATCACAATCGTTCATTTACAATGGGGTGTAGCAGGCGCAGCCATTGGACTTGGGTCCAGTTTTATCATTCCTGGAGTGAGTTTAGTCATCCTGTTATTCATAAATAAACAATGGTCATTGCATTTTGTAAAACCTAAAAGATATAAAAATTTTATGCTTGCAGTTTGTTTTAATGGTTCTTCTGAAATGGTTACAAACTTAGCTATTTCTATTATTACAATGATTTTAAATCTATTAATGGTACGATTACACGGTGAAGATGGAATTGCCGCTGTCACTGTCATTGTCTCCTTGCAGTTTTTACTAAATTCTATGTACATTGGTTTTGGAGCAGGAGTCGCTCCTATATTTGCTTTTGCACAGGGTGAAAACAATCATGCACAAACCAAAACCGTATTTAACATTTCGACAAAATTTGTGGCCATTAGTTCAATTGTTCTTATCGCCATTTGTTTTCTATTTAAACACTTGCTGGTTGGTATTTTTATAGATAGTTCAAGCGAAGCATATTCTTTATCTATCAATGCTTTTAACATCTTTTCTATTGGTTATCTTTTTGCTGGTTTCAATATTTTTGCTTCTGTATTTTTCACCAGTATGTCAAACGGAAAAATATCAGCACTTATTTCGTTCTTAAGAACTTTTGTATTCATTATAGGTCTATTGCTTCTTTTACCAAATATTTTAGGTACTGATGGTATATGGCTTTCCATTCCTATTGCAGAGTTTTTATCATTTATTATTTCCATTATATTACTAAAAAAATATAAAAACGAATATCACTATTGAAACAAATAAAAATTAGATTAGATTGAAATTATGAATAAAAAAAGATGCGGATTAAAAAACCGCATCTTTTTATCTAATCACCTAAATAGTTTTTATACCATTCTTCATCTGCCTGAATTAACGTATGTTTCTTTCCATCAAATTGAGCGACAAATATTGTATGAGGTATCATATCACTTTGCACAACAAATGGAAATTGTTTTTCTGTGGTAGCCCCACCAAAGTTACCTTGATGATCCATTGCAATGACTGACATACTTTCTGCATGGCTTCCACGCTCTTTCATATCATAGTAATGATCGAACAACGCTTTTTCACAAGCCTTTTGACAAGGTACTCCTTGTTTCATTAGTTGTACAATAGTCATTGATAAACATCCTTTCATGATGTCCTCTCCTACGCCTGTTGCTGCAGCACTTCCCACTTTACTGTCTGCATAAAACCCTGAGCCAATAATAGGGCTATCTCCTACTCTTCCAGGATGTTTCATAAATAAACCGGAAGTGGATACACCACTTGCTAAAGAACCAAATTTATCTTGTCCTAATACACAAACTGTATCGTGCCCTGCATAAGCAGCCAATTTTTCGCTTTGAAATCCTTCTTGTTTTTTTTCTAACCAACGCTGTTGTGTTTGTTTGGTTAGCATATTAGAAAACGCAAACCCTTCTGTATGAGCAAATTGTTCTGCTCCACTGCCTACTAATACACAGTTTCTATTATAGTTACTTAAACAATGCGCAACTTGAATTGGATTCTTAATGTTTTTGGCTGCGGCAATCGCGCCAAACCCTAAAGTATCTCCATTCATATAAGCACTATCTAATTCTACAACCCCTTCTTGGTTTGGCAATCCGCCATATCCTACTGAAATAAAGTTTGGATTGTTTTCCACATTTTCTACTGCCTTTATAATTCCTTCATGAATTGGTTTTCCTTGTGCTAAGCAATCAAATCCTTCTTTGATTCCTTCACTTACCATTTTCCATGTTCCAATTAATCCATAACTCATCACTTAATCACTTAATAAAGAACATGCATCTTCATCCACAATAAAGATAAAATTTTCATGATTTTTTAAATACGATGCAGGAATGTCTTCTTTTATATCTTCTTCTAATAAACGCTTAACAGCATTCGCTTTGCTTTTTCCAGATGCAGCTAATATTACACATTTGGCATCCATAATCTCTTTAAACCCCATTGTAAACATCTGTATTGGTGTATCTTCCATTGATAAGTTAAATAAATTTTGTGTAGCATCAATTGTAGATTGAAAGCAATCTGCAACAAAGGCTCCTGTTTCAAAACTAGTTCCAGGTTCATTTGCACCAATGTGTGCATTGGTCCCCAATCCTAATAGCTGCATATCTCTAGGATATGTCTCTAATACAGTTTGGTATCTTTTGATCTCAGATGCAAAATCTTTTGCATCTGCATCAAACATATCAATAATTTTTGGTTTTGCATTTAATTTATTATATACATGATTGTACATCCAGTTGTATACGCTAGCTGGGTTTTCTTTTGTTCCTACATATTCATCCAAATTTAAACACACTGCTTGACTAATATCGACTCCTTGATTGATTTCTTCTACAAATAATTTAGCGAATCCCGCTGGTGTTCCTCCCGTCGTAAAGCTTAATACACTGGTTGGTTTGTTTTGTAATTGAGTGACAAATAATTCATTTAATTTATCACTCATTTCGTTATAATCTTTTACTTTTATAATTTTCATAGTTCCCTCTTACTGCATACAAATATATGCTCTTATATTATTTTAATTAAAGAAAGTTGCGTGGTCAATATAAATTATAAAATTGATTTTAA
>CAYJGK010000038.1:0-5738 GCA_964370065.1 uncultured Erysipelotrichaceae bacterium
AAATGCCGAAGCCAGACGCTTCGACATTTTTTTATTATTCATCACTCCATGCCTTTTGTATATCTTCTAATAACTGAATTGTTGAAACGCTCATAGCAGCATTCATGATTGGACTTTGTATTTTATTTTGTTGAATACATTGTGCAATATGCACACATTCATATTGCAGTTCATATTGACAAGGAAACTCAATAACTTCTGTTTTATCTTTATAATAAATGGTTGCACTTCTTGCTTTCCAATAATCAAAAATTTCAATATATCCTAATTCTCCATAAATCATTGCTTTATTAACAGCTAGTACTTGTGTGCTAATTTTGCTAGTCACTAAAATATGATTGCCTAACTGAAAACTAAGTGCACATTGTTGATCCACTTGTGAATCTCCTTTAGTTCGTAAAGCACTATAATTTTCTATTTCTTCATTAAATAAATATTTAATTAAATGAATGGTATAACTAGCATTGCCATACAATGCCCCGCCTCCACTTTTTAAAGAGGATAACCATGTATTATAGGTCGGTTCACAAGAACTTGTTAAGTCCATCAAATGAATTTTACCAAGCTTATTGGTTGCAATAATTTCTTTAATAGCTTGCATCAACGGTAGGAAAACTACTTTTTGTGCCTCCATAATGAAACAATTATTAGCTTTCGCTAAATTAAACAATTGTTTAGCTTGCTCAGCATGTAAGGTAAAAGGTTTTTCACAAACTACATGCTTACCCTGTTCTAAAGCTAATTTTGCATATTTATAATGTTCGCTATTAATCATCGCCACATACACTACTTGTACTTGTGAATCAGCAACTAATTGTTCATAACTTCCATAGTATTTAGCGATTCCTAATTGTGCAGCTTTTTGCTTCGCTTTTTCTAAATCACGAGAAGCAATTGCCACTGCCTCTCCACTATCGCTGACTTCTAATGCTTTTATAAAACGTGGGACTATGCTAGCTGTACTTAAAATTCCATATCGTAATTTTTCCATTGTTTATTGCTCCACTTCTATCACTTCACCAGTATCTAAGCTTTTATGTACCGCTTCTGCAATTAACTCTGCTGCTAAGCCATCTCTTGCATCTGCAACAAATGGTTTATTCTCAATAATACAAGTGATAAAGTCATGCATTGGTTGGATACCAAATCCAGTAGGCACACCGTCATGATCGACTATAAAGTAAGAGTTTGGCGTTCTTGTTTTAAATTCATTAAACATCTCCACACCTCGATTTTGTGAATCTAGGCGATAGTAGGCATGATCACATAGTATTTCTGTTCTTCCCCCATTATTTTTAGGAAAACCATTTGGTAATACCCATGAGTTTTCCACTACCCAATGAGAACCATCATCCATAAATAAAATAGCTTGTACACTATCATACGTATCAATTCCTTTAGATTTTAATAAACGATGACTACCTACTGCAAATACTTTTGTCACTTCACTTCCCGTATACCAACGGATTTGATCATAACAATGAGTCCCTAAAAAGTGAACTGGTGAAGAATGATTCGACCAGTTAAACCATTTAGTCGGCACATCAATGATGTCATCCATACTCATATACCCACGAATAATTTTTCCGCTACTTGATAAGTGTAATTGTTGTTTTACATTTATAGCAGCTGGATCCCAGCGTTTGTGGTAATCCAGTGCAACTCTAACTCCTTTTGCTTTTGCAGCTTCAATAATTCGAATGGCATCTTCTGATTTTGTAGCTAATGGTTTTTCAACAAATATGTCTAATCCATGTTCTATTGCAATCAATGCTGGTTCTAAATGATACGCATCTGGCGTGGCAATGGAACATACATCAACTTCTTCATTAGCTAATAGTTCATTTAATTCACTATACGTTTTTAGTCCAAATTCTTCTTCCATTTTTTTTCTGATCTTTTTGCTTTTATCACAAACAGCAACAATCACTGCTTGTTTATTACTCATGTATGCTGTTATATGATTGATTCCATAAATTCCTGCGCCTACTACTGCGACTCTAACGTGTTTTTTCAAATTAAACCGCCTCCTTTTATTTGGAATTATATAAATCTTTTATACTTTTAGTATACGCCTTGTTTCATATTTTTCAATGTGTTTTTAAAAAAAAGGGGAACCATCTCTCCCCTATCTTTTCTTATACACCACATCTACAATTCCATTATAGTGTCGTGTCGTTATTAATTGTAATGGTGTTTGTGTACTTGTTGTATCAAACAACCGAATCCCAGCACCTAATACCATAGGAATAATGGAAAGAGTGTATTCATCAATGATACCAGCCGCATGGCATTGTTGAATAATGCTGGCTCCCCCACATAGCCAAATGTCTTTTCCTTCTTCTTGTTTAATGCGTTCCATTACACTCACTACATCTTCATTCACAAATGTGATGTCTTCTTTTGATGTTAGCTTTTTAGTTGTAAAAACGTATGATTTTTGATTGGCGTACGGCCAATCATCAACTGCTAATTCATTGATAATTTGATGATAGGTTGTAGAACCCAAAATGACAGTATCAATCGTTTCCATAAAGCTAGAATAACTGCCCAAATGATCAGGTTGGCTGCCATCTCCTATCAACCAGTCGACACCTCCTTCTTTGGAAGCAACATAGCCATCTACACTCATTGCAATATACGCTTTAACTTTTCTCATTCGCTTTCTCCTTAACATTTTGATTATGTATGAGTATTCCCTTCATCACTTGTGCACACCCATGATTTTCATTGCTTTCACACACATAGTTGGCACATTCTTTTATAGCTTCACTAGCATTTCCCATCGCGACACTATTAGGAAATAAAGTAAGCATTGAGATATCATTTCCTGAATCACCAATTACGACTACTTCTTCCTTTGAATAGCCTTTTAATGCAATTAGTTCTTCTAGTAATTCTCCTTTTGTGGCCCCTGTTTTTGTAATTTCCACATTTACAGGCACAGAAGTGGATATTTGTACTCCCTCTATTTTAGAAAGTTCTGTCATCATCTGTTGTTTTTCGATTTCATTATTATGATGCAATTCAATCTTGATAATTTTTTTATGCCATACATCTTCTATCGCATCCATTTCATGCATAAAAGATTCTAATTGTAATGCAGTTAAAAAACCTTCTGCATCTTTTTTTTCTTGACCAATAGCTATCATATTACTTAGATATTGGTCAAATATCACATCCAATTTACAATTTGTATAATCTTTTTCATCCGTATAGATTTCAATAGAATTAGAATGTGCCATAATAGCACCTAATAATTGTGATTTGCTTTCCTTACTAATTTCTTTTAAAATTTTACAATTTCCTTGTGCATCGCGATATTCTGCTCCATTTAGTGCAATGCAAGCTGTCTGTGCACCTAACGAGTCATTAATCATCTTAATCCCTGCATAATTTCTACCACTCGCAAATAGGATTTCCACCCCTGACTTGGCTAATTCAAAGTATGTTTCCTTTGTTTCTGGTGCAATCTTGTGTTCTTCATTTAAGAATGTCCCATCAATGTCACTAACAAATAATTTAATCATAAATATACCCCCACTATTTTTATAATAACATAAAATAATATACTTTTATTAGATATTTGCTTAAATATGATTAAGCAAATGTATTGTCTTTCATCCTTTTCATACACTAGGCACATTGTTCTTTATTTTTATAAAGTGTAGTTTTTCTACTACATTCTATCTACAGCATTAGTGAAAGATAGAATATAAGACAAATTGGCTGCTGATAATTTTTATCTATGCTTATTTTAACAATAAAATAATCGTACTATTACTTTTTGTATATAAGCAAAACAATAGGTGATTTTCAATTTTAGCCAATCCGATCAACCGCTAATTTCATTTTATAATATATAAAATGAAATTAGCTACCCTTAGTACTGTATAACATTTCGTAAACAAAAAAGTTACAATTAATAGCAGCTTTTTTTATTTATATTGCAACACATACATTGTCACATCATCATCCGACTTTTGTTTCACTATATTCATACCGCATTTCTCATATTTCTCAGCTTTCATTTTGGCATCAGTATCCAATACACAATGTATGTTTTTCTTTTTTGCTAGAGCGAATGGAATGGATAAAAGCGTTCGCATATGACCTTGTCCTTGAAATTCTTGTAGTACTACAAGCATAAATATGGCTACATAGTCACTCTCATTTTTATACATATCTTCATAGCCTTTCCATCCTTTTAAAGCTTGAATCAACCGGATTAAAGATTTAATTTTAACTCGTGCTAACAATTTAAATAACATCACAATTTGGTATTTAAGTCCAGGTTTATTATTTTTTGTCCAATACGCAACAAATCCTTCATAGTTATCAGAAATACTATATAAACACCCACTAGCATAACAGATTTCAGTAAGAACTGAAAAGTAAGCAATCCCTTCTTCCCTGTTAAAACCATCCACTAAAACACCTGGTTCTCCCATAAAAGATTCACCAATTGCCCTTCCCATTTCAACGAGTTTTGATTTATCTATATTTTGTACTTTTATCATTGTTTTCTCCCTCTTATATCAATTGTATGTAATATAGTTTATTTATAACTGCCCATTCATATCATATCTTACTATCATAGTATGCTTTTTTTTATCTGCGATCTTCGTTGCAATTTTTGTGTATAGCTTTAATTTTTTACGAAGTTCTTTTGATATGTCATCATAAAAACCCGTTGCAGATAACAGCTTCATATTTGTCTGTCTTTCAAACTGTTTAGGGTCGTTAATATAAAAGTACATTTTCGCCTCTTTGTTTCCCGTTTTTCTCACCATTTTATTAGCATATTTAATTCCGTATTCATCCGTCGTATCAAATAATATTTCTGCTTTATTAAACTGCTTTTGCAATTTTGAAATAAGGACTATCACTTCTTGTTCTTTAAAATACTGAAAAACTCCTGCTACTACAAATAGAGTTGGTGCCGTACAATTCATTAACTGTGAAAATTCTAATTCATTAACATTACCTTCAATTAAAGTTTCATTTGCAAGTACGCCCAAAAGTGTTTTTCTATTTTGAATGACAGCAGGAAAGTCAATTTCATAAAAATGTGCCTTTTGAGAAAATTCTAACAATCTAAAAGCCATCGTATCTAACCCACAACCTATACAAACTATATTGCACTGCGTTTGTTTAGAAATAAATTCGGTAGCAATTTTATCCATTGCGACTGCTCTTGAAGCAGAAGCAAGCATTGCATATTCACTACTTTTTTTGGTAATGATATTATTGGGAATTACACTTTCTATACACAACGCTTTTTTATCATAAAAGTACTCTAGAAATCGTTTTGATGTATTAATACGCGCCATAAGTGGAATAAATAAAGTGTCTGCTACACCGTTCAATTTTGTATGATTCATTTACATGCCTCCTTATTTTTTTTATCTTCTCTTTATAAGAGTACTAAATTTGTTTCGTGGCTGAAATAGCGTTCATAATTCAATCGTGGCATCTCTAGTAAAAGCGTTTATGAGATATTTTTCTTGATTTTCTATTTGATTTAAAGTTTGTGTTAATTCCATCTTAACATTCTTATAACATCACTTAAGTTAGATGACGCTAACTCGAATTAAAAAAATCAAGCATTACCATAATACTATCATTATCATATTATCAAAGTGACTTATTCTTGTCAAATATACAAAAAAAGCGTCCTTAGACGCTTAATTCATTGAATCGTTTGATTCCCCATGTTTGTAATAAATAGTATAATG
>CAYJGK010000039.1:0-4970 GCA_964370065.1 uncultured Erysipelotrichaceae bacterium
CAGTATCGTCTAGTGTAACATATTCATAGTTATCAAATGTTGTAACGTAGTTTGCCGCGCTTGCTTCAATGCTAACTCCTACTTTAGTAGCAGGTCCTGTTATATTTTTACTTGCATCTAGTGTATACTCACCATTGTCTTGTTCAAAGTAATACTCTACTGTGTAGTCTACTTCTGCACGATTATCAATCACTTCCTCATTTAGGTAATATAGATGAATCACATTGTTTGCACTATCTTTTGATAATGTAATCGTTGGATTAGATGTTAATGTTGTTGTATCATTCACTTTTAATGTTTCTTGATATGTGTAACCTTTTGCTCCAGCTGTATCCTCTGTATAGCTACCATCTTTTAAGTTCACCTTAATTGCGTCACTATTATCTACTGATTCTTGACTAATTGTGATTGATCCGTCGCGGTTGATTACTTCTTGATAATAATAACGGATAATTTGTACATCCACTTTTGTCATTTTATAATACAATTTAATTACATTTTCACTTGCATCTTCAACAATCGTAATGTTTGTCACAGTATTATCTACTGTTGCATAGTCATAGTTTTCAAATGTTGTAATGTAGTTTTCTTCATTTGCCTCAATGCTTATCCCTACTTTAGTAGCAGGTCCTGTTACATTTTTACTTGCATCTAGTGTGTACTCACCATTGTCTTGTTCAAAGTAATACTCTACTGTGTAGTCTACCTCTGCACGGTTATCAATCACTTCCTCATTTAAGTAATATAAATGAATCACATTGTTTGCACTATCTTTTGATAATGTAATCGTTGGATTAGATGTTAATGTTGTTGTATCATTCACTTTTAATGTTTCTTGATATGTGTAACCTTTTGCTCCAGCTGTATCCTCTGTATAGCTACCATCTTTTAAGTTCACCTTAATTGCGTCACTATTATCTACTGATTCTTGACTAATTGTGATTGATCCGTCGCGGTTGATTACTTCTTGATAATAATAACGGATAATTTGTACATCCACTTTTGTCATTTTATAATATAATTTAATTACATTTTTATCTGCATTATCACTTACTGTGATGTTTGTTACACTATTATCTAATGTTGTATAATCGTAGTTATCAAATGTTGTAATGTAGTTTTCTTCAGTCGCTTCAATGCTTGCTCCTACTCTTGTAGCAGGTCCTGTTACATTTTTACTTGCATCAAGTGTATATTCCCCATTATCTTGTTCAAAGTAATATTCCACTGTATAGTTTTGTGTTCCTTGTGTTCCTGTAACGCTTGGGATAGGGAAGTTTACTGTTACTTCTTCTCCTCCTTCTACGCTATAAGTAAATGAAGTAATACCATTCGTTTCATATATTTCACCATCCACGAAATCAGGATCTTGTGTATCTAATGTTACTGTATACGAAAGTTGATACGTTTCTGTTTTCTCATTTGTATCCTTGTCAACTGCATCTGCTGTATTCCAAGTAAAAGAGTTTCCATCTCCGCCTACAATTACCCCAGCTTCATCTTTTACTGAATCTTGATCTAGTATAATAAAATCCCCCATCGGGTCTGTTACTGCTCCTGCGTTTGTTTTTGTTGTAATATCCGTTACCACATCTTTAAACGCTTGTGCTAATTCATTTGTATTGCTGGCATTAATGTAAGAACCACCTGTTGCTAATTTGCTCATTAAATTTTTAGCAGCACTCGTTTCCTCACCAAAGAAGACAGTATGTATGTCAATGCCATCGTCCTTAGCTTGATCTGCTGAATAAATAGTTCCATCGCTATTATCTGCAATACCTGACCCATCATAGTCAAAGTAATATGAAAGAGGAATCCCTAGGATCTGCTCTCCTGTATATAAGTTTCTCAACCCAGTATTTGTGTCTCCATCTCCTATTATATCACCAGTATTAACAACTAGATTGCTCGCATCTGATTTTGTATATACTTTCATAATATCGCTATTATTTAAAACACCAGTAAATGGGTGACTAAAAGTAGGTGCTCCATCCGACATAACTAAAATAAATTTATCAACCGTAGCTGGTGAGTTTTTTAAGTATTCATGTGCTTTTATGATTCCAGCTTGTATATTAGTTCCACCACCACTTTTCAATCCTTCCAATGATGTGTTAATTTTATCAATATCATTTGTTAGTGCGATTGAATTATTATTTACTTCTTTATCATAATCAACAATAGCTAATTTATTTAATGAAGATGCCCCTTCAGACGATAATAATGCCTTAGCAAAATCACTTGCCGCTGTTCGTAAACTCGCTAATTCCTCGCTATTCATGCTTCCTGAGCTATCAAGCACTAATACAACATGTGCTCCATTCGTCGTTATAGTGCTTTCGACACTATCTTTGCTCGTCACTTCTAAAGATATTTTGAAATCGTTATCTAGGTTGCTTGTTGTGATTTCTTCTGCATATTTTTTTAGTGCTACCACGTAGTCACCATCTGCCCCTACCTCATTACCTTTTGCATCATAATAATAGGTTGTATCTTTTTGACTTGATACAATTTCAGCACTTGCACTTGTTGGTGTCATACTAGTTGCATCTTGTTTTGCTAAAATGCTTAAAAGTGATATATTTAAGCATAAAATCAACGTCAGTATCAATGCAACCAGTTTACCAGTTTTTCCAATTTGATTTTTCATCATCATTTCTCCTTTTTATCGAGCATAAACTCTTGCCCAAACCCTCATTCTTTTATGAGTAGAATATGTTAGACGCGAAGTTGGATCAACAATGTTCACCATTTTTCAAACTATTACATTGATTAATTATTTCGAATATATAAAATGGGTATTATAAAAAAATGAAAATGACTTCACATTTTTACAATATTCGACTTTTTTTATTCCTAAAATAATTAATCAATATGTAGTAACTATAGATTGAAAAATAGTTTACTTATTGTGATTAACTCAATTTCAACCCTTTTTTTGAAATTGGCCTTTTTCTTAATCTACAATAAAATCATATCCGATTTATAACTTCATTCTACAGTAATAAAACACAAAGTCAATTAAACTAGACCGCTTTACTTTTTCTCATTACATATGTAATAGTTGCGCCTATCACCTACTTATCTATTAAATGAGTCCACCCTGAACCGGCATTATCCGTTAAGTAAAACAGCAATATCACTTTATACTTATTACTCTATTTAACCACTACAAAAATAGAATAGACTTCCTGCAACATATTTTTTAATATATTATCATTTCAACCAACTTGAATAAAATTAAAATAATCTTATATATAATCATCTTTTAGGATAATTTTCTATAAATTTCAACCTGCTGTTGACGATGATGCATGCTTATTACAATTTAAATTAAAGATTGACATACAATACAGCGATCCTCAATCGATACAAGCGAATCGAATATAAGCGTTATAGTGGGATTTAAAAAAAACTGTTCCACTTCAAAAGAATGTACTAATTTTGTAAATAAAGTATTTAAAAGATAACATTTATCCTCGTTTCCTATTTTTTGCTAAACACTTAAAAAAGGACGATTCTCGTCCTTTTCATTTTTTATAAAATTTTCTAAATAGTGTTTTCCAATATTTGACCATGTGAATTAATATGTTGATGACTTGTTTTCGATTGTTACCTTTTTCTTCTTCATTATCAATATTGCACTCATCCCTAAAAATGAGGAAATCATCAAAGTCATTAATTTCATTGCATTTTTGCTATTACCAGTTGCCGGAGCTAAAGTTGATTCTGGAACTGGCGTCGGTGTTGGTGCTACCACTGTAAAAAAACCTCTAGCTGTTCCATAGTCCACATTTGATATTTCTATAGAATATGCTCCTGCTGGTAGGATTAGCGCTATTCACAAAGCAGTTGTCCAAATATATTATAAAATTGTACGCTCCAAATAAGCCACCTACTCCCAAAGTATCTACTGAAGCAATTCCCCTGGCATAACTATTAAGTACTTCTGGTGGTGCCACGTTATTTCCACTGATTCTACCAATAAGCCCTCCTACATTTTGACCGCCCTTTGCATTACCTACTGCACAGCAATTAATGATTTGATTACTTATAGTGAGACTAGAATTTCCCATGACTCCAACAAGACCTCCCACATCATCACCTACATTAAGATTTGAAATTGTATGATTATTACCATAAAAATTACCTAAAAATGGAAGCACCTCTGTTCCGATTGGTGCCCATTTAAAACCTGCTAAATCTAAACTACTTTCTAATACTATACTTTTCCCTTCAAATGTTTCTAATCCGTCATTTACTAATGCGGCAAGACCTGCAAGTTCTTCTGTTGTATCAATTGTGAAAGTTGTGGCATAGCGATCTTCTTCATATCAACCTATAGCTGCATAGCCCGTCCATTCGTTGGTATTCTCTGATTCAAAAGCAACTACTGGTAGTATTCTAACCAGTAACATAATCGTTAATAAAATGCATATTTTTCGCTTACTAATTTTATATATTTCTCCTGTTTCAAATAGCTATTACTTCTACTACAAATTATATGATATCGTAGTTATTAGATTTTTAAAATATCTTATATATATTAAATAAATGATTCATTGAATTTAGTATCCTGTTTCAAGCAGTATTAATTTCTCATTTGTACGATTATGTGTGTCTACCAATTGGTTTCTATATCAACAACAGACTACAGCATTCACGTCCTAAATTCCCGTTTTTTATTGCATGCATACCAAAACAAAAAAAGACAACACCACTAAAAAGTAGATAATGTAGGAATTCCTTTCATCATTGTCGCAATTTCTCTGTGATATGAACTTAATTCCTGTTTGGACTGCATCTAGTTTCATAAAATAATTAGTAGCTATAACAATAAATAATGACATGAAATCCATCAATTAATTAGATTGGTACTACGTTGTCGAGAGATAGAGTGCTACGAAGATAATTACCAACGCAAACCCTGTTAATATTTTCATTATGTTTTCCATTGTATTCTCCTTTTG
>CAYJGK010000040.1:0-4579 GCA_964370065.1 uncultured Erysipelotrichaceae bacterium
AAAAGGCCACATGGCCTTTTTTTAAAATATTTGTAATCCTAATTTCTTTTTCACTTTATACATCTTTTTACGAGCAACAAGACTTGCTTTTTCAGCACCTTGAGTTAAAGTATCTTCTATCACATTGCTGCTTATAATGGCTTTATATTGCAGTTGTAGTTGTGTTAAAAATGCAAATACACTATCTCCTACTGCAGCTTTAAAATCACCATATCCCTTATTTTCAAATTGTGCTACAATGTCAGGAATCGATTGATTGGTTAATACACTATGAATGGTTAATAAATTAGCAATACCTGGTTGGTTTTCTACATCGTATTGCACAATACCAATGCTATCAGTCACAGCACTTTTGATTTTTTTTCTTGCTATGGCAGGTTCATCTAATAAGGCAATACTTCCTTTAGGATTGTCTTCGGATTTAGACATCTTCTTTGTTGGGTCTTGTAAGTCCATGATTTTAGCACCTACTTTTGGTGTCATAGGAGCAGGGGAAACAAATGTTTCACCATAAGCATTATTGAAACGATGGACTATATCACGACATAATTCAACATGTTGTTTTTGATCTATTCCTACGGGAACAACATCTGCATCGTACATAATAATATCGCCTGCCATTAAAGAAGGGTAGGTATACAGTCCTGCTGTAATATTCTTTTCCCCTTTTGCTTGTTTATCCTTAAACTGAGTCATACGATTTAATTCACCCATATACGTATGACAAGTTAAAACCCATCCTAATTCTGCATGTTCTTTTACATCGCTTTGTAAAAACAAAGTAACTTTGTTTGGATCTAATCCACATGCTAAATATAAAGCAATTAAATCTTTTGTATTCTTTTTCAATTCTTTTGCATTTTGAGGTATTGTAATCGCATGTAAGTTAGCGATGAAGATAAACATTTCATATTCATCTTGTAACTGTACAAACTGCTTAATTGCACCTATATAATTTCCTAACGTTAATTTTCCAGTTGGTTTAATTCCACTTAAACATCTTTTCATTGTATTTCCTCCTAAGTATATAAAAACGTCCCATGTTGGGACGCTATAAATTTCTTATAACGCGGTGCCACCCGACTTACTATTCGAATAGAATAGTCACTCTTTCACTAGTTAGAAAGGACTAGTACCTATAGACTCCATAACCCAATTCAATAAACACTTATGATTATCTTTTCACCAACGATAACTCTCTATACACAAGTAGTTTTATTTACTTATTTACTTCTATGTCTTATTTCTAATCTATTATATCACTAAAAAAATAATTAGGAAACAACTAATAAAAGATAGTTTAAAAAAATAAAATCATGTATAATGATAATAGTTGATAGGAGGTAGTTTATGATTATTTTATATTCTTCACCAGGTTGTGCTTCGTGTAGAAAAGCAAAACAATGGCTAAAAGATAATGGTTTACAATTTGTGGAAAAAAATATATATTCAACAATATTGAATAAAGAAGAAATTAAATATTTATTAAATCGTAGTGAAAATGGTACAGAAGACTTAATAAGTACTCGTTCTAAAGCATTCAAATTATTAGGAGAAGATTTAGACACATTATCCGTTAATGATTTAATTCAGTTTATTCAAAAAAATCCGTCTGTATTAAGAAGACCAATCATTATTAATGATAAAAGTATGGTTGTCGGTTATGATGATGATGAAATTACATCATTTGTCCCTAGAGAACTAAGAGATATTAGTGCTACTGCATGCAATCCAACTTGCCCTAAATATAATATTTGCGGAAGTGTTAGAGAAGGTTGTTAAACAACCTTCTCTATTTTTCTTTTTTTGGAATTAAACAGTAAACAAGATTCACGATACTTCACAACTGTTCTTCTTGCAATGTGAATTTGATAATCATGCAATAACATTTGTTGAATCATGGCATCACTATAAGGGTTTGTTTTATCTTCTTTTTGAATGTAATCAATAATATATTGTTTAATCATTTGTGCACTATATTGTTTGGTTCCTGTTGCATTCATTAAGGTTTTTAAAGCATATTGTTTTTGGTTGAATAAAAAGGTTTTATTATGTAATTGCTTAGAAATAGTAGAGCTATGTAAACCAATGGCTTTAGATATCATATCCAAAGTTAAATAATGCACTTGTCCACTTTTGAAAAAATCACTTTGGTAATAGCATAGGTACATCATGATTAAACAAATAGGTTGTTTTCGATATTTAATTTTGCTTGTGTGATCAATTTCTTGAATGGGAATAGAAGTGTATGTTTGTGTAGCATCTAAATAATAGAGGTGCAGGATTTCATCTTGTAACTCGATTTTAAAATCTATGATTTGATCTACATGCTGTACAATGTAAGGGGAAGCAGGAGCAGTATCGAGTTGTTTTAAAAAATCAATTGCATCTAGTAATTGAGCCTGTTTAATCTTACATTTTCTTCTTAGGAACGCATATTTTTCTAAACGCAACTCATCGATGTAACCACAAAGTAGAAAGGCGATATCAGCAGTTGGTGTCTTTGCTAATTTACACTGTATTTGAAGACATTCTTTGATAGAGAAAGAAAATAATCCATGAGGCGTAAATGTACGTAGTAAAGCAATCGTTTTCTTGATGGCTTGAGCAGGGTATTTCCCGTCCTTCACAATTGTTTTAAAATCATGTTTAAAAAAACCACGCTCATCTAGTTGTAAAAGTAGATATGCACAAATTTCTTTATCAGGATGAAAGGGGCTTAGTTCTACTTGACGCATAATGATATCATATAAGTATGGTTTTGGTTTTAATAAACTACCTTTATAGCTTGTTAAAGATTGTTTTAATAGCGTATTTTCTTGTAATGCAACTTTAATATTATCATAAGTATTTTGTTTCATAGCCCTATTATAATCGATAAAATACATAATGAAAAGGTTTCAAATGGGCAAACATATACTAGTGATGAAGAAAAGAAGTAATTGTAAGTATTTTTGGTTGCTTAATATGTATGTTTATAATAGAATAATGAATAGCAATAAGCGTATAGGAGGAAATACCCATGAAAAAAGAATTAGTAATTGTAATCGATTTTGGTGGACAATATAATCAATTAGTAGCACGTCGTGTTCGTGAATGTAATGTATACTGTGAGATTTATTCATACAAAGTAGGAATTGAAAAAATAAAAGCGATGAACCCAAAAGGAATCATCTTAACAGGTGGACCTAATAGTTGTTATGAAGAGAATGCCCCTACTTATTCAAAAGAATTATTTGAATTAAACATTCCTGTATTGGGATTATGCTATGGTGCTCAATTAATGATGCATGTATTAGGTGGAAAAGTAGAAAAAGCAGCTGTTGGAGAATATGGGAAAACAGAAGTAATTATAGATCAAACAGACTCTAAAATCTTTACTGATGTTAGTCCTAAAACAATTTGTTGGATGTCTCATTTTGATTATATTTCAAGTGTTGCTCCAGGTTTTATAATTAGCGCTCACACAGCAGACTGCCCCGTTGCAGCAGCAGAAAATGCATCTCAAAACTTATACGCAATTCAGTATCACCCTGAAGTATTACATACGCAAGAGGGTACAAAAATGTTATCTAACTTTGTACACGATGTTTGTGGATGTGCTGGTGATTGGCGTATGGACTCATTTGTGGAAGAACAAATCGCTTTAATCCGTGAAAAAGTTGGAGATGGTAAAGTATTATGTGCTTTATCTGGTGGAGTAGATTCATCGGTAGCAGCTGTTTTATTATCAAAAGCAATTGGTAACCAATTAACATGTGTGTTTGTTGATCATGGATTATTAAGAAAAAATGAAGGGGATGAAGTGGAAGAAATATTTGGACCAAATGGTCAATATGATTTAAACTTTATTCGCGTAAACGTACAACAAAGATATTATGACAAGCTAAAAGGAATCGAAGACCCAGAGACTAAGCGTAAAATTATCGGTGAAGAATTTATCCGTGTATTTGAAGAAGAAGCGCAAAAAATTGGAAAAGTTGATTTCCTAGTACAAGGAACAATTTATCCAGATGTAGTAGAAAGTGGAGTAGGTGGAGAATCAGCTGTTATTAAATCGCATCACAATGTTGGAGGATTACCTGATTGTGTGGACTTTAAAGAAATTATTGAACCATTACGTGACTTATTCAAAGATGAAGTAAGAAAAGCAGGACTAGAACTTAATATTCCTGAACATTTAGTATTTAGACAACCTTTTCCAGGACCTGGATTAGGAATCCGTATTATTGGTGAAGTCACAGCAGAAAAAGTAAAAATGGTACAAGATGCTGACTTTATCTATCGTGATGAATTAGATAAAGCTGGGTTAACATTTAAAATTGGCCAATACTTTGCTGCTTTAACTAATATGCGTTCAGTAGGAGTCATGGGTGATGAAAGAACATATGACTTTGCAGTAGCATTACGTGCAGTCAACACAGTAGATTTCATGACTGCAGAATCAGCAGAAATTCCTTATGAAGTATTAAACAAAGTAATGAGTAGAATTATTAATGAAGTACGTGGCGTAAACCGTGTTATGTTTGACTTAACAAGTAAGCCTCCAGGTACGATTGAATTCGAATAGTAAACGACC
>CAYJGK010000041.1:0-4353 GCA_964370065.1 uncultured Erysipelotrichaceae bacterium
TTGGTGGAGATGAGGGGAGTCGAACCCCTGTCCAAAAAGCATCCCACGTAACAAAATCTACAGTTTAGTCTGTACTAGTTGCTAATAGTTCGCTACAGACAACGAAGCCTATTAGTGTGTCTATTTAGTTTTCGTGAATGCACCTAGACTTTACATTCCTTATCTTTCGTCTCTTACACAGAGTAAATCACAGAAAGATATGTGATTTATCTATGGCTGCGAACCAGTAGTTAGGTTATTAAGCAGCGAAAGCAACTGATTGGTTGAACCCAAATAAGTTAGCTAATTTTGTTTTTACAATTAATTTAATTTGATGATTAACGTGAATCACACGACTGCATTTGTTACCAAATAACTTCCTGTCGAAACCTTTACACCCCCAGGTTACATAATAATAGCACATTATTATGTATGAATGCAATTTACACTGCACGCTTTAAGGCTTTTTCAATACTTCTTTTTGCATCTCGTTCTTTCTCCACATTTCGCTTATCATGTAAATGTTTCCCTTTTGCTAATGCAATTTTCATCTTAGCCATTCCTTTGTATAAGTGGATATCAATTGGTACAATCGTATATCCTTGCACTTTTACTCTTTGGTTTAATTTTTTAATTTCATGTTTATGAAGCAACAGTTTTCTCTCTCTTGTTTCATCATGATTATGTATATTCCCAAAATCATATTTTGGAATATACATATCTTTGATGTATGCTTCACCATCAATGAAAGTAACATAGGCATCTTTTATTTGGATAGAACCTTTACGTATTGCCTTGATTTCTGTTCCTTGCAATACTAATCCTGCTTCAAATTCATCTTCGATAAAATACTCATGAAACGCTTTACGATTCAATACAACGACCTTACCTGCCATACTGTCCTCCTTACTATATAATAGAAAACTTTGTTTCCAATACTTCTAGTGCCACATTTATAAAATACTTCCTACTCAAATTTTGTCCTTCATCCACAAGACAAAGTATAACTATCCCTCAATCATTTCGAAATCGATCTCTCTTTTAAATCGAGAAGCACTCACAACTCGTACTACTACTTTTTGCCCCATGCGATAACGTTTGCGTTTACCTTCTCCAATTAGTGATTTACTCACTTCTTCATAAGTGTAAAAATCGTCATTCATTTGACTAATGTGTACAAGTCCTTCAACTGTATTTTCTAATTCTACAAATACCCCAAACTTCGTAACAGAGCCAATTACACCTTTAAAAACACAGCCTACATATTTTTCCATAAATTCTGCTTTCTTCATGTCATCTACTTCCCGTTCTGCATTCACTGCATTTCGCTCTTTAGTAGAAGTATGCTCTGCAGCTTCTTCAATCCATTCACAATCTCTTTTCATTTGACTGACATCGCTTATATTATCAAAGTAATACTTACGCATCATGCGATGCACAATCAAGTCAGGATAACGTCTAATTGGCGATGTAAAATGTGTGTATTCTTCTAATGCTAAACCAAAATGTCCTAAACAATTGCTATCGTATCTTGCTTTTTGCATACTACGTAGCATATTAGTAGACAATACAGGATAGGCATCATCTCCCTTTGCTTTTTCAAGCATTTGTTGTAGCTGTTTTGGATACAAGTTGCTTAGATCCCCTTTCAAGGAATAACCCAATGTATTAGCCAAAGCGACAAAGTCTCGTATTTTTTTGGCATCTGGTTTTTCATGGATACGATAAATACTTGGTAAGTCCATATACTTTGTATGAGCCGCTACACATTCATTCGCCAGTATCATAAAATCTTCAATAATACGTTCGCTCTCTCCACGTTCGCGCAGCACAATATCTTTTACTCTACCCTTTGCGTCTACAACAACTTTGCTTTCTTTTGTATCAAAATCAATATTTCCTGCATCGTTTCTTTTCTTTCGTATGATGTGACTTAAACTCAGCATATTAGAAATTAGCCCTAAAATATGTTCATAATTCTTTACCATTTTTTTATTTTTATGAATTATTTTATTCACATTTTTATACGTCATACGCTCTTTTGTCTTGATTACACTAGGTGCAATTTGATAAGAAATAATATTTCCCTCAAAATCAATATCCATAATACAAGACATTGTAAGTCTTTCTACACGAGGATTTAATGAACAAATTCCATTACTCAAAGCTTGTGGTAACATGGGCACAACTCGATCGCATACATACACACTTGTTGCTCTTTTGTACGCTTCTTTATCAATTGCACTCCCTGCTTTTACATAATGTGAAACATCCGCAATATGAACTCCTAAACGATATCCTTCTTTACGTCTTTCTACATGTATTGCATCATCTAAATCCTTACTATCATCACCATCAATCGTAATAATAGTATGCTCTCTTAAATCCATACGCCCAACCAAGTCTTTTGCACTAATATTTTCATCTATTTTGTTTACTTCTCGCATCACTGCTTTGGGGAAGGTTGGTTCGATATCATAATCCATTAGCACACTTAAAATATCTACCCCTGGATCATACTTATGGCCTAACACCTTTACAATGGAGCAAAGTAAAATATCACCATATGATTCAATAAACACTTGAACCTTTGTATCATTCACTAGCTTAAATTCTTTTAAATTTAATATTTTAAAACGACGATTATATATTTGTGCATCTGGCAAGAATACAGTTTTGTCATTTTTCTTCTTAATAACTCCTATTAAAAACTTTTTGTTGTGAGAAATTACTTTAATAACTTTGGCTTCTACACTCCCATCACTATTATGAATAATTTTCCCTAAAACCTCATCTTTATCTAGGGCTTTTTTGGCTTCCGTTTTACTCACATAAACACTTCGTTCGCCATCTTCAATGAATCCATATCCCTTAGCATTCATTGCTAGACTTCCTTTTATACATTGCATAGATTGCAATGTATAAAAACGATTTTGTTCGTCTTTCATGATGATGTAGTCTTCTTCCAGTGCATGTAATGCGTTCATGAACTGTACAGACTCTTGTTTTCCTTGTACATTTAAAGCTTGTTTCAATTGCTCTACATCATATCCCTTATATTTGGGTTCTTCTATTATTTCTATTATGTTTTGCATGTATTTCATACAATCACCTCTCTTTCCTATTCCTCAAAAAAAAGACCTTAACGGTCTTTTCTTAAAATCTTAATGAAGCGATGATTAATGCAAAGAAAATAATTCCACACACTAATGTAACTCTACTTAAAATTTTTTCAGGTCCACGCTCTTTCACGTTGGCAAAAAGATTTAATCCTTCTCCCCCAGAAAATGCGCTACTGATACCATCTGATTTTCCACTTTGTAGTAAAGAAAGGATGATAATAAATGCAGAAACAACCATCAATAAAATATCAATCATATTTTAATCTCCTTTCAGTGCGTATCTATTATAACACATACACTAAAAAAGGCAAGGCTTATTATTATCTACAATCATTAAAGTCGTAAGTGGAACAAAAACATTGTTCCACTCACTATATTATTTTATTCTACGTCTTAATGTTAACACCATACACATTGCTGTAAACATTAATCCTATCCACACCATTGAATTTGTAGTATCTCCAGTTGAAGGAGCTACTGCAGTTTTTTTGTATTTGGCATATAACGTAATAGTATTCGCTGGCATTGGTGTATTGAAATCATATTCTATTTTAAGTTCTCTATCAATATACCATCCTTCCAATACATATCCTGCCTTCACAGGTGCTATTGGTATAGTCACTAAGTCTTGATAGGCAACCATTTGATCACTTACTATACTTCCACCATTTTCTTCAAAATATACATTATATACTGTATTTGACCACTTAGAAGTCAATGTATTTGTTTTAGAATCATATTCATATCCTTCAAAAGTATATCCCTCTTTGCTTGGTGTAGGTATCGCATGGTTTTCTTGCGCTGGATATATATTAGGTTCTTTTCCATCTCTATTATCAACAGTAATAGTAGTTCCATAATCGACTATGAACGAACCTTCTGGCAATTCACCTTCTACTTTTTCTCCTACACTTGGGTAAGTAATTGTTATACGTAATAATTTATGTGTATATGTAAATACTTTGTTTTGATCCGTATAAGCTAATGTTAATGGAGGAACTTCATCCCACGCACCATTGCCATACCCAACATTTGGAGTCCCACCAAGCGGAGCCTTAGCTAATGATGCACTTGCCTCTGCTGTATTAGAGTAATTGCCGACTTCATCTTTAAATGTAATCACTTCTTCAATATTTGCATTTGAACGAATAATCCATTTTCCATTTTCTATTTTGTAGATTACTTTTATTTGATACTTATCTGGAATTCCATCTCCTGGTGTTGTTGGATCAAGATCTCTATCTTCATCTAC
>CAYJGK010000042.1:0-3458 GCA_964370065.1 uncultured Erysipelotrichaceae bacterium
AATGGGCACAGATGTGCATTGTGAATATTGCAGAAAGTGGATATTTCTCTAGTGACCGTACAATAGAAGAGTATGCAACTCAAATTTGGAATATCGAAAAAATGAATATTTAAAAGTTGCTGGGATGTAATCTTTTATAAAAACAGTTTAATAACTGAAAAAAAGCTATAAAATTATTAAAATTTATTAGCTTTTTTTGTTTGCTTAATATACAAAAAAATAAAAAGCCTAGTGTTTTAGTGTGAAATGAAAAAAAACAAATGACAAATGTAATTTTATTCATTGATAGAATTTAAATTTTCTTGACTGTGCTCTCTTTTAACTGTAACATAAAATCGTAAATTGTTATTTTTTATTGTAAATTATCAAAAGGGAAAATTTCAGAAAAAGGGTGAAATTTTGTAGATTACAATAAATAAAAAGTTTTAAGATAGGAATTACGTATGTAGGTTAATTATTGGGAGGTATGCTCTTAATGTTAATTTAGCAAAGAAGTAATATTTTTTTAGTGCGTGGTTTTCGCTTGGCAAATTATGATTAATTTATTATGAAATCTTAAATCAATCATAATTTTGTGAAACTCTTTTATAATTACAACATAGATAGCAAATAAAAGGGAGAGTATAATATGAAGAAAATAGCAGTTTTTTTGTTGGCATCTTTATTAGTGTTAGTAAATATTACTATTAAGGATGCAAATACTAATGCAGCAGAAGGAGTAGCTGTAGATTTTACTAGCGCAGTAAATGTTAAAGATACATACGTGTATTATGATAGTTGGGATGGAAGTAAAGTGCCCTTATATGAAAACGGGGTTATTTCAAGTGAAAAACTGCAATTAGGAAATGGATCTGATATCGGATTTGATTTCTTTTTTGATATTCCACAAGAAGGATTTATGGATAAGTATAAAGCAGGTGATTTTTTCATTATTAATTTCACTGCAACCAATATGAAATTCACAGCTACACCAGAGGGATTAGATAGAGAAATTAGAGATGCAAGTGGTGAAGTAGTATTCACTTATGTACTAAGAGAAAAACTTGGAGATCCAAATACTTTTGAAATGGTTTTCACATTGACAGAAGCAGGGTCCAAACATACATCTTATGCCAATGGTAAAGCTTCAGCAAAAGCTACCATTAACTGGGCTACTGAAGATGTTCCAACAACTGTTGTAGTGAACGGAACTAAAATTCTTGATAATTTAAATATTGAAGATAAGCCTTACATACCCCCTAATCCAGGAGATGGGGATCCAATTGGTCCATATTATCCAGAAGTTGATAAAAATATACCTGAAGATTTCACAAAAGGGGTTTCTTTAGAGTATGATGAAGCAATTAATAAAGGAACTTATAGATTAACAGTTAACAAAAGTAACTTAGCAGATTATTATGCTGGTAAAGAAAATTGGCAAGTAGAAAATTATGTTGTTGTAGACACATTGGGAGCCAACCAAGAATTTTATGGTCCTTCCTATATTGGCTTATATGCGCCATTAATTCGTCCAGGATATGAAGGAACTGAAATTGCCGGGATTACTGCAAACTCAGCGTGGTGGATTAATTCAACACCAATATTACCGCAATTTACGCTTGTTGAACAAGCTGTAGAAGAAACAGATGAAGAATTTTTAGCACGCATCGCTGCGAACCCTTTAACATATGGTTTTACCAATGATATGTGTACTTTTTCAATGAACTTTGGGAATTTACCAGGGAACGGAATTAAAATTTTTGCAAATGACTCAGCAATTGATAGTTTTGTAGATACAATGTATCCAACAACGAAATATACAGCAGAAGCGATTGAGCAAGTGAAATCACAATTACATTTTTTATATGGATCAACATCTCCTGTTAATCTATCACCAATTTATTATGAATTATCATTATCTGTTAAAGTAACTAATATTAATCATAAAGAATATATTAATACTGCTAATGCAACTTACACTAAACCAGGTGGTGAAGTCATTTATACAGAAGATTATGCTGTCTTAGAAAATTCGATGTATGAGGCAACAATTGCGCCGGGTTCAGCACAAAGTGCTAAATTAGAAAAAAAGGATAGTGTAACTGGCGAACCATTAGTTGGTGCAGGATTTACGCTTCAAGTTAAAGATGAAACGGGAGCATATACTTTCTATGGTGAAGAACAGTTCACTAATGCAGAAGGTGTAGTAGAATTTACAAGGTTACCAAATGGAACGTACCGATTTGTGGAAACGACAACGCCTGCTGGTTATTTAGAAAATACATTAATAATGACAAGTGGTCATATTACAACGGTCTTGGATCCAGATGGGTCATTCACTATAAGCGAAACTTATAAAGAAGGAATCCTTGTTTTAGGAACGAACCAAAAAGAACCAGATTATGAAATAAAACTTACAAAATCAGATGTGGACACAGCAGATTTACTTGCTAATGCAGTATTTACAGTTGAAAAATATGATGGCACAAATTGGCGAGTGTTCAATACTATGACGACAAACGAAACTGGTGTAGCACTTTTATCAAAAACAGATGGATTAACAACTGGAGAGTACCGTTTATCTGAAACAACTGCACCACTTGGGTATGATATGAATTCAGCAGTATATAGTGGAATAGGTGTGACACATACTGGTGATCATGCATATTTTACTATTGATAATAGTGATTCAGGACATGCCATTGTAATAAGTGCGACGAATAAGTTTATACCAGTTTATGATTTAGAAGTTAAAAAAGTAGACGCTGAAACTAATGAAGCATTAGAGGGAGCGACGTTTGTATTACAACGTAATAATGGTATCAATTGGGTTGCAGTTAAAACAATCACAACAGATGCAACTGGAATAGCAAGTATTGCGGATACAGAGGGATTACTAGCAGGAAACTATCGTTTATATGAAAGCGAAGCACCGACTGGTTATGATAAAACAGAGGTTACATATTCTGGAACAAACATCTTTCAAGATGGTATGTATGCAACCTTTACATTAGATGAAAATGTTAGAGCACAATCTATTGTAATGGAGGCAACGAATAAATTCATTCCATTGTATTCACTATCGCTTACAAAAGTAGCAGCAGATGATGCAACAGAATTATTAGCTGGAGCAGAATTTATGTTACAACGTAATGTAGCAGGAACATGGATAGATGTACAAACGATTACAACAGATGTAAATGGAGTAGCAAGTGTTGCGAATACAGAAGGATTAGTAGCAGGTGAATACCGTTTATATGAAACAAAAGCACCAGTAGGATTTGATATGAATTCAGCAGTGTATAGTGGAACAGGTGTAACACATACAGAAAAATACGCATACTTTACATTTGATGAAACGCAAAGAACACAAGAAATTGCAATGAATGCAACAAATGAGTTCATTCCATTGTATTCACTATCACTTACAAAAGTAGCAGCAGATGATGCAACAGAATTATTAGCTGGAGCAGAATTTA
>CAYJGK010000043.1:0-2292 GCA_964370065.1 uncultured Erysipelotrichaceae bacterium
ATCGATCGTTTATGTTCGATAGGAGAACTGGAGGTCCTCTACAATTTTGTAATATTAAAAAATATATAAAAAAAAGAGAAACAATTACGAGTTCATAGTGAACACAGTAATTATTTCTCATAGAATATGTTTTAATTTTTGATTGCCAGCAAAATGAATTTTGGCATAAAAAGACAGCTATTATATTGAAATCAATTAATATACTATATATGCATAATACAAATATCATGACGCCTCCAAAAAATCATTCAACTATCTTGGATGACGCTATATTATATCTACATGAAATTACTAAATAATCCCCCTCTCCCTCGAAGAAGATATATAATGCTAAGACTTCCAAAAAAATACACTAAATTACTAATATATATATAAATTATACATTCGTAGTAATTATCACTATTATATTGTTTATGAATAAAAATGTAACCCCTTTTTGTTCATTTTCATCTGGGTATTCACATTCCTTTGCTCTTTTTATGATTTGTTTCTTTAAAACTGTTATTTGTTATTACTATATTTAATATATATAAGTAAATATCCACACGTAAAATGTGTGGTTTTATTTTCGCCCTATAAGGGCATCTTACTTACGGTAGCTCTAAAGAGCTTTTTAAAGCCACCAACCGTAACCATTACTTACTATCCTTAAAAGGATCTATATATTCTTTAATCGTCATATTATCTCTTAATCTTTCTTCTATTTCTTGCTCTTTTATATACTTTTGTATTGTTTTTCATTCAATCCAACTGTACTTACATAATACCCTTTTGCCCAAAACGTTCTATTTCCATGATTATACTTTAAATTTGCATGCCTATCATGTATCATCAATGAACTCTTTCCTTTTAAATATCCTACAAATCGCGATACGCTTAATTTCGGTGGTATTTTCACCAACATACGGATATGATCTTTACACGCATGTGCTTCTATTATCTCTACATCTTTCATTTCGCATAGTCGTCTTAATATCGCTCCTATATCCGTTCTTAATTTCCTATAGATTATTTTTCTTCTATATTTTGGTATAAATACTATATGATACTTACAGTTCCACCTTGTATGTGATAAACTATTATCAGTGCTCATGCACTCCCTCCTTTTTGTTTTTTTACTTTGGTTGGTAGCCATTGTTATTATATCAATCAGGAGTTTTTTTTGTTACTGAATTCTATAAGTTCTTTCCCCCATGCAGCACGGGGGGGGGGATACTAAAACTATATATTAAATAAAAAAGACCAATTGGTCTTTTTTCTAAATTATTAAATCTTTTCACAAACATCATATACTACTTAATGAAATATTATTTTTATGTTTAAAATTCATTTTTATGCTGCAAGCATTGATTTTAATTCAATACTTTCTAGTTTTGTAATTATTTTTTTATTAGAAAGTATATCAATATGTTTTTCAGTTAAGCAATTATAAATATTAATCATCTCTTTGAATCTATTTAAGTTTAATGCACCGTTTTTTATTAATTGTAAATACGCATTTTCGATTTCATCATTATTAGCATGATGGAGTAACTTATGTGCTTCAGGACCAAGTATTAATAAGTTATTTGTAATATCTGGACCGCTTTCCCTGCTAAATTCTAATATATGATGTGACTCACAGTAATACTTTCCATTTGGCATTTTGAAAATATGTCTCATTGCATATTGACACATATAGTCAACTTCTATTTTCGCTAATTCAGATATCAATCTGTTTCTAACTCTTTTCCCTTTATCATAAATTGGATTTTCTAAACTTCTTTTATTCATTTTAATAAAGAAATTTTTATCACTCTTCGCTAATTCCATTAATTCTGGATTTCGTTGATAAAGTATTAAATCATTCAACTTCGCATTATCGTCTTCTTCTGTTCCAATTTTATTAACAAGATTTTGCAAATCACTTATTAGATAAGATATATCATCAGCTAAAATATTATTAGCATACTCAGTTAACTCACATGTGTCATCTTTATTAATTGATATTAAATTAAACGCTTCCATAAGCAAAAGGTAACTTTTAAACTTAAAATAAGGCGCTTGTGAGTTAGCATAGACGTATTGTTTACCACTCTTATCTATCCAGTTCATGTTATCGAAAAATTGTGTTAACTGCATTCTTTGACTCTTAGGAAATTGTTTTCCTATTTCCAACGCTCTTTCTAAAATCTCACTCTCTTCCTGCAACTCTCCGACCCTACCTAATAAAATAGAAATTTCGAATTGTGTAGCAGTGACGTGGTCAAGAAAAATGTACCACTTGTATAGAGAAATAGTTGTAACTTAATG
>CAYJGK010000044.1:0-1856 GCA_964370065.1 uncultured Erysipelotrichaceae bacterium
ATATCCTAGCTTCGCTGGATCTGCAAGCGTTATTTCCTCAGACTCAACATTGTATGTTACTGGATTGCTTGTGTCATTTGTTCCACCATTTAACTCATAGCTAATAGTATAATTCTCTATTGACCATTTTGCATAAACTGTTTTATTTCCTGTTGATCCAAGGGGAATACCCATTATAGTTTCACCGCTATAGTCTTCACTATTGTACCAACCCTCAAAGGTATAACCTGTGCGCGTTGGATTAGCAAATGTTAAATTGTAAGATACAGGAGTGTAAGTTTCAAGGTTAGAGCTATTGTTCTCTCCCCCATTAAGGTCATAGGTAATGGTAAATGGTTCTCCCGTATATGTAGGATAATATCTAGCTGCTCTGTTATTAGGAATCTCTGCAGGGGCAAAAACAACATCTCCATCAGTCCAAGTTCCATCATAACCTAACTCTTTTTTTGGGGTATATAGACCTACCTCACGCGTATAGTCATCTTCTCCTTCAACCTCATCAGCGAAGTTCTCACCAAGTTTCAGCGAAAGCAAAGGACAGGCATCAAACAAATCATACATGGTTTCAATGTTTGAGGTATCAAAACTTGATATATCAAGATCCAAAAGATTTCTGCAACCCGAAAACATATCTCGCATATTCGTAACCTTTGGGGTATTAAAATGAGAAAGATCCAGGGTAGTAATACTGCTACAGCCAGCGAACATTTTTTCCATTGTCGTAACATTGGCAGTGTTGAAATTTGAAAGGTCAAGAGTTTTCAATCCAGAACAGAAATTGAACATTGACTGCATATTTGTTACCCGTGCGGTATCGAAATTAGAAACATCAAGAGTTTGCAAGCTAGAACAGCCGTAGAACATATTTTGCATCGATGTAACTTTTGATGTGCTGAAGTTAGAAAGGTCAAGATTTTCCAGAGCAGAACATTCTCTAAACATGGCATTCGTATATTGTACATTTGTGGTGTCAAAATTAGAAACGTCAAGGGTTTCCAAACTCGTGCAGCCCGAGAACATGGATGTCATATATTGTACATTTGAGGTGTCAAAATTAGAAACGTCAAGAGTTTTCAATCCAGAACAGGAATTGAACATTGATGCCATATTCGTTGTCTGAGAGGTGTCCAAATTGGTCAGCCCCTCAATAGTTACGCACTTTGTATAGCCATTAAACATCCACGAAGAACTCGAAGGGGCTACGATTCTATCTGAAAGCACGATCTTAGTAACATCATTTTTCGAACCATATTCCTGCAAAGCCGATTTTATGTCTTTCCCTGCTTCATTCGGTGACACAGTTAACGTGCCTGCTTCAAACGTAAGGCTTACATTAGTTGGTGTTGTAGCGGCATTAACCTGCTCCGGTATAATTACTGTTGTTGTAAGAAGTGATAGTATAACAACAGTAGTTAAAATATTGGCTATCCTCTTTTTTAAATTTTTCATGTTTATTTCTCCTTATTAATATATTCTTAATCTTTATCAAGCTTTAGCATTCTTTCCTTAAATTAAAATGTGATTTTGTATTCTCTTTCGCAAAAGTTGTTTCTGCTCTTCGTCATCTCTTTTTTTATTCATAAAGTATGCTAATGACTGCAGACTATCACTTAGATGTACATTTTCCAAAGAAACCCCTTATGTGGGAAGCTGTGCATCTTAGCAATGAACTAAAGTCTTCTGATGAAATTTTATCATTCTTCATCCTATTCTATCTTTCCTTCAACAAATTCAACAATATCTTCTACTCTACTATCAAAATAATTTCTTCTACAGTAACCAAGTCTAGCTCTAAGTCTATTCCAATCTGTTCAGCTATTACTTCTCTAATTTCATAAAAACCATTTCCCCCTCGC
>CAYJGK010000045.1:0-1800 GCA_964370065.1 uncultured Erysipelotrichaceae bacterium
AGACAAAAGCATAAAAAGTGTTAAGTGTATGATGTAAAACATCATACACTTTTTTATTTATTAGGTCATAGATTTATTCAGTTAGCATATGATGAGTTATTAACGAATCAACGACATTATATGATTTATGTGAATTATGTAGTGACATATGTAATGATTGTGTATAAAATATGATAAATGTAACTTCAACACTTTTGCCTAGTAATGTAGTATATAAAAGAAAAAAGAGGTGTGAGGGAATGAGAAAAAAAGGTATATTAGCAGTGTTTTTATGTGTAATTATGCTAGGTAGCATGTTATTTAATACACTTGCACATGCACAAATTGAGTTAGTTGAAGAGAATCACTTCGAATTAGGTGATGATTTTACAGAACACGTAACATATAATGTAACAATGAATTTAGATGATGAGCTATTTATTGAAAATAATGAGTTAGTGACACAACCCGGTATTGTTGAAAGTGGCTCAGCGGTAGAATTAATAATTAATTGGAAAGTACTAGATGAAGTGATAAATGAATCAGATTATTTTGTGATTCAATTACCAACGAATCACTTTTCATTCAATTTCAATGTATTAGATGCTGAAGATGCACATCCAAACAATCCCAATCCGGCAATTTATCAAGATTTATATTATGGTGAAAGTGTACTGGGATTTTGGACAGTGGATGAAGAAAATAAATTAGTTTTCATAGCGAGTGATGATTTTGTTTCTTTAAAAAACCGCAGTGGTGGATTTGCACTGTTTGGAAGTGTAGACAGTCTGGAAGGGGGAAGTGTAACAGAGCCTATTCAGTTTGGTTCCATCACAGTTGAAAATGTTACCTTTAATGATCCAGAAGATACGACTCCTCCCGAAATTGAAAAAGACTTTCCTGCTGAAGGGTATGAAGGAAATAAAGATGATTTAATCAAATATGCTATTCATACTAATGGAAGTACTCGCTTAGAATGGATTGGTAGTTTTGGGTTAGATATGCTAGGTGATGTTATGACTTATGAAAACCATGATGATGTTCAAACTCATGAAAATGTTGTTATTTATGACACAGTACAAGGAGACCAATATTTTCAAGGGATTTTCATTAGCACTAATATTTTCAGGCCTGCTGATGAACATGGAAATATGAGTGTTCTATATGGATCAGGTGATTATATAGCAGGTAAAGTTCGTGGTGAAGAAGAATATAGTGGGCCCATTGTAGGAAGAGATCAATTGGCAAGTGAATCTTATGAGGAATGGAAAAAAGCAGTTGAAGAAGCGAGTGTTCCAACGATGGGAATTAGCTTAGATAAACAATCTCTTATTATTAACTTAGGAACAATTGGTAAGAACGGATTGACTTATGGCGAAGATAACGATGAAATTGAACAGATATTGCGTGCAAAAAATCGCTACACAGAAGAGGAATTAATGGTATTGATGAAAGCATTAGGATACGATGGAGAACATACTATGAATAATGGATTAGGAGAAACTATCACAATCGATTCATATGGAAATGGACATGTTATTGCTTATAGTATTCACATGAACATGGATGTTGTACCAGGGAAAACATATAATAATACAATTGTTGCAGTAGGTGATACAGAACGCTTAGTTGATTATGCTGAAGTGGAAGTTAAAACAGCATCTGGCTTTGTAGAAGGGGTAAATAGTGGAAACATTCGCTTATTTAAAATTAATGATGAAAATCATACACTATTATCAGATGCAACCTTTGAGCTACAACGCCAAGTAGAAGGAAAATGGGAATATTATGCAAGAGAAACGACAATAAATGGGGAACTGT
>CAYJGK010000046.1:0-1715 GCA_964370065.1 uncultured Erysipelotrichaceae bacterium
AGACAAAAGCATAAAAAGTGTTAAGTGTATGATGTAAAACATCATACACTTTTTTTAATTCTTCACATCACGATAATAAGAATAGTAATGTAATAAGCGATACGAGAAGGAAATGATTGCTATTATAATAGTTTTGCAGTATGTGAATAATAAAAGGTTTTATGTGTGCTTGCAAAAAATAAAAATAATTAGCGTTACATATGTAACGGTAATTATGAAAGAGGTATAGTTTACTTGACTCACTTTCATTTAAAAGTTAATATGAAACTATAAATTAGCTATGATTTTATTGTCGGTTTTCAAAAAAGGACAATTTCAAAAAAAGGGTTGAAATTGGGTTAATCACAATGGATGAAAATTAAAGCACGAAATTTTTGTATAGAGTAAATTGGTTGAAGGAGTAATAAAGCACTAAATTCACATTTTTTAGTGTACCTATTTTATATGACTATTCTAACTGAGGCAATTGTATAAAAATTTGAATGAATTGAAAGTACTATATTTATTTTCATAACCTTAATATTTCATCTCCATAAAGAAATAGCAGAAAAAGGAGAATTAATTATGAATAAGAAACTATTAGTTATTTTACTAGCATTTATACTAACTATTACAAACGTTACTATAAATAACTCTAAAGTAAAAGCAGCTGGAGAAGGGGCCGTCGATTTTAGTAATGTGGTACAGGTTACTGACACTTATGTATATTATCAACAATGGAATGGTATAGAAATACCATTATATGAAGATGGTGTTATATCAAATGAAGAGCTACAATTAGCTAATGGGTCGTCGATTATCTTTAATTTCTTTTTTGATATTCCTCAAGATGGATTTATGGATAAATATAAAGAGGGTGATTATTTTATAATATCTTTCACCTCAACAAACTTAAAATTTAGCCCAACAGTAGATGGATTACATAAAGAAATTACAGATACAAATGGAACCGTTTTATTTACTTATATTTTAAGGGCTAAAGAAAATGATCCTAATACTTTTGAATTAGTGTTTACATTAACAGAAGAAGGGTCTAAACATACTTCGTATAAAGGTGGTTCAGCAGAAGCGAAAGCAAAAATCGATTGGGCAAGTGAAAAAGTACCTACTACGATAGAGATTAATAATAAAACGATATTTGAAGATTTAAATATTGAAGAAAAACCTTATATTCCGCCAAACCCGGAAGGAGGAGAAGAACCAATAGGTCCTGGATACCCTAGTATAAGTCCACATATACCTGAGGATTTTACGAAAAGTATAGGTGCTGGATATGATGAAACGACCAATAAAGGAACTTACAAAATCACTGTCAATAGAAAAAATCTAGCGGATTATTATGCAGGAAAAGAAGACTGGCAAGTAGAAAACTATGTTATAGTGGATACTCTAGGACCTAATCAAGAATTTTATGGTGCCAATGAAATGAGCCTACATGCTCCTCTTTTAAGACCGGGATATACAGATGGGGAAATTGCTGGAGTGGCTGCCAATTCAGCTTGGTGGGTTAATACAACTAAATTATTACCTCAATTCACACTTATCACGCAAGCAGTTGACGAAACAAATGAAGAATTTTTGGCACGTATTGCTGCGAATCCACTGACGTATGGATTCACTAGTGATATGCATACTTTCTCAATGAATTTTGGAGACTTGCCTGGTAATGGAGTTAAAGTTTTTGAAAACGATCAAGCGATTGATAACTTTGTTGA
>CAYJGK010000047.1:0-1623 GCA_964370065.1 uncultured Erysipelotrichaceae bacterium
GCTCCAATGACGAATCTGTTCGGAATTATCTGAACATTTAGATATAAATCAATCGTAAGATTGGTTTTTTTGTGTTTTCATAAAAAAACTAGTAGAAAGGTTGGTTAAAATGTTAAAAATTATAAAACAAGAAATTCCTATTGAATACGAACTTAAAAAGAAATTAGAGATTATATGTGAATTTAATAATACTACCCCTACTATTTATAATGGAAGTATTAGAAAAGTTGATAAAACTAATTTAACATATATAGAGCCTCATAGAGTTATTATTAAAAATTGTTTGTTTTTAGTATTTAATTATTCTACTGATATATATGTTAATAATTTATCAAAATGTATCAAGTTAACTGAACTTAAAGATTATTTAAGTAAATTGATTTGACAAATCTCTACTTTAAGTTTATTATAGACACCAATGACAAGCAGTATCCGTCATAACTTGGAGGGATTACTATGCAAATAAATTATATATTAAACTTAAATTATAAGAGGAGTCAAATTACTACTTGCTAGTTTTTTGACTCCTCTTTTTTGTTGGAAAGGAAGAATTTATGAAAGAAGATAAAAAAATATGTGGACTATATTTAAGAGTGTCGACCGAAGATCAAAAACGTGAGGGGTTTAGTTTAAAGGAACAAAACTCCATTTAGAGAACCTTTGTAAATATAAAGGATATGAAATATATGATTACTATGAAGATGCTGGTATTAGTGCTAAAAAAGGTAATAAAAGACCTGAATTTGAAAGATTAATGCAAGATATTGAAGATAAGAAAATAAATGCTATCGTATCTTTAAAATTAGATAGAATATGTCGTAGTATTTATGACTGGGAAAATATAATGACTCACTTAGAAAAATATGGAGCTGACTTGATATGCGCCAACGATGAAGTAAATACTACCAATGCCAATGGCAAAATGATTACTAGAATTATGATGAGTGTTTCACAAAATGAAATTGAAAGAACTTCAGAAAGAACTAAAATAGGACTAGCAGGTGCTATTAAAGAAGGACATATTCCTCATACTAATCCACTAGATTATAAAAGAGATAATAGAAAATTAGTTCCCGACTTAACTACTAAAGATGTGGTTATTAGAATATTTGAGTTATATCACTCTGGTGAATCTTATCAAAAGATAAGCACTCTATTTAATAAAGAAAAAGTGTTAGGCAAAACTAACTGGAGAGATTCAACTATATATGCGATACTTCAAAATGAAATATACAAAGGAGATTTTGTTCATGGTAAAAGAACAAAACACCCTACTTATTATAGTAATGTTGTGGAACCTATTGTATCCAAAGAACTATGGGATGAATGTCAATTACAAAAGAAGAAAAATTCAAGAAGTTATCAAAGGACTTTAACTTATTTATTTTTACAAAAGTTAAAATGCCCTAAATGTGGAAGAATACTTGGTGGTAAAGCAACTAAGAAAAAAGGAAAAGATTATTACTACTACTATTGTACTGATTGTAAAATTAATTTAAAAGAATCTATCATTGAAGAATACTTTAATGACTTTATTACTGAACTTGTTGAATATGATACGGTTGTTAATCAATTTTTCTTACCAATGATTAAACAAAAATTTGATAATCCTAAAGATACTTT
>CAYJGK010000048.1:0-1601 GCA_964370065.1 uncultured Erysipelotrichaceae bacterium
GAGGAAAATCAATCGAAGACGCCACAAAATTTTATGAAGAAAGTGACAGTAAAAATGTCATAAGAATGTTAAATAATTGTTTAGATGCAGACGTATGCATCGAGATGATTGATGAATTAAATTATAAAATAGAAAAGAGGGTATAAAATGAGTATTAGTAGAGCAAAAGTACAAGCCTTTGGTGGATTTTTAACAGCAATGGTTATCCCAAATATGGGAGCGTTTATTACGTGGGGGTTTATTACAGCGTTATTTATTCCAACAGGATGGTTGCCAAATGATGAATTTGGTACTATTGTAGGACCAATGATAACTTATTTACTTCCTATGTTATTAGCATACAATGGTGGTAAATTAGTAGCGGGAGATCGTGGAGCGATAGCCGGTGTAGTAGGAACCTTTGGATTAATCGTAGGTTCAACAATTCCTATGTTTTTAGGAGCGATGATTATAGGTCCAGTTAGTGGTTACATTATTAAAAAATTTGACCAATTAGTGGATGGAAAAATACCAACAGGATTTGAAATGGTGGTTAATAATTTTTCTTTAGGAATTATTGGGTTATTTATATGTTTAGCATCTTATTCAATTATTGGACCAGCTATTTTAGAAGCTAACAATTTGGTAACGGCGGGAATAGAAGCGTTGGTTTCTACTGGTTTTTTGCCGCTATTATCTTTAATAAATGAACCAGCAAAAGTATTGTTCTTAAATAATGTAATTGACCAAGGTATTTATTATCCTTTAGGGATGCAAGAAGCGTTAGAAGCAGGTAAATCAATTTACTTTATGGTTGCATCAAACCCAGGTAGTGGGCTTGGTTTATTACTTGCCTATTCAATGTTTGGAACAGGTATGGCAAAAAAATCATCACCAAGTGCAATGATTATTCATTTCTTTGGAGGGATTCATGAAATTTACTTCCCTTATGTGTTAATGAAGCCAATCATGATTATTCCCATGATTATTGGTGGAGCTACAGGTACATTCATCTTTGATTTACTGGGAACAGGTTTAGTTGCAGGGCCAAGTCCTGGTTCAATCTTTGCCTATATTGCTTTAACTCCTCCAGGTAACTTCTTAGGAATGGCACTTGGTGTAATAGGAGCATGTGCAGCAACTTTTGCAACGGCATCATTAATTTTAAAAACATCGAAACGAAAAGATGATGAATATGAAAAATCTGCAATTAAAGCCAAAGAAATGAAGCAAGAAGGAAAAGCGATTTTTACTAATACATTTGATGCACAGAAATTGGAAACAATTAGTAAAATTATCTTTGCTTGTGATGCTGGAATGGGTTCAAGTGTTTTAGGAGCCAATGCATTTAAGAGAAAATTAAAGTCAGCGAATATTGATGTCGATGTAGCACATTGTGCAATTGAAAAAATACCAGAAGGAACGGATGTTGTGGTAACACATAAAAATTTAGTAAGTAGAGTTAGATTAAAATACCCTGACATTAAGGTGGTAGAAATAGAAAACTACTTACAAGACCCTTCATTAGAAGAATTATATGTAAAATTAGCGGGTTAAGAGGAGAAAAAAATGAAAACAAAGGTTGCAGCACTATATGGTGAAAAGGATATTCGTATCCGTGA
>CAYJGK010000049.1:0-1391 GCA_964370065.1 uncultured Erysipelotrichaceae bacterium
CCGTTAAATTAATACCACTATCAACATGTCCTGAATAGCCAACAGTTGCAATATCTCTCATCATTCTTAATGCCGTTGCAGTTTCATCATCATCTATTTTTTCCGCAATATGCAACGTGTGGATCTCAATATCAGACAACTTAGCTTGATCTGCTTGCCAAATTGTACCATCCCCATTTGTAATCAGTCCATCTCCATCATAATCTGTTATTCCTAGATGTGTATCATATGCTGTGCCAGGACTCCAAGGATAAAGACCTCCCGTCTCTACTTCATCTATAAATTTTTCTTCTTTATAAAAATTTGCACCCTCTAACTTATTGGATGACCCCGTTCCTAAGTCGTCTCTTGGTACATGACTATACGATGTTACTTTATGATTCTTATTTACTACAACATCCTTAGCAATCTCATCAGATAAAATATTAGTGTTATAACTAGAGACATCACCTGTAATATAATTACTTAACGTAGGAAGTCCATCTGTAACAATCAACATAACTTTTTTTGTATCAGGTGGAGCAGTTTCTAACGCTTGCATTCCATCCTTAATACCCTCTTGCAAATTAGTAGCCACATTTTCATTTATTGGTGATGAAAACCACTCCTCTACAATTTCAGTTAAGCTGTTTTGATTATCTGTTATACCCGAACTATAGACCGTTCTACCAAATTTAATCATTATCATTTTATTATTTCCTGTAGCAGGAACTACATCATAAAAATCACTGATAAACGTTTTGACAGCATTTAATAAAGCAAAAGCTTTACTTTCTCTGCCAAGTGCTTCATTCATACTACTCGATCCATCCATCACCACAGCCACCCAAATATTTTCACTTGGCGTTATCACTTCTTCTTCCAAATCTCTAGCTTCTACTTCTAAAGTTATTTTGAAATCGTTAGGCAAATCGCCTGTTGTGATTTCTTCTACATATTTTTTAGCTGCTACTACGTAGTCATCATCTGCTCCTACCTCGTTACCGGCTGCATCATAATAATAAGTTGTGTCTTTTTGACTTTCCACCACTTCTACCCTTGAATAAGTTGCTATCATACTAGCATCACCATGGTTCGCTAAAATGGTCAACAATGATACATTCAAGCATAGAATCAATGTTAACACTAATGCAGCTAGTCTACCTTTTTTTCTCATTTGATTTTTCATCTCAATTTCTCCTTTCATTGCATGTAGATTCTTATATCTTTTATACTTTTGATAATTAGAAACAACCTCCTAACATCATTTTATTCATTTGGTCAGAATTAAATTTTTAAAATTACAATAAAACTATATCTGCTTTATAACTTCATACTAACTTGAGAAACAAAAATTGTCTAGCAAATATCAATTTAATTCACATCCTATAACATTTAATTTCATTGTAATT
>CAYJGK010000050.1:0-1294 GCA_964370065.1 uncultured Erysipelotrichaceae bacterium
GTGTATACAAATATCAAATTAGTCGCAGGAACAAATACGTTTGTGATTGAATATGAAGCAAGAACAAATGAATTAGAAGAAGCAGACTTAAAAGAAATGCACAATTACAACACGTATGTGACGTATATTAATGAAGCAGGAGAATTAGTTGTAAATGAAAAAACAACTGATACAGAAGAAGGAAAAACGCATACAGGAAAAGTGGGAGAATTAGTTACGATTACAGAAGTACCAAGAGAAAACTTTGAAGCAAGTGCATCTAATGTAACAAGTGCTAAATTAGCTTCAACAGGAGGAGTGGTTGAATTAAACTATGATCGATACATTGATGAAACACAAACCACAACAGTAGATATAATCCGTCATTATGGAGATTATGTAACAACAATAGATGCTAAGACAGGTTTAGAAGTACGTTCTGAATGGGTAGCTAGTGAAACAAATGAAACGACAACAGAACGATTAACAGGAACATGGTATGTGGGACAATTCGTAACAGGTGTAACGAGTAAAGTCGATTATGAAGGATATAGTTTTGATCCGATTAAACAAGGAAAAATACCATATGAAAATGTAGAATTAGCAAAAGAAGGAAACGAAGTTCACTTATACTATAGTAATGAAGTAGATGAAAGAGGAACACCAATCCAAGTAATTGTACGTGATACTTATATAACAATGACAGAGCAATTAACAGCAGATGGAGAAGGATGGGAAGTAGTAGAAACAGAAAATAGAACACAAGCAAGAGAAACAACATATAGCAAATACCTAAATGAGTTTATTAGTGTAAGTGAAGTACCATATGATTATACAAACCAAGGGGAAAGCACACAGACAATACAAGTAATAAACGAAGAAGTAGTAGATGGAATCTTATACATTGACTTTACTTACAAAAAAGAAGTAAGTATGCAAGTCGCAGATATAGAAGTATTCCACAACTATACAACGTATGATGCGAATGGAGAAATCATAAGCCGAGTGGAAGATACAGAAGCAACAACTTATACAAATTTAAGAAAAGGGCAATTCTTTACACCGACATTAGAAATGCTTGATGGAACATTTGAAGTAATGGAAGTTATGACTAATGGAGTGTTAGTAGCGAATGCACCATATACAATTTGTGCAGATGCTAACACAAACACGATTGTGATTGAATATGCACAATACAACAAAGTAGAGGAAGAAGTATTAGGATATATCCCTGGCTCTCCACAAACAGGAGATGAAAGTAATGTGATGTTATACTTATACAGCACAATTATTTTAGGAGCATTAGCACTAGTAA
>CAYJGK010000051.1:0-1204 GCA_964370065.1 uncultured Erysipelotrichaceae bacterium
GCAAACTACGTTACAACATTTGATAACTATGAATATGTTACACTAGACGATACTGTGACAAACATTACGATTGTTGAAGATGAAAGCAAAAATGTAATTAAATTGTATTATAAAATGACAAAAGTAGATGTACAAATCAACCGTTATTATTATCAAGAAACAATTAATCAAGATGGAACGATTACAATAAGTCAAGAATCAGTAGATAATAGTGATGCTATTAGAGTGAACTTAAAAGATGGTAGCTATACAGAGGATACAGCTGGAGCAAAAGGTTATACATATCAAGAAACATTAAAAGTGAATGATACAACAACATTAACATCTAATCCAACGATTACATTATCAAAAGATAGTGCAAACAATGTGATTCATCTATATTACCTAAATGAGGAAGTGATTGATAATCGTGCAGATGTAAATTATACAGTTACACACACGTATAAAACACACGAATGGGTATTAGTAGATGGAACATTCAAATTAGTTACGACAACAACAAATGGAGAAAATGTAACAGGAACAGGAAAAGATGGAACAACGTTTACAGCGACACCAATTTTAAATGGATTCGTACAAACAAGTGTGACACCAAGTGAGACGATTACATTGGATAGTGAAGGAACCAACAAAATTGATTTCGTATATGAAAAAGAATTAGAAGATAGTCGAGAAGAAACAACATATGTAGTGAATAAATACTATGAAACAACTGTAATGAACGCTGATGGAACAGGAACAACAGTAGTCGAAAAATCGGACTTAGGTACAGCAGTAAAAGCGTACAAAGGAGAAATCATAACAGTAGAGGAAGAAGACTTCACAGTCTTTGAAGAAAATACATATGCAGCGAAAGCCGGGAATGTAGAAACGTTAACATTGTCACAAGAGGCAGATGAAAATGTGATTAACTTATACTATACACGTGATGGAAGAGTGGCGGTAACGGTAGAAGTAGAACACCGTTATACAACGTATAAAGAAATCATTGACGAAGTAGTAGGAAGTGCAACATTTGGTCAAGCAATTTGGGTACAAGATGGAGAAACAGTAGTCGAAAAAGCGAACCCTACAGGTACGTATTATGTCGGACAATTATTCTCAGCGAAATCGGAAACGAATGGATTTGTACAATTGACAGATGAAAGTGTGTATACAAATATCAAATTAGTCGCAGGAACAAATACGTTTGTGATTGAATATG
>CAYJGK010000052.1:0-1090 GCA_964370065.1 uncultured Erysipelotrichaceae bacterium
CGATGATTATTGCTCGTGCTAAACATAAAAACATGATTATTATTTTATTATATATATTTTTCCTAGGGGGATATTTCTACTTTATCTTCACTTCGCAAAACTTTATAATCGAATTATTACAACAAGGCCAAGAACTTGCACAAGTAGTTAAGACGGCATTGCCACCTTTATACTTTATGGCACAAGGAATTCAAAATACGGATTTTGTCAACTTTGGTTTATACTTATTATGTATGATTATTCCATTCATCTTGATGGTTTGTATCTTAGAGAAAAACTTTATTCGTTTAACTACTATGAAGCCTAAAGTGAAAAGAATGGAGTATGTAGAAAAACCAATGGCTTCAAAAACATTAGGGAAGGCTTTATTAGTACGTGAATTTAGACATTTTACTAATAATCCAATTATTATGTTAAATGCGGCAATGGGTGTAATTATGACAATAATGGCTTGTGCGGGATTAGTGTATTTAAAAATAGATGGTATATTTTTAGATCAATTACAGATGCTGATAGCACAAGTACCAGAATTTACTGCAATTATAACGGCTTTTCTAATAGCTGCCATTACCTTTACGAGTTCGTTAAATGTAATTACAGCCTCAACAATTTCATTAGAAGGGAATCGATTATGGATTATTAAATCATTACCGATTACTCCTAAACAAATATTAAATACGAAACTATGTTTCCATTTATTATTCTGCATACCATCAGGATTATTATTTGCAATCATAGCCATCTTTGTTTTCGAACTATCGTTATTAGATGCTTTACTAGTGATTGTAATCCCAACCTTAATTTCTATTTTTATGGCTTTATTCGGTTTACTATTAAACTTATTTAAACCAAACTTTAATTGGGTTAATGAAAATGCAGTGGTCAAACAAGGGTTTCCAGTTGTCGTAACTATGTTTGGTGGTATGGCATTAATTGGATTGTTTATTGCTTTCTATCCATTATATTTATATACAGTACTTGATGTGATGCATTACTTATATGCTGTGGTTGTTTTATTCATCATTATTAATGCAACATTATACTATTTATTACAAACATGGGGAATCAAACGATTCAATGAATTAAGCGT